>JAUUPT010000080.1 GCA_030843315.1 Bacteroidaceae bacterium | reverse complement strand
TATCTCCTTATGCCTCTGCACAAGAAAAAGGAATTTACTGTCAAATAACCTTTTAGGACTAAAAACTGAACCCGGAGTTTGTCTTTCTGCCTTTTTTTTGCGAACTTGCACTCATTCACCAAAGAAAGGGAAACGCCATGGAGTACATCATCAATCACCAGCCCGAACGCCACTTGTTCACCACCGAAGTAGACGGCTATACAGCCTATGTAGAATATCGCCTGGACGACAGCAGTCTGGACATTCTCCACACGGTTGTCCCTCCTCCCATTGAAGGGCAGGGCATCGCGGCGGCTCTTGTCAAAAGGACCTATGAGTATGCGGCAGAACAAGGATTGAAGCCAAAAGCGACCTGCTGGTATGCTGCGAAGTGGTTGGAGAGGCATCCGGAAATGAAATAGCCGTAGCTATGACGACCTATACCCACTACGGCAAACAAGCCGATATGCTGAAACACTTGGGCTTATGTGATGTATTGAGCAAGGAAAAGCCACAAGTATATGTGGAAACGAACTCGGCATGTGCCCGATATAGTATGCAGCATACTCCCGAACAAGAATACGGCATATACCATTTTCTAAAGGAAGCTCCCCGGTTTGCACCTTTGGTACAATCCCCTTACTATCAGATAGAGAACCAATCCATGCAAAACGAAACGTATATCGGTTCTCCCGGACTTGCCATGAATGTACTGAAAGATACGGCAGACCGGTATATCTTCTTCGACTTGGAGCAGCCTTCGCTCGACACGGTGCGCGAATATGCAGTGCAGCAAGGATTATCTCCACGTGTCACGATTTATAATTGCGATTCTATTTCGGGCACATTAGCACTACTGCCTTCATTGTCTCCTAAAGCATTTTTACACATAGATCCGTATGAGATTGACCGCCCCAACGACGACGGGCATACTTATTTGGATGTATTTGTTGAAGCTGCACGCCGGGGCATGAAGTGTTTTCTCTGGTACGGATATATTAATCCAGAAATGAAGAAAAAGTTGAATGATGAAATAAGAGAAGCAGTAGAACAGCATCAGATAAAAAACTGTGTTTGTGTAGAGCTAATCGTAGATTTCATCCGACAGACTCCCATTCCTTGCAATCCGGGAGTATTGGGTAGCGGAATTTTGACGGTCAATCTTTCAGAAGATTCTAATAAAACGCTGCTGGAAAATGCAGAATTACTCGCTGAATGTTACGAAAGAAGTTCCTACAAAGGACATCCGGGCAAAGTATATAAAGACATTATTCTCCAATGACCGAAAAAACAAATAAATAGGTAAATGCGCCGACAAAGTTAAGGCAATTCTCCAGCACCGGGGAACGCATCGCTCGGCACCGGGGAACAACTCGCTCAGTATCGGGACATAAAACTGGTCTTTATTTCGACTTCTTATAATCTGTGATGAACCCTTCCATCAGCCACTTTGCCAAGGCCTGGCGATTGGAACTGATAACGAAACGGCGTTGGTCGAAGGTATTCTGAATATTTCCCAACTCTACAAAGACGGAAGCAGGGGAAGTGTTGGCAAGCACATACAGATTGCGGGCGCTGACGGTACCCGTAAAACCACGGTTGGGCTGATGTTTGCCATATTTCGATTCAAAGGTCTTTTTCATGGTGGTTGCCAGGCGTTTGCTGTCGGGCTTGTTTTTGGAGTGATAGAAGAAGACATCGGTCTGATGGCTCTTGCTGCGACTATCTACATGAAGGAAGATGGCACGGCAATACTTATAGTTCTTACGGTCTTTCTGATAAAGCTCGTTGATTTTGGCACAACGCTGTTGCAGGCGTGCCACCTGGTTCAGAGGAATAGGAGCGCCCATACACGTTTCGCGCTTGCTATTGGAGAGGTATTGGTCATCACGAATGCCATCTTTGGCATCTTGGATAATGATACGGACTTCAGCCCCTTCCTGCATCAGATTGCGGGCAAGGCGCAGGGCAACGTCGTAGGCATATTCGTCCTCATGCAACTCTATCTTGCCGATTCTACCGATAGCGCCGGGATCGGGACCGCCATGTCCACTGACTACATAGAAGCAAGTGCCCTGCAAGCGGTTGGAAGTTACCGGAACATTGGCAAGCGCTTTTCCAAATAATGGTTCATAGACTGATTTCTTTTTGCTGGCCGAAGGATTTGCCGGATTGTCTTTTTTGTCCCCATTGGTTGTTGGCTTTCCGTCTCTCAATGGCGGCAATGCATATTTCACTCCCAGGCGCAATTCCTCTTTTCCACGCAAACGCTTCTCATTCAGCTTCAGAAACTCCTTATAATATGTTTTTGCAGGCCGGTTATTCCTTTCAAGAAAGGCAGAAATACCCTCACCTGATTTCGGAGTCGCATACTCTTCCTGGGCCAAAACCGAAAAAGAGCAGAGCATGAAAAAGAATAAAAGCAGTAATCGAGCCATAAGATTATCATTTTGTAGTATTTTCCCCTAATAGCGGACAAATTTACATTATTTTCCTTACTTTTGCGATGGCTTAGACGTTAATAGACAAAAAAACTTTAAAAACAGATAGCATTATGGCAAAGCAATTCAAACCGGAGACCCTCTGCGTGCAAGCAGGCTGGACTCCTAAAAAGGGTGAGCCACGTGTACTCCCCATTTATCAAAGCACCACTTTCAAATACGACACCAGCGAGCAAATGGCGCGTCTGTTCGACCTCGAAGAAAACGGATATTTCTATACCCGCCTTCAAAACCCGACGAACGATGCCGTAGCCGCCAAAATAGCCGCCCTCGAAGGGGGCGTAGGTGCCATGCTGACGTCCAGCGGACAAGCCGCCAACTTCTACGCTATCTTCAACATCTGCCAGGCAGGCGACCACTTCGTTTGTTCTTCCACCATCTATGGCGGAACGTTCAACCTCTTCGGCGTAACAATGAAGAAGCTGGGCATCGACGTAACCTTCGTCAACCCGGATGCACCGGAAGAAGAAATCTCCGCAGCTTTCCGCCCGAATACCAAGGCTCTGTTTGGCGAAACAATCTCTAATCCGACACTGGAAGTACTCGATATTGAGAAGTTTGCCCGCATTGCCCACAAACATGGCGTGCCCTTGATTGTAGACAACACCTTCCCCACCCCGATTAACTGCCGCCCGTTTGAATGGGGCGCCGACATCGTGGTGCACTCCACCACCAAGTACATGGACGGACATGCCACCAGCGTAGGCGGCGCCATCGTGGATAGCGGAAACTTCGATTGGGATGCATACGCCGACAAATTCCCCGGACTGTGTACCCCGGATGAGTCTTATCACGGGCTGACTTATACGAAAGCCTTTGGCAAGATGGCTTATATCACCAAAGCTACCGCCCAACTGATGCGTGACCTCGGCAGCATACAGTCTCCGCAGAACTCTTTCTTGCTGAACCTCGGCCTGGAAACTTTGCACCTGCGCATGCCGCAGCACTGCAAGAATGCGCAAGCCGTTGCCGAGTATCTTTCTAAAAATGATAAAGTGGCTTGGGTGAACTATTGCGGTCTGCCCGGCAATCAATACTACGAACTGGCACAGAAGTACATGCCGAACGGGTCTTGCGGCGTCATCTCCTTTGGGCTGAAAGGCGGACGCGAAGTGTCCATCAAGTTTATGGATTCGCTGAAACTCGCCGCCATCGTAACCCACGTAGCCGATGCCCGCACCTGTGTGCTACATCCCGCCAGCCATACACACCGCCAACTCTCGGACGAGCAACTGATGGCAGCCGGCGTACGCCCCGACCTAATCCGTTTCTCCGTAGGTATAGAGAATGCAGGCGATATCATTGCAGATATCGAGCAGGCATTGAATGCATAAAAAAAGGAAGTGCATTGCCTTGGCAATGCACTTCCTTTTTTTATATAAGTTCCTCAATATCTTACTTCACGCTAAGCGTTATCGGCACACTCTTCTTTCCTTGATAGAACGTCGCCGCCTTGACAACCGGAGCATCGCACTTCACGGGTGCTTCCCACAAAGCAGATTGGGCGGTAGGCTCGGTTCCATCGGTAGTATAGCGTATCTCCGCACCGTCAATGGCAACATTGGCATAAAGAGTACCCTCTTTCACCATCAGGCCCGGATGCGGCAGACGGAAATTAGTTCCGTTCTTTGCCCAATACGGCATTTCCTTCTCACTGATTTTCTCGTAATAGGATGCTAGAGCCTGGTCGAATACTTGTTGCTCTTGTGCACCGGAAAGAGCCTCCCATGCCGGATAGGCATTCCAGCCACGTTCTACCAATCCCATCATTTTCGGGAAAAGCAAATACTCTATCTGGCCGAAATTGCGGATTGTTTCAGCAAACAACTGGCCTTGTACACCCACGATATTCTTCTTGCCGACTGCGGTCAACATAGTCTTTCCTTTTTCGGCTGCACTCAAATCAATAGGATCGCCTGCCATATTCTTGCGGAGCGAACGATAAATGCTGAAAGGAAGCATCGCGAAAGAGATTGATTCGTCTACATAGCCGCCCCAGTCGAGTCCACGTTCGTCGGGATGACCGTTGTATGCCATATCCATATAGAAATTACCCACGTTACAGAGGATAACCGGATAACCGTTGTTGGCTGTCTGATAAACCACTTCATCATATCCCGGAACAGTGTTCCAGCAGTATACGCCGGCAGCCTGTGCCCTCAATTGCTGGTGAGCCTGCTCCGTATGTCCCAAGGCAACTTCCTGCCAACCGCTGAACTTCATGCCGTTCTTCTGCATGATATCTCCCAATTGCGTGATGAAATACTCTGATAAATCGTGTATTCTCGTCATGCCTTTCTCTTTCATCAGCTCCTGGCACTTGGGAGAACCTTCCCATACACCATGCGGCACTTCGTCACCACCCAGATGTATCGTTGCCAGTGGAACGCCTGCATCCTTATACATGGCAGCAAGTTCCTGAATCACTTTTTCCATAAAGCGATAGGTAGAAGGCAGAGCAACATTCATCACATTGTCCGTATAGGATTGGGCGGAAGAGTAGCGGGAAGTATCTTGCGGATCATTCAGTAGATATTCATTCGCCTTCTCTGGATCGGTACCGATGTATTTGTTGTAACGGGCTTTCATAGAATAAATAGCGGCACGGGCATGTCCCGGAGACTCGATTTCGGGAATGATGCGGACGTATCTTTCGGCGGCATATCTCAATAAGCCAATGAACTCCTCACGGGTGTAATATCCATTACCGACGGTCTTTGCGTCCGGGTCATACCCACCGTCATAAGACGGATAGAGGCAATTGCTTTCGTCCATAGTATGTCCGCGACGGCTTCCTACGGCAGTCAATTCTTCCAAACCGGGGATTTCCAGGCGCCAGCCCTCATCGTCCGAGAAATGGAAATGGAGAACATTCATCTTATAAGAAGCGAAATTATCAATCAGCTTTTTCAAATCTTCCGAAGTAGTGAAGTCGCGGGCGATGTCAATCATTTGTCCACGATACAGCAAGTCGGGATAGTCTTGAATGGTCATTGCTTCCAGTTGGTAAGGGGCTTGCTTGCCTTTCAGCATGGCGAGCAAGGTCTGCGTACCATTGAAGATGCCGTGTGGGGTGGCGGCACTAATCTTTATCTGATTATCACCTATATTAATAGTATAATATTCATCGTTCACTGCCTGCGACTTATCTGCCAGAGTTTCTAAAGCGATTGTCACGGGAGCGCCTTCAGCAACTTCCAGACCGTAAACACCAGCCAGTTTCTCTTTCAGCAGCTTTGCTTCACCGGCAAAATCATCTGCGAAGGTCAAGGCTACCTTGCCTTCCAGCGTTGCTTTGCCTGCTGCCGGCACTGCCTTCTTTACCGATGGCAAGATATCCGATTGAGACAGGGCGGAAGCACCGGCTAAACGAAGGTTTGCCTCATAAATCTTGGTAGCATCCGGATACCCCTTCAGTGTTTCAGGCGAAGGCAACGGAAGTGCGGTCATCGCAACAGGAAGCGGCTTACCGTCTGCCGTACCTACCCAATAAGTACCTTCGGGAGCAAGGGAATTTCTGTTCAGTGTATAAGAGCACCGGAAAGTAATCCGAATGGAATCACCGGGAGCCAGCGCAGTGAAGCTATCGGTAGGATACATCTTAAAGTAGTTAGCGTTCACCACTTCCACTTTTACCGCCGGATTCTCTTCCTGCTTGATGCGACGGGGAAGTTGGCAATAGTAGATTGTCCAATCTTTGGTCAAGGGTTCTTTAGAAATGTTTTTGAGGATGAAAGCGTTCTCATAATATCCGGATTCGATATTATTCTCAACCAGCTCCCAGGTCAAGGCAACCGGGGCTTTTTGTTCGTTGCTTGCCGACTTACAGCCTGTAAATAGTGCCATCACAGAAAGCAATAATCCTGCTAAAGGAAGTTTTAAAAATCTCATAATGCATACGTGTTAAGTTAATAAAAGGGGGTATTGTTTCAATTTACTGCCAAAAATAAGCATTTTTAGCTAATCTGCTATAATTATAATAGAATTTATCGACGGCAAACTACGATTTAGAACTTTTATCCCTACATTTGCAGCAAAATTATAACCATTTTAACTAAAACACCATGGCTAAGATTACCAAAGAAGCCGCTTTGCTTTACCACTCGCAAGGCAAGCCAGGCAAAATAGAAGTAGTGCCAACCAAGCCCTACAGTACACAAACCGATCTTTCACTCGCTTACTCTCCGGGAGTGGCAGAACCGTGTCTCGAAATTGAAAAGAATCCACAAGATGCTTATAAATATACAGCCAAAGGTAACCTCGTTGCCGTAATTTCCAACGGTACCGCCGTGCTCGGGCTGGGTGATATCGGCGCCCTCAGCGGGAAGCCGGTGATGGAAGGCAAAGGCCTGTTATTCAAAATTTATGCCGGCATCGACGTCTTCGACATCGAAGTGGACGAGAAAGACCCCGACAAGTTTATTGAGGCCGTCAAAGCCATTGCCCCTACTTTCGGCGGCATCAACCTGGAAGATATCAAAGCGCCCGAATGCTTTGAGATAGAACGCCGGTTGAAGGAAGAACTCGACATCCCCGTGATGCACGACGACCAGCACGGCACCGCCATCATCTCCAGCGCCGGACTGCTGAACGCACTCGAAGTGGCCGGCAAGAAGATTGAGGATGTGAAGATTGTAGTAAACGGTGCCGGCGCATCTGCCGTCTCCTGTACCAAACTTTACGTTTCCCTCGGCGCCCGCCTCGAAAACATTGTGATGGTGGATAGTAAAGGAGTTATCAGCAAGACGCGTACCGACCTCAACGAACAAAAGAAATACTTTGCTACCGACCGTACCGATATCCATACGCTGGCAGAAGCCATCAAAGGTGCCGACGTATTCCTCGGCCTGTCCAAAGGCAACGTGCTGTCGCAAGACATGGTACGCAGCATGGCTGCGATGCCTATTGTCTTTGCATTGGCAAACCCCACCCCGGAAATCTCTTACGAAGATGCCATGTCCGCCCGTCCCGACGTGCTGATGGCAACCGGACGCTCGGACTATCCGAACCAGATAAACAACGTAATCGGTTTCCCGTACATCTTCCGCGGTGCACTCGACACACAGGCCCGTGCCATCAACGAGGAAATGAAGATTGCCGCCGTACACGCCATCGCCAACCTTGCCAAACAGCCCGTGCCCGATGTTGTGAACGAAGCCTATCATGTGAACAACTTCAGTTTCGGCCCCGAATACTTCATCCCGAAGCCGGTTGACCCGCGCCTTATCACCGAAGTATCCTGCGCCGTAGCCAAGGCTGCCATGGAAAGTGGCGTAGCCCGCAAGAACATCGAGAACTGGGATGCTTACTGCGTACACCTGCGCGAACTGATGGGTTATGAAAGCAAACTGACCCGCCAGCTCTACGACACCGCCCGCCGCCATCCGCAACGCGTGGTATTTGCCGAAGGCATCCACCCCAATATGCTGAAAGCTGCCGTTGAAGCAAAATCAGAAGGTATCTGCCATCCTATTATATTAGGTAACGACGAAGCCATCGTAAAACTGGCAAAGGAACTCGACCTCAGCCTCGAAGGCATTGAAATAGTGAACCTGCGCCACCCTGACGAAGCCCCGCGCCGCGAACGCTACGCCCGCATCCTCGCCGAGAAGCGTGCCCGCGAAGGTGCTACCTACGAGGAAGCCAACGACAAGATGTTCGAACGCAACTACTTCGGCATGATGATGGTGGAAACCGGCGAAGCGGATGCTTTCATCACCGGCCTGTACACCAAATACAGCAATACCATCAAGGTGGCCAAAGAAGTAATCGGCATCCGTCCGGAGTACAAGCACTTCGGCACCATGCACATCCTTAACTCCAAGAAAGGTACTTACTTCCTGGCCGATACACTTATCAACCGCCATCCCAATGCCGAAACACTGATCGATATTGCCAAACTGTCGGCATACACCGTCCGTTTCTTCAACCACACACCGGTAATGGCGATGTTGAGCTACTCCAACTTCGGCGCCGACAAGGAAGGAAGCCCGGTAAGCGTGCACGAAGCAGTGGACTATATGCAGCAGAATTACCCCGACCTTGCCATCGACGGTGAGATGCAGGTGAACTTTGCCATGAACCGTGCCATGCGCGATACCAAATATCCGTTTACCCGCCTGAAAGGGAAAGACGTAAATACACTTGTCTTCCCGAACCTGAGTTCAGCCAACTCCGGTTACAAGCTGCTACAAGCTATGGATATGGATGCCGAACTTATCGGGCCGATTCAGATGGGACTGAACAAGCCGATTCACTTTACCGACTTCGAAAGTTCCGTTCGCGATATTGTAAACATCACCGCAGTAGCAGTAATCGATGCTATTGTTGATAAAAAGAAAGCAGGCAAATGAGACGGCCATTATCAAAATTCCAAATAGTTTGCATTGTGCTGCTTTGGGCAGCACTTTGTTACATTGTATTAATGTCTGCCAAACGAATTGACGGTCCAGTCATCCTAACGCTTGTCATTTCGGCGGCATTAGTATTTATCCCGGTAATAAAATCACTTAAAAGAGGATAAATAATATCTTTTTATTCGCTTTTGCGTCATAAAACAACAAAATTGCTGTTTTATGACGCATTTTATTTATAATTTGTTTGTTTGTTTCATTTTTATGTATACTTTTGCAACCGCAAACTTAAGAAAAGAAGATACAAGGAAACAAGAGGTGAAACCTTGTAAGGTGAGACCGCTTTAACCAGAAACGAGAAACAATAACCAATAAAAGAAGTTAGATTATGAATGCAGCAAAGGTATTAGAAGACCTCAAAAGACGGTTCCCCAACGAACCAGAGTATCATCAGGCAGTAGAAGAAGTTCTTTCTACTATTGAAGAAGAGTACAACAAACATCCGGAGTTTGACAAAGCCAATCTGATTGAACGTCTTTGCATTCCCGACCGTGTTTTTCAGTTCCGCGTTACTTGGGTGGATGACAAAGGCAACGTACAAACCAACATGGGTTACCGTGTACAGCACAACAACGCCATTGGCCCGTACAAAGGCGGCGTACGCTTCCATGCTTCTGTAAACCTCTCTATCTTGAAATTCCTTGCTTTCGAACAGACATTCAAGAACTCACTGACTACGTTGCCTATGGGTGGCGGTAAAGGTGGTTCCGACTTCTCTCCGCGTGGCAAGTCCAATGCCGAAGTAATGCGTTTCGTCCAAGCCTTCATGCTGGAACTGTGGCGTCATATCGGTCCCGAGACGGACGTTCCTGCCGGTGATATCGGTGTAGGCGGTCGCGAAGTAGGTTTCATGTTCGGTATGTACAAGAAACTGGCTCACGAATTTACCGGAACATTCACAGGTAAAGGCCGCGAATTCGGCGGTTCACTGATTCGTCCCGAAGCTACCGGTTACGGTAACATCTACTTCCTGATGGAAATGCTGAAGACTAAGGGCACTGACCTGAAAGGCAAGACTTGTCTGATTTCCGGTTCCGGTAACGTAGCCCAATACACTGCCGAAAAAGTATTGGAGATGGGTGGTAAAGTATTGACCATGTCCGACTCCGACGGTTATGTATACGACCCTGCCGGCATCGACCGCGAGAAACTGGACTACATCATGGAACTGAAAAACCTTTACCGTGGACGTATCCGCGAATATGCCGAGCAATATCCGGGCGTTAAGTATGTAGAAGGTGCTAAGCCTTGGGGCGAAAAAGCAGACATCGCTCTGCCCTCTGCCACTCAGAACGAAATCAACGGTGACCAAGCTCGCCAACTCGTTGCCAACGGTGTAATGGCCGTATCCGAAGGAGCCAACATGCCTTCTACTCCCGAAGCCATCAAAGTATTCCAAGATGCTAAGATTCTGTATGCTCCGGGCAAGGCTGCCAATGCAGGTGGTGTATCAGTATCCGGCCTCGAAATGACCCAGAACTCTATCAAGTTGAGCTGGAGCGCAGAAGAGGTAGACGAAAAACTGAAGAGCATCATGAAGAACATCCACGCAGCTTGCGTACAGTATGGTACAGAAGCTAACGGATATGTAAACTACGTGAAGGGTGCTAACGTTGCCGGCTTCATGAAGGTAGCGAAAGCCATGATGGCACAAGGCATTCTGTAAGACTAAGCCATAGTAATACAAGTATATAATGAAGAAAAGGCGAAGGACTGCAAAGTTCTTCGCCTTTTCTTCATTATTCAGATAACCGGGGATAATGAATCAGTTCTTGTATAAACATGGAAGCCATACATGGAATATAGAACCTTTTCCATACTCGGATTCCACCCAAATCTTGCCTCCCATCTGTTCGGTAATAGATTTGCAAATAGGCAATCCCAGCCCGGTACCTTGTATAAAAGGATTCAACTTCTTGAAACGATCGAATATTCTAGGTAAATTCTGTTCCTCAATACCCATGCCCGTATCCTCTACATAGAGTTCCAATCCGTTATCTTTGCAGGCATATCCCATCTTGACATATCCATGCTGGGTAAATTTAACGGCATTGGTTATCAAGTTAGTGACGATTTGGGTCAGGCGGTCACTGTCTGCCTTGACCATCAACTCTTTGAGTGGATTCTCGCAGATAAATTCCACATCCGGTTTATGAACTTTTGCCCTCATCTGAATAGCAAGATCGCTAAACATAAGCGGGAAGTTAAACACCATATCCTTGAAAACCATTTTACTGGAATCCAATATAGAAAGAGTCAGAATATCTTCGAAAAGGGTCAGCAGCAGATTATTATTAAATGCAACAATACGATTGTATTCTTCCTGTTTTTCCTTACTTTCAGCTTCGGCAATGAGTTGCGAAAAGCCGACGATGGAGTTCAGCGGCGTTCTTATTTCATGACTCATATTGGCAATGAACTGCGATTTCAGTTTGTCGGTTTGCTCGGCCTTATCCAAAGCTTCTTTCAGTTGATCCATCATCTGATGCTGCAAGGTGACATCCATTCCTACGCAGACCAGCAACCTTTTCCCTTTAAAGGAGAAAGAGAACTTGATGGTTTGCAGATGGGTACTGACACCACGGTCGGGAGAAGTAACGATTTCATGAATCAGCATAGGAGCCTCTTCCGTGTATGCGGAAGCTTTTATGTCATCTTCCCGGTATTTGTCGGCTTCATCTTTCGGAAAAACCTCGTAGTCCGTCTTACCAATCAATGCCTCTTGAGGCATATTACACATCTGTTCGAATTTCTTATTAATGATATAAAAACGATAATCGTCTTCTATATCTTTAATCAGGATAGCCGAAGGTAGTTTACGAAAGATAGTTCTCATCATCTGATAAGCTTCTTTCTCATCTTTAATGGCTTTCTCCAACGTTTTCTCTGTCAGCAATTCAGTTTTCTTTTTATAAAAACTCAATTCCTCTTTTAGCCGTTCATTTTCTTTTCTTAATTCTTGTTCTTCCATCATGTTCATAGCAAAATGTCGGAGATAGTTTTGTCATTATAAGATTAGCCGGGGTAAAAGTATAAAATAAAAGCATATATATCACATAATCCAGCAAAAAAGTTAAATTTATCTGTCAAGCCAATTATAAGAGATTTAAATGAATTCAGTATTTTCTTATTTCCCTATTATATATCGCCGTCCTCTTCTTCCGATAACTCCGGATTCAGTGCTTCGGGGTCGATATCTATACGATACGCCTCCTCTTCTGAGAAGGAGACAAGTAAGGAGTTATCACCAACCCACCACATATCCGGGATACCGGTAATCAAGCAGACATCTTCACTGAAAAACAGATGGAACTCTGCTCCGTCTTGATGATAAATGGATAGATTATATACTGCGCTTGTACCGCGATTGTCATTCGACAATGCTGCAATCCAGCCGGTAGAATCATGAACGGAAACACACTCGGCAGCAATATCCAGATATTCGGAACCGTTATCGGAGCTTTCCGGTGCAGGCACTTTTTCCCGTACAAAGAAGAAATGCACAAGGTTGTAATCGCCGTAGCTGGAGAAACCCAAATGTATTCCCTGTTTCTTGTCACATCCGTAATAGGCGAAATTCAGATGTCCCCCATCGATATAGTCTTCTTCTGTCGAATGGCGTTCCAATAGCACTTCGCCCGCAGCATTGCGAATAACGAGGTCGTGTCCCATTTCCAGACAATCGTGAAAAGCATTGCTTTCACACCTCTTTCGGAGAAGTTCCCGATATTCCTCTTTTGTCAGCTTGGTAACCTTTACTGCAACGGTCGTGACACATTCTTCTATCGGTTCCTGTTCGTTGGATGCTATGCTTTCCGTGTCAACTTTGTCGGCCATTGATCCACCTTTATGGTCATAAAACTGTTCGCTCATCAGTTCCCCTTGCTTGTACAGCTGCCTGCACGCTACAAGTCCGCTGGGGTGATAGCTCTCGAACACTCCGTCGGGAACGATGTCGGACGTATAGTGTTCCAACGAACGGAGCCGGCCATCTTTGTAGTCGCGCAGTACGATATGGGTATCGGTTATCTCCGTCTGTGTAGAGTCACAGTCGGGTTTGTAAAAAGAATGAGTCTTGTAGCCTTGCTCATCTTGTATGGTGCGACCGGACAGACCTTTCTGGTCGTGCCACACCGCATACTCATCAATAAGGCGGGGTGATCCCCATCCTTTGTAGAAACACCGGCGATAAGTATCGCGATCATAATCCCAGGATTCCGACCATCCATAAGGCTCTCCGTCCCGAAAAGAAGTAATATCTATCAGCTTATGATTTTCATACGTTTGGCGTTTCATCAACTTTCCGCCCACATACTCGCTAATCTTCCATAACGTGCCGTCTTTCCGATACGTAGTATCTCTCTTTATATCCTGTTGTGCACTTGCCGTAACAAATGGCGATAAAGATAAAAACAACAGTAATATTCTAATAACATTTCTCATAATCATATTCTTTTAAAGTCGGTGCTAATCGTTTTTTTTTCTCGAAACAACGCTTCTTCACCGAATACCAACTTACCATTTTACTTAGAGCAGCGACAGCGCCCCGAATTCAGTGTAAAGAATGACAAGCATACCAAGAAACGCAAGGCAGGCCAAAATGAAGCTCCCCATATCTTTCTCATCCGTACGGCATTTCTCATACGCACTTCTCCATCTTCGATAGCGTTTGCTACCGTCATAGAGTAGCAGACAATCGATTATCCCCAATGCGATACCGGCTTTAATGGCATAGTTTTCAAGGAGAGGAATTGCCAACTGCTGCCCGGCGAGCTGAATAAGAAAGCCGCAGATTATCATTATCGGTAAAGAGGTCAGTGCAAATATAAGGCCACGTTTTTTAGATGGGAAAAGACATATTTCACCACAATATTCTTCTACGGCCAGATGCCAATATATATACCAGTTCATACGCTATCAGTTTACATTATTATTCGAGTGAGTCGCAATCCTGTTCAAACAGCCCCCCGCTTTCCAAAAGCCGGCGGAGCCGTTCATCGAGATTCGGATTCTCCGGGTCATCATATCCGTAGCTGAACCGGGGAACTTCCGCTTCTACCTGGAAATAGTAAATACACCAAAGCCGAAGGAAAGGGCTGCTATTACGAAACATTTCCTGCGGTACACCCAGTTCATCAAATCTCTCGACAACATCATAATTATTACCGGATATGGATTCAAACCTACAGATTTTCGAGAGAATGCCGTTTTCGTAGCGTTCGGTTTCCATACGGCATAAGGTGTCGTTCTTATAAAATAAATAAGTGGTCGTATTGCCCGACTCTTTACGAAAAGCGTCCTTGCAATCTGCCAGCAAATCCGTTACGATCCGTTTATATTGTTTATAGAGCAGGATGTCGGCACTGCCGTCCGGCGTTTCGCCCAACCGCATATCATTCAATTGGTAGTTGCACGGCTGGCTGGCGCTGCCACCGGCATACCGCCCGTATTTGTTGAAGTAACGTACACCGACAACCCTTGCCGGGAAAGGTGAGAAATGCATTCGGGCTTCATAAAAGAGTGTCTTGTCATCATTGTATTGTTCCTGCGCCCAATACTTATCATTAAGTCCGCCTATTTCATTCAGGTTTGCCAGCATGATGTAGCCCAACACTGCTCCGGTACATAGTGATACAAGGACTTTTGCCCCACCCAGCCAAATAGAAGAATGCCCCATGCCCAGGCGCCACAGACAACCGCACCCGAAAGCAATAGCAAAAAAGGTGACCAACTTCAACGTAGCATGTATAATCTGCGGATCCGCCGCCACCTGACATGAAGGCAACAGAAGGTAAGTCAGCGCACCATAGACAAGCAGCGAGCCGACCGCCCAATAGAGATGTTCCGTTCCTTTCAGTCCGAACATAAAACTACAGGCGACGAACAAAAGATAAGGCACTACCGGAATGCCCCATAAAATGGATACCAGAACAAGTGCAGATGTATCGAAACCGGACAGGATATAGCACAAAAGCATAAAAGCTACTGTCACTCCCAAAACCCAAAGCATGGTCAGCAAATAAATATTCATTCTCTTCATCGTGTTATATATCGGTTTATGCCGGACGGGGATGAATCCTATGTATCCGGTTATATAATGCTACAAAAATAGAAAATAATTTAAAGATAAACCTACAAATATGTTATATTTCGTCTGAATGAATTGTTATCATAGTCGTCTCCACAGGCAGTCACGTCCGTCTCCACAGGCGGACACATCCGTCACCACAAGCGGACACGCTTGTCACCCCAGGAGGACACGCCCGTTTCCTAAAGGAGAAACGCCCGTATCCAAAGGCAGAAACGCTCGTTTCTAAAGGAAGGAACGAGCGTATCCTACTGGCAGGAAACTGCATAACACTATATATCAAGAAGATGCATGCAGGTAAATGGCACAAAAAGCACCCTTTTCGAGAGGGTGCAGTCAGATATCGGGAGCGCAAAAAAGAGGATTAAGGCAATACGCTCGTTTAATCTCTCCAGTTGTAACCCTCTACATAGGCGTCAAAATAATCATCGAGTTGGAGTCCGCAGTCTTTAGCCTGACGAATGATATATTGTTGGTCGGCAGGTTTTATCAGCCAGTCGCCCCTGCGGGCAAGGTAGTAGTTCTTACGGCCGAAATGCCCTATGAGCCGCCAACGGAATGTGGTGGAGACGCCAACGGTCAGAGAATCCATGGTACATGTAAAACCTTTGGCATAACGCACGGTTTCATTCGGACAATAATATTCGCACTTTCCTTTCATGGCTTTCAGTTTATTAGGATTCAAGGTTGGAAGGAAAGGACGATTTGCCGGAGCATATTCTAAGGCAATATGCCGCAGGCAAGTTGAGGCTTTGGAACAATCGGAAGAGGCACACAGACCAAAGCCATAGGGTACCTGCGAGAAATCGAAATCTTTCATTTTGTATAAAGTTTTGTTACTGCAAAGGTAAGCAGAATAAATCAGAGAGCGAGGGAATAATACGAGAAATATAGCGTATGAGGGCAAAAGTTTACCCTCATAGCTCCCTCACTGTTGCTCTCATACCTGAAACACCGACTAACAAAGGGATACAGAGAATTAGTGAGGGTGTGAGAGTAAAAAGGCGCTCAACTTTTATTTGGTCTGAGTTCAAGTTATAAATGCGACATTTGCCCTATATTATGTTGTAGATGATAA
>JAUUPT010000079.1 GCA_030843315.1 Bacteroidaceae bacterium | reverse complement strand
GGGACACAAGGATTTTCAGTCCTTTGCTCTACCAACTGAGCTATGGCACCTTTTTTGATTGCGGGTGCAAAGATATATAGTTTTTTTTATACCGCAAGGCTTTTGAAGGAAAAATATCGAAAAAAGGTGTCTCTCCCCTAAAGAGGGGAAGACACCTTGTCACTAAATGGAATCGAATCCTTCGATTTAGTCGATATTCGGATTGATGCTGTGCCAGTCTTTGATGGCAGGCAACACGCCCATTTCTATCACTTCGTCGCGCAGAGTGCAGAGGTGAGCATAGCTTTCTTTCAGCTTGGCTTCCTCTTCGGGAGTACCGTTCAGCTCTTTGTAGTGTACGCCGTCTTTGGTAATCTCGGTTTCCATAGCCATCATAATGTGGTCGAATCCGTGGCTGTGTACATACGTACCGGCAGGCCAGCGGAAGGGTTTGCCACCCATAGCGGCTGCTATCATTTCGATAGAAACGTATGCCGGGCTTTGGAAGGAAGAGCGACCGCGCAGGGCGATGATGTTGGCACCGCCTTTGGTTACTTTCGTCTGGATTTCTGCCCATTGTTCTTTGGTCAGGGCGGGAGTGCCGATGATGTCGAGCAGCGGTTTGCCGTCTACTTTGGCGGTAGAAGCGTATACGGCCATCTGTTCGCCGTGACCGCCGTAAGTACGACAGTTCTCAATCTTGTCGGGTGCGATGCCGAAGTGCTTGGAAAGTTCGCTACGCAGACGGGTGCTGTCAAGGGCAGCCAGTGTAGTTACCTGCGAGGGTTTCAAACCGGAATACAACAACGTAATCAGACCGGTGATATCGGCAGGGTTGAATATGACAACTACGTGCTTCACGTCCGGGCAGTAGGCTTTCACGTTCTTACCGAATTCTTCGGCGATGGCTGCGTTGCCTTTCAGCAAGTCTTCGCGAGTCATGCCTGCTTTGCGGGCGGCACCGCCGGAAGATACTACATACTTGGCGCCGGTCAGCGCTTCTTTGATGTCAGAAGTGTAAGTAAGGTTCAGACCTTCGAAACCACAGTGGAACAGTTCTTCTGCTACGCCTTCCAGTCCGGGACCATAGGGGTCGTACAGACAGATGTTCGGGGTGAGGTGCATCATGATTGCCGTTTGTGCCATGTTGGAGCCGATCATGCCGGCTGCGCCGACGATGGTCAATTTTTCAGTTGTAAGAAATTCCATAATCTTTGAATTTATTTAAAGGTGAATAACGTCGATTCTGGCAGGAAGAGTGAATCTGATTCTTATCTGCGCTACAAAGATAACCTTTTTGGCGAGTAGTTGTTCATAGAAAAAAGTTATCTTTTAGAGTGAAAAGTTATTCCTTATCTCTATCTTTGTCACATAATGACGTAAAATGGACTTTATATGAGCATCGAATTAGGAAAATACAACACGCTGAAAGTAGTAAAAGAGGTGGACTTCGGTCTGTATCTGGATGGTGGGGAAGAGGGGGAAATCCTGCTCCCGTCCCGTTATGTACCCGAGAATTACGAACTGGGAGGCGACTTGGAAGTATTTATATACCTGGATAATGAAGAACGGCTGGTAGCCACCACGCTGACACCGCTGGTGCAGGTGGGGCAGTTTGCCTGCCTGGAAGTGGCGTGGGTGAACGAATACGGCGCTTTCCTGAACTGGGGGCTGATGAAGGACCTCTTTGTGCCTTTCCGCGAGCAGAAGATGAAGATGCAGGTGGGGAAGGCATACGTTGTCCACGCCCATCTGGATGATGAGAGCTACCGGATTGTGGCTTCGGCCAAGGTGGACCGCTATCTCTCCAAAGAAATGGCAACGTATGAGCCGGGACAGGAAGTGGATATCCTTATCTGGCAGAAAACAGATTTGGGCTTTAAAGCAATTATAGAGAATCAATATAGCGGCTTGCTGTACGAAAGCGAGATATTCCAGCCCCTGCGCACGGGCATGACGCTGAAAGCTTATGTGAAGCAAGTGCGCGAGGACGGCAAGATAGACCTGATACTTCAGAAACCGGGCCAGGCCAAGGTGGAAGATTTCTCGAACACCTTGCTGGAATATATCCGCGAGCATGGAGGACGCACGTCCCTGAACGACAAGAGTCCGGCAGAAGAGATTTACGACACTTTCGGTGTCAGCAAGAAGACTTTCAAGAAAGCTGTGGGAGATTTGTACAAGAAGCATCTGGTGGTGCTGACGGAAGGAGAAATAGTGATTAATCACCAATAGGGTTTTCCCTATTCAAGAATAGAGAGAAACAAGTGGATAGGGGAAATCATTCCCCTATTTTTGTTCTCACAGAAGAATAGACATATTTAGTATGAACTTGTAAAAATCGCTATTATGAAACGAATCTTATTTATATTTATAGTCGCTATGATGAGTACTGCTGTTTGCAGTGCGGCGATGAGCAACAGTAAAGTCCGCAAAGAAACTCTCTTCCTCACGGACAAGATGGCCTATGAACTGAAGCTCAATACAGAGCAGTATAATGATGTGTACGAAATCAACTATGACTTTATTTCCGGCATACGCTACCTGATGGACGACGTACTTCGTGGTGAGGAGTGGGCTTTAAACCGCTACTATGATTATCTGGATGTACGCAATGATGATCTCCGTTGGGTGTTGAGCAATCAGCAATACGGGCGCTTCATGCAGGCTGCCTACTTCTACCGTCCGGTTTATGTCAGTGGCGGGCGCTGGTCTTTCAGGGTTTACATTACCTATACCAATCACAACCATTTCTACTTCCCGCGTCCATATCACTATCGCACGTATAGCGGAGGGCATTACCGTACCCATTATAATAATGTAAGCTATTATCGCGGTCGTTATCATCATCCTAATTACAGCGGTGCTTATCGCATACGGGATAATAAAACGTACCACACGACGCGTCGCTCCGATTTCGGTTCGGTCACTATACGTCCCAATTCAAGTGTCCGCCCGGCAGGGAAAAAGGATGTGGTCACTACAAGACGCAGCAGTAGCAACAATGTTCGCAGCAGTAGCAGTAGTAATAGTAACAGTACTAATGTCCGTAGCAGCAGCAACACCCGTCGTAGTAGCTCTACCAATAGCAGTACTCGCCGCGAGAGTGTGAAAAAGGAGAACACAAAAACTAAAGATACCAATAAAAGCTCCGGCCGTACCAGAGTAAGTACGGATAACAAGGAGAAGAAAAGCTCTACCACTAACAACTCTTTTCGTTCTTCAGAGAGAACAAGGAAACTGTAAGGAAAACCGGGAACTTATCAAGTGGTAAAAACAGAACTCCCCTCTTCTGCCTTGAACAGCAAAAGAGGGGAGAAATCAAACACAACAACTAAATTATACCTGTTGCAAAGCAATCTTGCGGGGACGCTATGCCCCTTTATTCAATAGGTTCTCCTTTATAGAAGTCCAATATCTTGGTGCGGAACAGATAGTCATATTTAGCTTGCAGTTCATCCGACTGGGCTTTCATCAAGTTCTGTTTCGCTTCGTTGTATTCCACTGCGTTGGCTTTCCCGTTCTCATACTTCTCACTCATCAGTCTGAACGATTCTTCGCTGGCAAGGGCGGCAGTGTGACTGCTGGTGTACTTGCTTTCGGCGGCGGTGGCATTGTACCATGCCTGCTGAATCTCTTTGTAGAGCGTCTTTTTGGCATTGTCCAGTTGCAATGCGTAGTTCTCGCGTTGCAGGCGTGCTGTGCGCACCCGGTTGCGGGTGGCCAGGCGGTTGAAGATAGGTACACTGAGATTGAGACCTACGTATTTGCTGAAGTTGTCGCTCATCTGCTGGCTGAAGGTGCGGTTGATGGTAGAGTAGTAGTTCGTACCGAGGCTACCATTCAGGCTCAGTTGCGGATAGAAGTTGCTCTGGGCGATGCGGATGTTGTGGTTACTGCCTTCCAGGCGGAATTGTGCTGCCTGGATAGAAGGTTTGCTGCCCAGTGCTGTTTGGAATATTTCGTCCGGCGGAGTCAGGGGCATCAAGTCCAGATTGACTGCCGGAGATTCCAGATCGAAACCTTCCGGTGTCTCCAATTCGATGAGTTGGCTGAGGTCGAGCAGAGCCAATTTATAATTGTTGTTGGTCTGCACTACGTTCATTTCGTCTTGTGCCACGCGCGACTTGGCTTCCGCCAGTTCTGCCGGAGAGGCTTTCCCCAGTTCTGCCAGACGGCTGATACGGTTGTATTGCTCTTTGCTCAGTTCTACCTGTCCCAATGCCACTCCATAAAGTTCCTCGTTGAACAGTACTTGCAGATAGGCAGAGGCTATGTTGATGGAAATGTCTTCTTTGGCTTTCTCCAGGTCGGCAATCGCGGCTTTCAGGTTCAGCTTGGCCAGTGCATACTGGTTGGGGATTTCCAAACCGGTAAAGATCGGGATACTGGTGTTCAGCGACATATTGGTGCCGTGGCTGCTGGTGTTGACGTATACCGTAGAGTAGTCGCCCGTATCTTCGTTCTTGATGGCGGTCTGCGTACGTCCCCAGTTCCAGCTTTGTCCGGCACTGCCGTTCAGGTTCGGCAGACGTGCCCACTTGGCGGTGTTCACGTCTACGGCGCTCTGCTCGGCAGAGTTGGCGGTCTGGCGTATGCTGATGTTGTGCTCGATGGCATGGTCTATGCACTGGCGCAACGTCCAGCGCTCCTGGGCTTGTGCCGAAGCGCAGCCCAATATAGCGAGGTATAAGAATATTTTTTTATTCATGTTATATTATCTATTTAAAGCTGGTTTCTGAAACATCTTGATTAGTCTTTCAAAGCACCGCGAATCTTGTCGCCGGCATTGACTCCACTCTTGATGGCAATCTTGATACCGTCGCTCATGCCTACCTGAATCGGTCTGCGGTCGAATTTCTGCTCCGGTATGCTGTCCGTCAGAACATAAACAAAGGTACTGTCGTTGCTGAATTCAACAGTGCTTTCCGGCAAAGCCAGCGTCTTGGTGGCACGTTCCAGTACGATTTCCGCATTGGCTGAGTAGCCCGAACGGATCTGTACACTGTCCGGTGCTGCTACGGCGGCTTTTATCTCGAACTGGTTGGCGCCGTTTTCTTCTACGCCCTTCGGAGAAATGTACTCCAGTACGGCATTGAATGAAAGATTCTGCAAAGCACCGATGGTCAGTTTCACCGGCATTCCTTCGTGTACACGTCCCACTTCCGTTTCGTCGATGTTGCCGCGGAAGATCAGGTCGTTCATATTGGCAATGGTGGCAATCGTGGTTCCGTCGTTGAAGGTGTTGCTCATGATAACCGAGTTACCCACTTTGATAGGCACGTCCAGAATCAGTCCGTCGATGGTAGAACGAATCAGCGTGCTACTGAATGAGGCGCTGTTCTTGGTGATACCTTCTTTGATGATTTCCAGGTTGTCCTTGGCTGCCTGCAATTCTTCGCGGGCTTGCTTTATGGATACTTCACCTTTCTCGTACTCTTCGGCGCTGATCAGTTTGTCTTTATACAGCTTTTCAATGCGGGCAAAGTCCGTCTCGGCTTGTGTGGTGTTGATCTCTGCCAGTCGCACGCGGCTCTCTGCCGAGTTCAGTTGTCCCAGTTCGGGAATCACCTTCACTTTGGCAAGTACCTCACCTTGCTTCACACTTTGTCCGGCTTCTTTATATACTTCGGAAATGATACCGGAAATCTGCGGCTTGATAAGAACTTCATCTCTTGGCTCTACCTTACCGGTAGCTACGGTAGTCCTTTCGAGGTCTGTCACTTCGGGAACGATGGTTTCGTATACCGTTGCTTTGGGTTGGGACTTTTGGTACAGGAATACAAACGTCCAGATAAAGATGGCAGCTACTACTACCAGTAATGCGATTTTCAGATACTTTTTCGTTTTCATCTTATTATTGTATTATTATTTATTTCTACTTTCTTTGTTTCTCATTAGCACATTGGCATATTACCACATTAGCACATTACCACGCTATCACTCATCCCTTATCGCCTCAATCGGTTTGATAGCCATAGCGCGGTAGGCAGGTGCAATCCCGGCAGTTACGCCCAGTGCCATCACCATCAGGGCAGCGCCTACTGCCATTCCGAAACTTACCTGGAAGTTGGCAGGATTCCCGGAACTTTCCATACCCATATCCATCATTTGCAGCAGGAATACGGAGAACGAGATGCCCGCCATGCCGGCAATCAGCGTCAGTACCATACTTTCGGTGAGTATTTGTTCCATAATAGTGCGCGGTGTGGCACCTATGGCGCGCCGGATGCCTATCTCGGTGGTACGTTCCTTTACGGTCACCATCATGATGTTCGATACACCGATGACACCGCTTATCAAGGTACCCAGGCCAATCATCCATACCAGTATGTTGATGCTCCTGAAAAGCCCATCGACCATTGAGAACATCGCTTCCGCATTCAGCATCGAGATGGCTTGGTTGTCGTCCGGATGTATCATGTGGTGCTGCTTGATGACACTCTCTATGTAGGGTTGGCGTTCCGTCACCTTGTAGCCCGGCTTCATGGTGAAACACATCAGGCCGATGTCGTCTCCTATGTTGTAGGCTGCGGCATAGGTGGTGAAGGGAATACTGATAGTCTCGTCCGCACTACCGTTAATTTGTATGTTTCCGCCAGTGTCACCTGACACGCCAATGACTTGGTAGTAGATGCTGCCCGCTTTTACGAACTTCCCGCAAGGGTTGATGTCCTTGCCGAACAGGTCTTCGCTAATCTTTTTGCCAATGAAGCACACCTTGCGTTTCTCTAATATGTCAATATCATTAATGAAACGTCCGTACTTCACTTTCTGCTCTTCTATATGAGTATAGTCGGGATAAAGCCCTTTGACAACGGCGTCCGAACTCTTTTTGTCTTGATAGACGATGGTTTCGCCCCACCGGCTCTGTTGGCAGGTCACGACGCCTACCCCTTCTATCTTGCGTACCCGCTCTATATCTGCCTGATCCAAGCTCCACCATCTGCCTTTGCGGAAACCTTTGTACGCTTCGCCGGTCTTCTGCGGCCAAATGAATGCCGAGTTCTGTGCAAAACCCTCGAAGGTGCTGCTCATCAATCCTTTGAAGCCATTGCCGCCGCCCATCAGGGTCACCAGCATGAAGATGCCCCAGAATACGCCGAAGGCCGTCAGCAAGCTGCGCGTCTTGTTGCGTGTGATGGTCGTCAGGATTTCGTTGAATGTATCTAAGTCGAATTTCATAATCTTCTGTAATTCTATAGTTGTTAGTACCTGCCTTTAGTCTGCCCGCAGTGCTTCTATCGGGCGTGTCCTTACGGCTTTCAGTGCGGGGAACAGTCCTGCCAGCGTGCCTGCTATTATCAAGGTCAGTGTGGCGCGGATGGCTATGCCCAAGTCTACCGTGGGGTTCAGGAACATGGTTGCCTGATCTACGCCGATGTCCATAACTTGCTTTCCCGACACCATATCCATATATTCCGTAGCGCCGATACCTGCCACCATTCCCAGGTAGCCGAAGAAGGCGGTGATAACCACACTTTCCACGATGACAAGTTTCAATATAGACCAGGGACGAGCTCCCAATGCTTTGCGTATACCAAATTCACGGGTTCGTTCCTTTACTGTAATCAGCATAATGTTCGATACGCCTACAATGCCGCTCAGCAGGGTAAAGAGGCCGATAATCCAGATGGCAGTCCGCATATAGCCGCTACCTTTGTTCATTTGCAGCATTTGGGTGAAGCGGTTCCATAGCCAGATGGCTCCATCGTCGGTTTTGTCAAACCGCTGGTGGGCGCCGATGGCAGCCCGGTAGTCCGCTTCGAAGGCTTCGTTCTCTTCTACGGTGTTCAAGTCCTTGATGGTCATAAGGATGTTGTTCAACTTGTCGCCTTTGTTATATACCAGTTGCAGCGTGCTGAAAGGAATGTATACGTCTTGTCCGCCGGTGTTCCCTTTATCCTTATATATACCTACCACCTGGAACATTACGCCGCCCATGTTCAGCATCTTTCCCAGAGGTGTGGTTCCGTGCTTAAAGAGCGACTTCACTGAGCGTTCGTTGATGACGGCTACTTTTCGTTTCTCCTGGATGTCCAGTTCGTTGATGAAGCGGCCCTTGACTAACTTGGGACGTTCTATCTCTATATAGTTGGGATGTACCCCTATCAGCATTTCGTTGACGTATTCGTTGCCGTAGCTGATGACCATACTGCTCTGGCGTATTACGGCTCCCACGCTTTCCACGTGGTCCTTCATGGTTTGGGTAATATCGATGTCTTTGTTGTTCAGCTGTATTCTTCGTCCTTGTTTCAGCCCGTCGTAGGGCTTGCTGGTCCATCCGCCCGATACGCGTATGGAGTTCATGGCGAGCGAAGACATCTGATCGTTCTGCGCATTCATTATTCCGTTACCGGCTCCCAGCAGAAAGATAAGGATGAAGATGCCCCATGCCACGGCAAAGCCCGTAAGGGCGGTACGCATCTTGTTGCGCCTGATGGTGGCGAATATTTCTTGCCAAAGGTCTATCATACTCTTTCTTTTATTTCATGATTCCGTCTTTGCCGAATGGCGAAGCGTCGTGACTCAGGTTTTCTTCAATGCTGCCTATAATGCCGTCCTTGATGTGGATAATCTTGTCCGTCTGGTTGGCAACGCCGCTCTCGTGGGTCACCACGATGATGGTCATACCCGACTTGTGCAGGTCTTTCAATATCTGCATCACTTCCACGGAGGTTTTACTGTCCAACGCACCGGTAGGTTCGTCGGC
This sequence comes from Bacteroidaceae bacterium, assembly GCA_030843315.1. Lineage (GTDB taxonomy): Bacteria > Bacteroidota > Bacteroidia > Bacteroidales > Bacteroidaceae > Bacteroides. The sequence goes on along the minus strand of JAUUPT010000079.1, from coordinate 7,702 downwards.
AAGGATAATCTGCGGTTGGGTGATAAGGGCGCGGGCGATGGCTACACGCTGCTTCTGGCCGCCGGACATTTCGTTCGGCATGTGGTGTGCCCAGTCTTTCAGTCCCAGGCGGTCGAGGTATTCCATTGCCAGCGCATTGCGCTTCCGCCGGCTCACTCCCTGGTAAAAGAGGGGAAGGGCTACGTTCTCCACTGCATTCTTGAATGAAATCAGGTTGAAGGACTGGAAGATGAAGCCGATCATGCGGTTGCGGTACTCGGCTGCCTTCGTCTCGCTGAGGTTCTTGATGAGCGTGCCGTTGAGGTAATACTCTCCGGTATCGTAATTATCCAGAATACCTAATATATTAAGTAAGGTGGACTTTCCCGAACCGGATGCTCCCATGATGGAAACGAACTCTCCCTTGTCAATGTCGAGGTTGATGCCTTTGAGCACATGAAGCGGCGCTCCGTTGTTGTAGGTCTTGTTAATGTCTTTAAGTTGTATCACGATTTCCCTGTTTATTGCTTTGTTCCTTATCAATTTTCACTATTAGACGCAACAATGTTACGAAAAGTTGCAAATACCACAAAGTTTTTTAAAAAAAGATTTTGTTATGTCGTTTTTCTTTGTGATTTTTGTAACCACTAACATAATTAACTAACCCTTTAAACAAACGTAATATCATGAATTCAAACATGGAAAAGCCCTATGTAGTGGGCATTGACATAGGCGGAACAAACACCGTCTTTGGTATTGTAGACGCACGTGGCACTATTGTAACAAGTGGTTCCATCAAAACCGGTGCTTACGAACAGGTAGAAGTCTACGTAGACGAAGTGTGTAAAAACTTGTTGCCGCTCATCATTGCCAACGGTGGAGTAGACAAAATAAAAGGTATCGGTATCGGCGCTCCTAACGGAAACTATTATAGCGGTACTATTGAATTTGCTCCGAACCTTCCCTGGAAGGGAGTCATTCCATTGGCTGCCATGTTCGAAGAACGCCTGGGCATTCCTACTGCATTGACCAACGACGCCAATGCTGCCGGTATCGGTGAGATGACTTACGGCGCAGCGCGCGGTATGAAAGATTTCATCATGATTACTTTGGGTACAGGTGTAGGTAGCGGTATCGTTATTAACGGTCAGATGGTTTATGGTCACGACGGCTTTGCCGGAGAGTTGGGACATACCATTATCCGCCGCGAGAACGGTCGTCTCTGCGGATGCGGACGCCACGGCTGTTTGGAAACTTACTGCTCGGCTACGGGTGTGGCACGTTCTGCACGCGAGTTCCTGACTGCAAGTACTGAACCGAGTTTGCTGCGCGCTATTCCTGCCGAAGAAATCACTTCTAAGGATGTATTTGATGCAGCAGTGAAGGGCGACAAGTTGGCACAGGATGTTTTTGAATTTACAGGAACTATCCTGGGCGAGGCTTTGTGCGACTTTATCGCCTTCTCCAGCCCCGAGGCTATTGTTCTCTTCGGTGGTTTGGCAAAAGCAGGAGACTATATCTTCAAGCCGATTCAGAAAGCTATCGACGCCAACATCCTGCCTATCTACAAGGGCAAGACCAAATTGCTGGCTTCCGAGTTGAAAGACTCTGATGCTGCCGTATTGGGCGCCAGTGCATTGGGTTGGGAGTTGAAAGATATTCAATAAGCAAAGAAAAATACCTGATATATAAGGTAAGGGGTGGAAACAGTTTGACTGCTGTTTCCACCCTTTTTCTTTATGTCCGCAGTAGTGCCCTGTTCCCAATCGTTTCATTTGCGGGTTGGTTTGTATCCTACGGTATGTTTCCCTTCGTTTATTCCAACAACCTTTATTATATTTGCCTGTATAACTTCAAACTGTAAAGTACCATTTATGAAAAACATTCGTTATGCAGCAGTAATTGCTATCTTATTGTGCTTCTCCTTATACGTGGGTGCACAGAATTACAATGGCTTTAAAGCCTCGATTTACATCACCTCGGGTGATGTTAGTAAAATGACAGACACTAAGTGGCTGGAAGGTGTATGGGCAGAAATGACCAAGGACTTCAAACCTGACAAGGTCTACATCGAGACGCACCGGGATGGCAGATATACCCCGGAAGCTGCGTTGATAGCTGCCAAGAAATTCTTTAAGAGTAAGAAGGTCGAAATAGCCGGAGGTATCACCTATACGGTGGCAGGCGACGGCAAGTTCAAGACATTCTGTTATACCAATCCCGAAAGCCGGGCAGAAGTAAAGAAGATAGCAGAGTATACAGCCAAGCATTTCGATGAAATCATCCTGGACGACTTCTTCTTCAATACCTGCAAGTGCCCGGAATGCACCGCAGCAAAGGGAGACATGTCCTGGACAGACTTCCGCGTCAAGCTGATGAATGAAGTGGCTGCCAACTTGCTTATCGGCCCTGCAAAGGCCATCAACCCCAAATGTAAATTCATCATCAAGTACCCCAACTGGTACGAACACTTCCAGGCTTCCGGCTTTGACCTGGGCGCAGAGGCAAAACGCTTCGACGGAATATGGACCGGTACCGAAACCCGTAATCCTGATGCCGACCAGCACCTGCAAGCCTATCTGGGCTACAGCATCTTCCGTTACTTCGAGAACATTGCTCCCGGAAGAAACGGTGGCGGATGGATTGATGCCGGTGGAATGCGTTATGCCGACCGCTATGCCGAACAAATCTGGCTTACACTGTTTGCCAAGGCACCCGAGTGTGCTATCTTTGAGTTCAGCAGTCTGCAACGTCCGTTGGGAACGCAGTTCAAAGGTGCCTGGCAAGGTACCGGCACCAGCCTCAATTGGTCGGATCTGGGCGATTCACCCTCTTTTGCCACCTTGGCAGGCCTCTCTTACGATATAGCGAACAAGGTATGCAGCAAGTTGGGCAATCCGGTAGGCATAAAGAGCTATAAGCCCATCGGTTCCGAAGGCGAGGACTTCTTGCAGACTTACCTCGGTATGGTAGGCTTGCCTATCGAGATGGTTCCCGAATTTCCTTTTGGCGCGAAGATGGTATTGCTGACGGAACAGGCAGCGTATGATAAGAATCTGGTTTCCAAAATCAAGAGACATCTGAAAGAGAAGAACAGTGTCATCATCACTACCGGATTGCTGAAAGTAATCCAGAAGGAACTGGGCGACATCGTCGAACTGCGAATCAACGACAATAAGGGCTTTGTGAATGACTTCGGTCACTTTGGCAAGTCGGACAAAAACATCTTCATTCCCCAGGTGTACTATAATACCAATGATGCTTGGGAAGACATCCCGGCTATCGACGACGGTGTTACCGGCTGGACGATGTTGATGCAGGCCCGTTATGAAGACGGTTCCGTATGGGTGCTGACCATCCCCGATTCATTTGCCGGACTGTACCGCCTGCCCGCCGGCGTGCTGAACAGAGTGCGTGCCGTAGCCAGTCCCGATGTTCCTGTTCGCCTGGAAGGTCCTGCCAACGTCAGCCTTTTTGTATACGACAACAATACCTTTATCGTAGAGTCCTTCTCTGACGAACCTGTCAATGTGAAAGTCGTTATGGATGCTACCACCGGTACCATCACCGACCTCATCACCAACGAAACCATCAAGGGAGAGAAGACGCCCGATGCACGTATCTGGCTGAGAGATGCAAAGGAAAAGAATGCCTTTGGAATGACTATCAAACCTCATTCTTTCAGGGCTTTCAAGAGATAACGAACTCTTTGCAGTTCAGTAGAAAGAAATAATTATCCCCTTGCACTCTTTGAAGTGCAAGGGGATAATATCTTATTCGAAATAAAAAAGGGAAACCGACACTGTCAGTCTCCCTTTTTTATTTCGAAATAGGAGTGCGGTATTAACCGTTAACTCTTTTTTCTTTAATTCTTGCTTTCTTACCGGTAAGAGCACGCAGGTAGTACAACTTAGCGCGACGAACCTTACCTACCTTGTTCACCTCGATGCTATCGATAGCCGGTGACTCGATGGGGAAAATACGTTCAACGCCGATGGTTCCTGACATTTTACGTACTGTAAAACGTTTCTTCTCTCCATGTCCGGCAATCTTGATAACAACGCCACGGTACAGCTGTACACGCTCTTTGTTACCTTCGACAATACGATATGCTACTGTCACTGTGTCACCTGCTTTGAAGTTCGGGTGCTGCTTTCCGGTAGCAAATGCTTCTTCTGCAATTTTAATTAAATCCATTGTTCTTTTTATTAAATTGTTTGATCGTTACAACGCAACATACCAGGCTTCTCTCTATTGTCCTGACAGCGATTGCGCGAAAGCGGTGCAAAGGAACGAATTATTTGTCAGATACACAAGCGCTTTGAATCTTTTTTTATTCACCATAGAGGACGCAGAGGCTCACAGAGTTTTAGACACACCCTTTCCTAACTTTATCAGTAGTGTTGCTTTCACCCTTTCCTCTTAATTGCTGTCGTTCGGAACATACCGTCCTTTCAACTGTATCTCCCTTGCCTTTCATCCGGAAGCCTTATTGTTTCGATGCACAAGATGGCATCTTATGTTGCACAAGATGGCATCTTATGCTACACAAGATGGCATCTTGTGCATCAAAGGGAATAGTGTTTCAGATGAAAGGCAAGGGAGTTCCGGTCGGTAAGCAAGGGAGTTTCTGCTTGCAGCCAACTATAGTCAGGACGGTACAAAGTGAAAGCTGAAAGCAGTGAAGGAGGCAGAAAAGCGTTTTGCCTTCACCCGCTATCGCCCTGCTGCAAAGTCTTTGTTGCAAGCCGATGAATGCGATGAACCCTGTTGTGATGAATTTTGCAGGGAGATTCTATGGCACAATCGCAAAAGAAAAGTATATTTGTAGCAATTTAAAAACTGGATAAACATGAAGAGACAAACTTTCAAGCTCCTTTCCGGGACATTCGTGGCGTTAGCGTTCCTGCTGGCGTCTTGCCATTCTTCCTACGAGGTAGTTAAAGCCGAAGGAGACCGGATCCCGATGGACTCTACCTGGAATGCAACGCCGGATGCAGAAGCAGTAGCCCTGCTTGCTCCTTACAAGGCTAAAATAGATAGCGTGATGTATAGCGTGGTGGGTACTGCCGAAATGTCGATGGACCGGTACAGACCCGAAAGCCTTTTGTCTAATCTGGTGGCGGACGTGCTGCGCGAGGCCGCTGCCGGGGTGCATGGAAAGCCTGCCGATATGGGGCTGGTCAATGTGGGCGGCATCCGCAATGTATTGACGGAAGGCCCTATCACTACGGAGAATATTTATGAAATCCTGCCTTTCGAGAACTCGCTTTGCGTGCTCGTGATGAAAGGCTCTGCCATGAAGCATCTGTTCGAGAACATTGCTGTGAGAGGCGGCGAGGGAGTGAGCGGCATACAACTCGAAATATCCAAAGACGGTAAATTGTTGCAAGCCACCATCGGCGGAAAGCCCGTGGCAGATGAGCAGGTGTACACCGTTGCCACTATTGACTATCTGGCGGATGGCAATGACGGGATGACCGCTTTCCTGCAGGCAGACAAAAGGGAATGTCCCGAAGGTGCCACTTTGCGCGGCTTGTTTATGGACTATGTGAGGCAACAGACCGCTGCCGGCAAGAAGATTACCTCGCGCATGGAAGGACGGGTAACAATTAAAGAATAAGAATCTAAAAAACAGAGTTCGATGAAACGTATATATTCCTTAGCAGTGCTACTGCTTTTTGTTCTTTCAGTATCGGCGCAGGAACTATTCATTCTGCATACCAGTGATATGCATAGTCGTATAGAACCTATCAGTCCCGATGCTGCCGACACTTATGCCGGCATGGGCGGCGTTGTGCGCCGTGCCACTTTCGTGAAGCAATATCGTGCCAAACATCCTGAGGTGCTGTTGCTGGATTGTGGAGATATCTCACAGGGTACACCTTATTATAATCTCTTTCAGGGAGAACTGGAAATCAAGATGATGAATCTGATGGGGTACGATGCCATGACAATCGGCAACCATGAGTTCGACTTCGGGCTCGACAATATGGCCCGCCTGTTCCGCATGGCTACGTTCCCTGTGGTCTGCTCCAACTACGACGTCACGGGGACGGTGCTCGAAGGACTGGTGAAACCCTATATTGTGCTGAAACGCGAAGGGGTGAAAATCGGTATCTTCGGACTTGCTCCCAAGATGGAGGGACTGGTGCAGGCCAGCAAGTGCGAAGGCGTGGTCTACAATGACCCGATAACCGTTGCCCAGGAGATGGCCGACCTCTTGAAAGAGAAAGAAGGTTGCGATGTCGTCATCTGCCTGTCGCATCTGGGCATCCGCAGTTCCAAGCCGAACGATCCTTCCGATGAACTCCTGGTGGGTAAGACTCGTAATATCGACGTCATTCTGGGCGGGCACTCGCATACTTTTATGGAGAAACCGATGATGGGCATGAATGCCGACGGAAAAGAAGTGCCCGTTCTGCACACCGGCAAGAGTGGTATCTATGTAGGAGAAATGGTACTTACACTCACCGGAAAATAACACATAATCATCCTCTAAACAACATTTTATTATGAGAAAGTACACACTCCTTTGGTGTCTCACAGCATTCATTTTAGGAGTTTCTTCGCTTCGTGCCCAGACGGGGGCAGCCCCGTTTCTGCCTTCGGCAGACGATACCCGCTGCCGGCAATGGGTAGATTCCGTATTCTCGGGCATGAGCCTGGATGAAAAAATAGGCCAGCTCGTAGTGGCCACCATTCCCGCCAGGGCGGACAAGGCTACCAAGAAGCAGATACGCGAGCTGGTAAAGAAATATAAGGTAGGCGGCTTGCTGTTTTCCGAAGGAACTGCGGAGGAACAAGCGATACTGACAAATCTTGCTCAGAAGTCGTCCAAGATTCCCGTTATGATAACGTTCGACGGCGAATGGGGCTTGTCCATGCGCCTGAAGGGTACTCCGAACTATCCCCGCAATGCCGCTCTGGGTTGCATCGGGGACAATAGTCTGATAGAGGAATATGGCCGCGAAGTGGCGCGCCAGTTCCGCGAACTGGGCGTACACGTCAATTTTGCGCCCGATGCGGATGTCAATACCAATCCGCTGAATCCTGTGATACACGTGCGTTCCTTCGGCGAGAACCCGCAGAAGGTGGCGGCGAAGGTGGTGGCGTATAGCCGCGGATTGGAAAGCGGCGGCATACTTTCCGTGTGCAAGCACTTTCCCGGGCATGGAGATACGGATGTAGATTCGCATAAGGGACTGCCGGTGCTGCACTACGACCGTGCCCGGCTGGACAGTGTGGAACTGTATCCCTTCAAAGAAATGGTGCGTGCCGGACTGGGCGGCGTCATGGTGGGACATCTGCAAGTGCAGGCGTTCGACCCCGCTGACTCTATACCCTCTTCATTGTCGCACAACGTGGTGACCGGATTGCTGAAAGAAGAGCTTGGCTTCAAGGGGCTGGTGTTTACCGATGCACTGGATATGAAAGGTGTGTCGGATGTGCCGCAGGTGACGACAAAGGCTTTGCTTGCCGGAAACGACATGGCGCTGGTGCAATTCAATACCAGGAATGCCGTGCAGGAGTTGGCGGATGCTGTGGCGTCGGGACAACTGAGCCGGAACGAACTGGATGCCAAATGCCGCAAGGTGTTGATGTATAAATATATGTTGGGACTGAGACGGGCTCAGCCGAAACTCCAGGTCAGCGGGATGAGCTACCGCATTAATACGGAAGAGGCGCAGGCGCTGGCAGCCAAGTTGCGCCGTTCGGCGGT
>JAUUPT010000078.1 GCA_030843315.1 Bacteroidaceae bacterium | reverse complement strand
ATATCCCCTCCATACAAAGGCTATGGCAAGTATTCCGTAAACCATCACCGAACGGAGGACATAAGTCTTCCAATTCTCTACCATCTCCTTGCGGCATACACTCGCAAAGCGATTCAGACTAAAAAAAGTATCGCGTATCATTGTTCGTTCGTTTTAGAGTGAAACATAGCTGCTATCGCATCGGGCGCAGCAAGCGTGGCACCAAACAGCAGTTCGAGATTGATTTCCGATTCTTCGTCCGCCTTGTTGGGCAACATCAGGAAGTTGCCCTGCACGGACGGAAGTGTATAGAGTGCCGTCATGGCAAGCTCGCGGTCATCGCTCTCAACGAAAAGCAACCGGCGGCAGATGTCGGCAGTAGATGCATCCAGTAATACGCGGCTATTGTCCATTATAAGTACATGGTCCAACACCTTGTCGATGTCGCGCACCTGGTGGGTGGAGATGACGATAGTTTTGTCATCCGTCATGCCCGAGGCTATAAATTTGCGGAACTGGCTCTTTCCCGGGATGTCCAGTCCATTGGTAGGTTCGTCCATCAGCAGCAATGAAGTATTGGTGGCGAGAGCAAAGCTCATGAATACTTTCTTCTTCTGCCCCATAGACAAAGCGCCCAGATCGGCGTCCAGATCCATCTCGAAGAAATGCAGGTATTTCACCATATCTTCCTTGCTGAAGCGGGGATAGAACTTACTGTTCAGTTCCACATAGCTTATCAGGGAAATGGCCGGCAATTCAAATTCTTCAGGAACCAGGAACATGTCCTGCAACGTGATAGGTAACCGACGCTGTACATCGGTATCATGATACATTACTTTCCCATGCTTGGGAGTGAGCAGACCGCTCATCAGGTAAAGCAGTGTGGATTTACCGGCTCCATTCTTTCCCAGAAGCCCGTATACTCTGCCACCTTCCAGCGAAAGTGAGAAATCGTTCAGGACTTCTTTCTTGCCCCTACGATAGCTAAATGAAATGTTTTTTACTTGTAACATACGCTTGGATGATTTAAATATCTTATTATTCATGTGTATTAGTACAATAGTACACTGCAAATGTAGACATTCTTTTGATATAAACAAGCGATCGAACAAAAAAAATGAAGAAAAAAGATATTCTTCAGAAAATATAAACGCATTTACTCCATAGCGTAACTGCGTTTACACTATGGAGTAAAGAAAGTACTCCTGCGGAATAAAGGAAGTCTCCCCGCAGGGTAAGGACTATTTGCTGTACGAGTATGGGAAGTCTTCCCGATTTATTCCCCGTTCTTTGTTAGGCACGCTGTCCATCAGCAGGCGAAGCTCGCCGCCTTGCAACAGATCCTCATGCTTCAGATAGTTTCGGGTGAAAGCCTTGCCCTTCAAGGTAGCGGAGCGGATATAGCAAGCCTCATCCGATGCTCCCGTTGCATTGACAACAAACGTCTTTCCGCCGGGAAGGCTGAGAGTAGCCTTTGAGAATAGCGGGCTGCCCAGTACGTATTCCGAAGCGCCGGGACATACGGGATAGAAACCGAGTGCCGTAAACACATACCAGGCAGAAGTCTGACCATTGTCTTCATCGCCACAGTAACCTTCGGGGCCCGGGTTATAGAGTTTGTTCAGTATGTTGCGGGTGTGGAATTGCGCTTTCCAGGGCTGGCCTACATAATTATATAGGTAGATGGCGTGTTGCACAGGCTGATTACCGTGAGCATATTGCCCCATGTTCAGAGCAACCATCTCGGCTATCTCATGAATGACGAAACCATACGTGCCATAATTGAAGGTATTGGGGGCTGCGAACATAGAATCGAGCCGTTCCGCCATCTGCTCGTGCCCTCCCAACAGGGAAGACAAGCCTTCCGGGTCGTGGAATACGCTCCAAGTCCAGTGCCAGGAACATCCTTCGGTGAAGGGGCCTCCCCACTCGGTTGCATCAAAACGGTCGCGCCACTTGCCCTGCGCATCCTTTGCCCACATAAAGCCTTTCTCCGGGTAATAGAGGTTGCGGTAATTCTGCGCTTTCTTATAATAGGTGTCGGCTACTTCTTGATTACCCGTCTGCTCGGCAAAGCGGGCCAGGCACCAGTCAGCATAGGCATATTCCAGTGTCTTGGCAGTGGCTTCGGGCACTTCGGGATAGGGCACATAGCCCAGGCGGTCGTATTCGGCGTATCCGTCGCGGCCCACAGAGGCTATGTCCTTGTCGCGCGCCTGGGTTTGGTGCAGCATAGCTTCCAGCGCTTTGTCCTTGTCGAAGGTACGTATACCTTTCATCCAGGCATCAGTCAGCAGGGAGATAGAATTGTTGCCAATCATGCAGCCGCGATGCCCCGGACTTGCCCACTCGGGCATGAAGCCGCTTTCGTTATATGCATTGACGATGGACTGCATGATGCGTCCGCTCACTTCGGGATATACCAGGGTGAACAAAGGATGCACAGCACGGAAGGTATCCCAGAAGCCATTGTCGGTATACATATATCCACGGTGGAGTTGTCCGTCGTAGGGGCTGTAATAGACGGGATCTCCCGCCTTGTCGAACTCATAGAATTCGCGCGGGAAGAGCAGTGTACGATAAAGGCATGAGTAGAAGGTTCTTTGTTGTTCTTCCGTTCCGCCTTCTACCCGGATGCGTCCCATTTGCTCGTTCCATGTCTTGCGGGCATCTGCTGCAACCACGTCCAGCGAGCGCCCTTCTACCTCGCGGCTGAAGTTCAGGCTTGCCTGTTCATGACTGATGAAAGAGGAAGCGGTGCGGATGGTCAGTTTCTCGCCTGCCTTGATCTGAAAGCGCACATAGGCACAGGCATTGTCGTCCGTTCCGGCTTCTACGATGGGTTTGTCGAACTCGACAAGGAAGTAGTTGCCGAAGTTATCGGGCACTCCACCGTTGTTGTAGCGTGTTGTGCCGTAGATGCGGTTCTGTTCTTTGTCTACGACTACGTTACCACCATGCTGGTAAGCATCGACAACGATGTATTGTCCCTCTTCCGAAGGATAAGTCACTTCGAATACTGCACCGCGCGAGGTAGCCGCCAAGGCCGTACTTACACCGTTGTCGAACTGTACCCGATAGCAATCCGGCGCCGCAAGCTCGTTTTCGTGCCTGAAGCTGACGCCGCGCTCTTTGTTATCCAGCTTCAACTCCCCCAGCAACGGCATGATGGAGAATGTGCCGTAATCGTTGATCCAGGGACTGGGCTGGTGTGTCTGCCGGAAACCTCTTATCAGGCTGTCGGTATACATATACATCCAGCCACTTCCGTTCTCGCCCGTCTGCGGACTCCAGAAGTTCATTCCCCACGGCACAGCCACTGCAGGATAAGTATTGCCATGTGAAAACTGAAAAGTGGAAGCAGTCCCCATAAGCGGATTCACCAAAGACGTCAAGGAAGTCTGCGAGTCGCGTGTCTTCTGCCCGCACGAAGCAAGCAGAAGGCAGGTTGTAATGAAGCAAATTAATCTTCTCATAAGAATTAGTTTAATATTTCATGATAATAAATGAGGTTGTTATCGGAGTATTCTCCTTAATAGGCTTTATTTAAATACTCTTGTGTCTGTTCGGGGCGCTGACTCATACGCAAGCGCCACACCAGCTCCTGCATATTCACCACCCGAAAGCGCTCATCGAGCAGATCGGCACACATCTTGGCGGCACCGGCTCCTTTTATTCCTCTGAAATGACTCCAGGCATGTACACACACTGCTGAGAAGCTTTCTTCCTGCGCTCCGGCCTTCAGTTTGGAGGCAATGACTTCCGGAAGCCCTTCACGCTCGTGTACTCTGTCCCAAATGGAGTACTTCGTAGTGATGACGGGAATGTCATACCCTGCCTTATTCGTCACCCAAAACACTTCGCCTTCACCTCCGGCGTAGGGGGAATATTGCAAAGCGATGATGCCTTCCAACTGGTCGTTGGCATCTGCATAAGCCTGGAAAGCCTCCTTGGCTGCATCCGACTTTACATCCATAGCTATCACTCCCAGCAGCTTGATACGATGCTGGCGCATATGGGCTGCCAGACGTTCGGCTGCCACATTCAGGTTTTCTTTGCGATGCCCGTTGCGGCTATATGTATCTACATAATAGTAGCCGCCTCCCAGCGTCTCCATTACAGAGCAGTTCCGGGGCTGTCGGTTCATCAAGGACTTCAGCCAGGCAGGAGCCATCATGGCAAGTGTAGACACTGGAATCCCGTAGGTCATGCTGACTTCGTCTGCTTCGGGCACATTATAATAATCGGAAGCAAAGTTCTGCATCATCCACTGTATGTTGTCGCCATCGGAAAGAAAGAAGGAAACATAGTTCTTCTTCTCGCTGAAGTTCAAGGACCGGGGATCGATGACTTTTGCCAAAGCCGATTCCTGCCGTTCCGTATAGAGTAAAGAAGTAAGGGAGTGGTTATAGCTCCAATCGCAAGGCACCATAGGATGTCCACTCTCGGATACAGGGCCCACAAACTCATCTTCGCCCACATTCTGCTCCCAGCCGAATACAGGTGCATTGGGCTTCAGCCATGCCAGTATCTCCTTCAGCAGTTGGGTGTTCTTGCCCCGAACAGCAGATTGGGGACTTTTATTCAGATTGAGGACAAACAGACGATTCTTAATGGCAAACTCGCGCAGTTCTCCCGTCAAGGCGGGCATGATGACCAGTGCTTCGTTGCTGCACTTGTCCTTAAACTCCGCCCAAGCATCGGCCGTACTTTTTGCCGTAGCATCGTATTTCATAGTATAGCCTGCGGCTTCATAGTAATCCCTATCGCGCACATCTACAATAATGGCATTATAAACATGGGAAGCTACAGCAGCCACAACGGCACTCTCCGGATTGTTCTTCACGTCAGTCAGCACATAGCCATCGAACAAGTTTTTCAATTGGACAGCTATACCATTGGATGGAGCGTAGTTGTTGCAAGCCAGTTCAAGTCCGTTCTGCATACCTTGTTTATGAATTCCCATACCCTCCAGTGCTTGTTCGGAAAGTTCATAAGACTCTTTCCTGCCATGATCGTACAGCCAAACAGCTATCTTACTTTTGCCTTCTTCTACGGCACGATTGGCCAAACCAGCCAAAGACTGGCACAGCAAATGATATTGTAAACCACGCATTTTGTCTGCTTCGTTCACACTGTTACGGGTATTCACAGAGATCACCCCTGTACAAGCCCAATACCTCTCGGGTTTGTTCTGCATCTCGGGCATATAATATTTCTCTTTATCCGAAATAACCTCAGCAGTCTCCGAGAATTCCAAAGAATCGACGGGTACGCTGCCCGTTGCTTTCAATCCGCCGAGGAGCAGCAAGAAACATATAATAAATTTCATAGTCTAAATTGATAAAAAAAGGTCTCTTCCCTCTACAAGGGAGAGAAGAGACGCTTTGAAAAAACTCCTATTGAAAATGTTATCCGATTTATGAACTATAACTGTACTTCGAATACCGAAGAGTAGTTATACTTGGCTTGTATACCTTCACCCAAGTCTTTCGGCAAAGCACCGATACGGAAGAAGTACTTCTGTCCGGCTTTCAGCTTCTTGCCTTCATCAGAGTTCAAGTCCAGAGTCAAGGTAAATACTTTATTGGCGTTCCGGCTATTGTTCTCAAAGTTGATATCATCTCCTTCGACATTAGTCTCTATGCGTGCCAGGTTGAAAGAGTTGGATGGATTCTTGTCCGACTGGGCAAACAGAGCAACCTTCTCGGCTTTACCTACCTGGTGTCCATATTGCAATTTGAAGGTGGCTACAATAGCATCATTCTCTTTCTTCACAACTGCCTCTTTGATACGGATGTTCGGAATCACTCTGAAGTCGAGTTTGTTCTCTCCTTTGTGGAACCGATATCCTTTAATCGTATCCAGTTTCACGAAGTTTCCGTTATTCATAATGACATCATACGTACCGGAGAAAACCAAGTTGTTTCTGTACTCTCCGCTCACCATCAGCTTCCATTGCTGCACTTTGCGAATGGCATAACCATACTCTATGACCTGCACAGTGGCTGCATCGCCGCTCGTACCGATTTCCTGCTGAATCAGTTCATCTGTTTCCGCATCGATAACCGCACCATAGACTTGTGCATCCGGGCCATCAAAATTATCAAGTTCGCAGCTTCCCATTATGAATGCTGCACCGATTCCGGCTATTATGTATTTTATCTTTCCCATATTCTGTACTAATTAAAAAGGTTAAGGGTTCTGAATCATTTGATTAATTGCATTGCGCGGCACATCTTCGTAATATTCGGAGATAGAATAATTATTAGGACCGTTCAAGCTTGCTCCCATAGTGGTTTTACGCACAAAGATCATAGAAGGGTCATTATCGCGCAAGTCCAGCATCGGAACCAGGATGTCATGAGAGAAATTGTTCATTTTTGTGTGCAGCACTCTCCAACGACGCAAATCCCATATACGGATATTCTCGAAAGCAAGTTCCACGAAGCGTTCGTTTCTCACGTTCTCTCTCGTCAAGTCAATTTCGTTCGTATGCGCGGCTCTCTTACGAACATCATTCAATGCTTTAGCGGCTGCTGCCCTATCTCCCAATCCGCTTTCGGCAACAGCTTCTGCATAGTTCAGCAGAACTTCTGCATAGCGGAATACGATGTAGTCCAACGTGGTTTTATGATATTGTGCAGGCATACTTTCGCTAATCATCTTCCTCATCAGGAAGCCCGACATAGAATGAGTACCGTCGCCCGGCCAGAAACCTGAAACCTGATGTTTCTCACCTCCCAGGGAGTAGTAAGTATTCCCGTCCTTTCCGGTTACTGTGGTCGGCACACGATACAATTCTGTTCCGTCCGGTTCAATCACACCACCTTGCATCACAATCTTAGTACCTTTCCATTCCGTACCGGGAAGGATGATAGAAGCCCATAAGCGGGCATCTTTCGCTTTCTTCTCATCACCATAGGCAACTCCGTTGAACAAGTCATAAGGAGTATCTTTGTTCACTTTGATGTAGTCATTATAGCCATTATCAAAACCGGCATTGGAGAAGTTGTCGTTGATGCGCGTTCTTACTTTAGCATCCGAGCGGACACCCGGAAGGTCGGTATAATCCTCGTAAGCATCTACCAGATTAAGGGCAGGAGACATTTTGCCTTGGCCCTGTGTCTGATAAGGTTCAATAAAGTAGTTCAGACTGCTGGCAAAATCAGAGCCCTCTTTCACAATACCTTTAATAAAGATAGCTTCTCCATCCGCCTGATTCGGGTTAATGAAGATACTGCGATAGTTCTCTTCCGCTTCTTTCGGGTTAGCGGGATTGGGCTTATACAGTTTGTGGTTCGATTCGGTCATGATGGCCCAGGAGGCATCAATACAATGCTGATAGAAGTGAGCTGCGTCACTGGGCTTCATTCCGGCAAGCCCCTTCGTCACAGCCTCTCCTTCCATCGGTGCCAGTTCGCCAAACTTTGCAATGGAAGCGGCATACAGAGCTGCACGTGATTTCAAAGCCAACGCCGCCCATTTAGTTGCCCGTCTGTCCGAACGATCTGCCGGAAGTTGTGCTGCGGCAAGATCGCATTGCTGCATTACATAATCCCATGTATCGAACTCTGTGCTGCGCGGAACGACCAGAGCACCCGGGTTAGCCGGATCATACTCCTGCAATTCCTTAATTAGAGGAACACCGCCAAATTTCTCAGCCAGGTAGAAATATACGTAGGCAGTCATGAATGCAGCCTCTCCCTCCAATTCTTTCTTCTCGCTATCGCGGATATCCAGTGTAGGGATGATGCTTTTCAGCAAGTTGATGTTACGAAGCGTTGCATATCCATGATTAAAGTAATCTGCACGGATAACGTAGCCCGGAGATTGTTCACCCCACTGGCTTTGAACGGCTTCTTCACAGATATTGGCATACCACAGCAGACCGATGTTTCCCGTCGGGTTATTAAAACCGCCTTCGCCGCTGGTGCCCGGCATGAACATATAGTCCTCGATGGGCAAGTCGCGATAGATAGTTGCCATAAAGGCTTTTGCTCCATTAGGATTGTTGAACAATTCATTAGGAGTCAACTTATTATTAGGTTCAATGTCCAGCAAGCCCGTACATGACGTAAATACAGCCGAAAGACCTATTATCAAATAATATTTTATATTTTTCATATCCAATGTGTTTTAATATTAGAAGCTGACATTTACACCGAAGTTAATTGAAGAAGACAAAGGATAGTTCATCATACGATTATCCTGTCCGGCTGTTTTCTCCGGATCCAACTTCAAATCTTTCTTCAGATAAGAATCACAGAAGGTGAAGATATTATACGCATTGACGTACACACGCAGATGCTCCAAGCCCACATGGGTAATCCAGCGTTGCGGCAAGGTATAACCAACTTCTATACTCTTCAGACGAAGATAGCTTCCATCCACCGTATTCCGGTCCGTCTCCTGCGCATTGTTACCCATCGGGTTGTAATTGGCCACACGGGCAGAAGGGAATCTTCCCGGAATCCATGCACTGTTTGCATCGAACGGATCTTCTCTATGCCACCTGTCATACAAGTAAGCAGATGAGTTACCTTCCCAAGGAGCATAATTACGCAAGTTGTCGGGTATCTGGATAGAATAGCATGCGGCTCCCTGGAACAAGGCCATAAAGTCGAGGTATTTCCATTCGGCTGTCAGCGTGACGCCATAGTTCATAGCCGGCATATTCAAGCCATAGAATTTGGGTTTCAAGTCATTGCCGTCAATATAGCCGTCACCGTTCACGTCTTTCAGATAATAGTCACCCGGCAGAATCATCGTATTGCCTCTATCTCCGCTTTGTACGGGCGCATTATAAATCTGGTCGTAGTTCTGGAACTGGCCAGCTGTGGTGTATCCCCAACCTATACCATTCCATCGTCCTTCGGAAGCTGCTCTCCATATGTCCCAGCTGCTTTCGTATTCACCATGCACCTGACGGGTCATCTTGCTACGAGCAAAGTTGAAGTTTCCTTGTATACCGTATGAAACTTCACCTATCTTATTCCGATGGCCCAAGGTAAATTCAAGACCTTCCGTACGGTCGGCATTCAGATTCTCTTCGGGAAGGGAAGCACCGAATGTATTGGTCAACTGACTGCCTCTGGTAGCCAACAGGCCGTCACGGTCGCGACGATAAACATCGAATGTAAAGTCCAGCAAGCCATCCCATAAAGTTACGTCCACACCAATGTCATAGGTACGTGTCGTAATCCAAGTAAGATTCTTGTTGATAAGTGCCGGGGTGAGGACTCCATTGGTCTGTACACCGTCCACAAATTCATATCCCTTCGAACCCATCGTGAAGCCTTCGATGAATTGGAATTCATTACCTGCATCGATACCGGTTTCTCCATAGGAAGCTCTCAGTTTAAGATTGCTGATAAATGGAGTATTATCTTTGATAAAAGACTCTTCCGATATTCTCCAACCGGCACTTACTACCGGGAAGAATCCCCAGCGCTTGCCCGGTGCATAACGGTAAGAACCATTGTAGCGGAAAGCTCCTTCCAGCAAATACTTACTTTTATAGTCATAGTTCAAACGTCCCAGATAAGAGATGTTAGCCGTTTCGCCATAACCGCCGGAGTTCTGGATATTACTTTGAGAACCCAGATCCAGGATTGGTTTGGAATAAATCTCGTATTCGCGGGTGGCAGAGACATTATCATTCCAGCCGTGGTTCATTTCGTATGTAGCCATCAAAGAGATGTTATGATCTTGCGCAATGGTAGTGTTGTAGGACAACTGAGCCTGGATATTGAGGTTATTACCATTGTTCATGCTCACATACAAGCTACTCGGGTCATTGATTGTCTTTGACACATCATACAGTCCGTCTTGCGAATTATAGCTGTAAAGCTGGTAGAGTTTTCTCTCATGTGACGTGCGGCTATCGCTGGCATCATAAGAAGTCATCAATTTAGCTTTCAAGCCCTTTACCCAAGGAACATCATAGGTCAATGATGCAGATGACTGCAAGCTGCGCCCTCTGCTCGTATTCATTCCGGTGAGGTCACCATTCATTGCTGCTACGGGGTTATCCAGGAAAGGATAAGCGGCATTGTAATATTCGGAATTATTATTGGCATACACTCCGGACGTCGGTCGCATCAGCGTTGATTTGAACAACAAGTCGAAGATTCCCTGAATGGGAGCATGCGTCATATCATATCTTCCTGATACGTTGACTTCTGCTTTGAGATACTTGGACAACTGGGCCGAAAAGTTACTACGCATGGTGTATCTCTCGTAGTTGAAGTCGCCCCCTCTCGTCAAGTCACCATCACGAGTATAGCCAAAACTGGCATAATAGGTCATTTTATCACTACCACCTTCTACAGAAAGGGTATGTTGCTGGCTGCCTGCACTATTTTTAAACACCGCGTCCAGCCAGTCCGTGCTTTCGTAACCGGCACCACCCGCTTGCCATTTTGCAAGTTCTTCCGGAGTGATATTAGGACCAGTACCGGCATTCATCGAAAGTTCGTTGGAGATTTCCGTATATTGTGCGGCATTCATAACCTTCATCATTGAAGTCGGGAAGATAGCTGTAAACGAGCCATTATAATTGAAACGCGCTTTTCCTTTTCTACCTTTCTTAGTGGTGATGATTACAACACCATTAGCGGCATTCATACCATAGATAGCTGCCGCACCATCCTTGAGAACAGAGATGTTTTCGATATCTTCCGGATTCATACGCTGGAACTCTGATCCACCGTCACCGCTATCGCGAACTACTCCGTCAATAACATACAGCGGACTAC
Organism: Bacteroidaceae bacterium; assembly: GCA_030843315.1. Lineage (GTDB taxonomy): Bacteria > Bacteroidota > Bacteroidia > Bacteroidales > Bacteroidaceae > Bacteroides. The sequence continues at coordinate 5,686 of JAUUPT010000078.1, read as the reverse complement.
CAAAGCCACGTATCTGCACCATAGAGCTGAATGAACCGGGCTGACCGTCCTGCTGGCGGATTTGCACACCGGCAATCTTTCCTTGCAGACTTTGGGCAACACTGGAACTTTTGGTACTTAGCACCTTGTCTCCGCTAAGAGTAGAAATGGCTCCCGTCAACGTTTGCTTTTTCTGGGTACCATATCCCACAACTACAACTTCGCCCAAAACAGCTTCATCCTCTTTTAGTATCACTCTAATGGAGTTTTCACTCCCAACTTTGATTTCCTCGGTCTGGAAACCAATATAAGATATTTGAAGAACAGCATTCTTCGCCAGATTTTGCAGTACAAATTCACCGGACAGGTCTGCTACGGCATTCTTATTATTGACTCCTTTCACTACAACTGTTGCACCGACCAACGGATTACCTTCCTGGTCTACTACCTGCCCTTTGAACTGTGCATGTTGTGCATATACCATTGTGGTGCACAGCAACATGATACACCCTAACAGGGTACGTGCCAAATGATTCATGTGTTTTATCATATTAACAAAAGATTTATAACTATACAATTACATAAATGATTTCTAAATGTTACGTTTCCAGCTTTTTTCAGCGGATACATTGTGGTTTCTCATGTTTTCTTCTCTTTTAACATAGGCATTCTATTTTTAGGGTTAACATTCTTATTTTGTTGTTACGTAACGAAAGTCTTGTTTATCCGCCTCCGGAAGCACAGGGGCTTCCAGGCGGTTATCGGTAATACAATCCCAATACGGGCTCAAATCCAATGTCTTTCCTTCTTCAATTACAAATTCCTTAATTTCAATTTGTCTCTTTTCGGAGGAAGGAAGTCCGGCAGGTTCTGATATCACTTTATTGAAGCTGATTCGCTCCTTACCATACTTCTTCGTAATTTTAAGCGTGATGGACTTCTTTTGAGGATCGGCAGTCAGCACGCCCCAGAAATTCGGATAGAACAGAGGAATACTGATAGCCTTATCGCTGGTTACAACAGGAGCAAGGCGCAATTCCTTTTGAGGGATATTGATACCGGCACCAGCCAGCACGTCGGTAGAGAACCAGGTTACCGGAGCCGTCATATAGGTAATATCACTGGGATTCCACAAGTTTTGTGTCCACGTCCAGCCCTTGCGTAAGTGCACCAACTGGATATGCTTCATGACATCCATGGCATCGTCATAAAATCCGGCTTGCATACCCGCCAAGGCTGTGTAGCTTTCCAAGTAGAAAGGCCAGCACTGTGAACCCCTGTTATCGATACCCCGGTTCAGGTTGATGTCCCACACCTTGTTGGCATAATAATCGGGAGACTTGGAAAGGGATATCTTGCATTGGGATACAATGGATGCTTTCACGATATCCATCGGATAAACATCTCCCCATCCACAGTAGCGGCTCAGGAACTGACCGGCCAACTGACCGGTGAACAGCACATTGTCCAGTCTTTTGGAACCGTCCGGCTCACAACCATAAGCAAAGAAACGTCCGTTCCATAACTTCCAAATAGCTTCTTTCTGTGAAGTAGCGAACTGTTGCTGCGCCTGTTCCACTATCGTTTTGTCACCAACTGCTTTTCCTACGGCTTCGTAAGCTTTCAGCGTGGCCAACCACACACCTGCATAATAAGAATACAAGGGCGGATGAGAGAAATCATCATAAGTTGTGGGACCGACAGGAATCGTACTACCTTCAGGCATACGGCCATACAGGAACTTCATGGCCCGCTTAATGCCTGTCAGATGTTTTTTCAGATACTCGGTATCTCCGGTCTGCTCATAATCCTTCACGAGTTGGATAATCCAGCCGGAAGCATTATCCAGCATCCAGCCTTTTTCCGTCGGCACACGTCCACCGATGCTTCCCATACCTACATAATAATGTCCGATGAAGTGGAGTATATATCCTTCCGGATCCATAGCATCCGCAAAAATATCCATCTCCGAACGGTCCAGTTGGGTAAAGAACTTCTGATAGAAAGGATGTGAACTCAAACGCTGGTCCATTGTTCCGGCAAAGCCGCCCATAGCTCCTTCGTTAACCATGACATCGCCCCCTTTAGTGAGCACCATATTGGTATAGATGACGTATCCGCTGTTAATCAGCTTGAACTTATACCAATCAGGAAGAGTGCTTTCAAGAACTGGCTTCTGCCATTCTGTGGTTTGTTGGGCTATTCTTGCTCTGTTGGATGAAGCATAGCGCAACATAGAATCCATGTTCTTGAAATAATTGTGATAGTATTTATTGTAATCGGCTCCGCACGGCCAGTAGCTGCCTATCGGAGCAACAGCTGCGTCGATATGAAGTTCGGGGGCATACCAAGCCAACATAAAACGGATTGTTTTCTTTTGCCCGGCTTTCAGTTGGGTTTTAACAGCCAGCACAGATGCGGAAGAAGCCTGTGACTGTTCCGTCAGCACATTCTTAGTCTGTGGCAAAGTAAATTCTCCGTTTATTCTAAACTGTTCCCATGCATCGGAATTGGCAGAACAGGAAGGAAGATAAGATACATTCTTTTCTCCTTCTACTGCAACCACAACCTGATTCACATAATTCTGAAAAGTCAGTTTACGAGGTTGCAAGCTGTCCGCAGCATATTGTATCAACCCTTTCAGATTTTCCAGTTGATAGGATTCCACATAAGTTTTAGCCTTTTCGCGCAAGGGCCAGTTTTCCCCGTTATTTATATTAGCTCTTCCTTCGCTCAATAACTGACCGTTATCAAACCCTTTCAAGCTTCTCGGGTCGCTGAACAACCCGATAAAATCTTCCCAAGAGAAAGCCAGCGCAGCCTCCATATCTTCCTGAGATAACAGATCAACCTCAAACCACACTACCGGCAAAGAAGAGTCCTTTACATTGTGCGGCACCAACCCCGAATAGGCACGGATAACGGGTGCCACCTTCAAATTATTGCCCGCATAACTTAACTCTGCCGTCGGAAACAAACCTTTATATTGGGTATGCTCCACTCCTTTCATTCCATACAGAGTACGGTTGTCTCTTACCAGGCGGACAGCTTCTTTATCTTCACCCTTGCGTGTCCACAAAGAAAAGAAAGAATATTCCGAACGTTTTATGGGAGTATGGATATTGTTTATTCCTATTCTGGTGAATTTGCCACTCGGAGCGAAATTGATATTACCGACTCCGATACCTCCTAATGGCACTCCACTTGTGTCTTCATGATCTTTTAATGAAAGATAGTCATAATTGGTTTCTCCACCCAACACTCCATTTTGAAGGTTGAACTTTGTGTTAGCCTCATCGACACCATAATTGTTTTGATTTTCTTCTTGTCCGTGCAAGGCAAAAATTCCTGCGAGGCAAAAAGCTAAAGAAACAAAGGTCCTTTTACTCATACATGTGTTTTTTAAGATTAATAATAGAAGTTATGAATCTATTCTACTTTCGTTAGCATTACGAAAGCAAAAATAGATGTTGATAGATTACAATAGCGGTTACATTGAGGTTAACAGAGGGTTAATTCTATGAGTTATTTCATTAATTATCTGATTAATTAAGGGAATTCATGCTCTTTGACATAAAAAGCAGGCACAAAAAAAGGTCTCAAAGATAGAGACCTGTAATTTGAGGCAATCCAGCCAATCGGTTTAATTATTGAAAACTCATCCTTAAATCATTGTGTATAATATCAGAGTAAGAATGCGGATAGCTATTTCCCATGCTTTTACTATATTCCGCAATATATAAATAGTATTTCTTCATGGCTTGGTCTTCTTTTCTAAGTTTATGATAAGCATTCAGCAAATACCATAAAGCCGTATCACTCAAAGCATCTACCCCCAACCATATTTCGGCCGATTGCACCACCTGTTCGTAGGCACCTTTATTATATAGGTTATTCAGCTCGATCGTCAATATCTTGTACAACTCATATTCCTGTTCGCTCTTGAAAGTGTCAAACATAGGTTCATCAACCGATTTCAGGAATTTCCCCCGTGATAATATCTCTATCAACGATTGACTGACTTCCTGAGACACATCACTCTGCCTGATCTTATCTATCTGTTCAAGATACTTCTGATAATCACAGTAAAAGTTCTCCGACAATTTGATAGAATAGCGGCCATTAGTGTACACCAGTTCAATACCTTCCAGATCATCCAGTATCTTCCTCAATCTGTTTATCGTAACACCTTTCAGGTTCTTGGCACTGCTCAGCTCCTTCTCAGGCCATAGCAATCCATAGATATAGGTAGAAGTAATACCTTCTTTATTTCCTATACCGTTCAAGAAGGTAAGCAGGAATAGCTGTTTTATTTTGGCACTGAACAGATGGGTGATGTCCCTTCCCTTCTTATCAAGCATCGTGAATTCACCAAACAGATATAAAGCATTGGTTTGCGATACAGTTCCCATTTCAATCTGAGCATGCACTTCCTCAAGATTAGATATTGTTTCGGGGAGCTGCCGCTCAGTTTTCTTCTTTTGCAGATAAATCACCACAGCTATAATCAAGACCAATAATATACCAACAGCCACAAGAGCATATCCCCAAAAAGTCCCTGCTTCTGCGGAATATAACAGTAGCGCATCCTCCGCGATAGCCGGTGCCGCCAAAGAATAAAACCGGGTAATAGAGGACTCGCCGCCATATTCTTTGAACTCTTGCGTACAACAATAGAACTCCTGCGTTTTATTGTTATAGTAAAGGTTGGCATTTGATAGAATAGCTTTCGATTCCATTGGAATAGAATTGCCCAACACTTCATAAGAATCATCCTCCAAAGAAAACTTATAAAGCTGCAAACGAGAAGAAGCCTCCTGCATAGGATAGCACAATGTATAAAATGCCGTCTTATCATCGGATAAGAGAAGATTCCGCACCGGAACAATCTGGGTACCATGATATGAGAAATCTCGCACTTTCCGTATAGTAGAATCTCTTAGGCTTATCTTATAAAGATCGTAATAATATATCTTCCCGAGACTCTGATCTCCACTATTATTACCGGTTCCCCCAAACAGCAACAATTCATCAGAGCTTAAGGCCCCCATAGAAGAGAAAAAACGGGGAGCAACAAAATCGCCTTTCAGCTTCACCGTACTCCACGATTTCCGATTCAAATCATATACCTCCAAAGTGTTGGTGTACTTGCGCGAGCCAAAACCTCCAAAGATGTAGAACTTGTTTTGAAGCGTATCCAGATAAGAAGAATGATGATGTCGCTGTGAAGATAAGAACTTATCATCCACCTTCTCCACTTCTCCCGTAAGCACATTCAGGGAGCAGATGGTGCAAGAGTCCATATGGTTGTCCACTTCATAGATATAAGTAGAGCGGGTATTAGGATGATAGAAGTTTGTTCCCAAATACATCTTCATCGGGAGAGTTTCATGCATAATTCCCTCCCAGGTATTCCGCCGTATATCCAGAGTATAAAGAGAGTCTTTATTGAAATAAACAAAATTATCAGACTGGGAATCATAGCTATAACCAGCCGTACTTTCAGAGACTTGCGAATGGAGCAAATTCCAGTAATAAGATTTATTAATCAGCCAGATAGGATTAATTGCTTTTCCGCGCACCTTTCCTTGCTTATCGTGCACAGAAGTGCCCGCGCTCTCATTTAAGGGGAATTCTATCTGCTGAGTAGCATCGGAGATTACTAAATTCCGAATGGCAAAAGAGGGAATCTCCTCAGAGAACTTAC
>JAUUPT010000077.1 GCA_030843315.1 Bacteroidaceae bacterium | reverse complement strand
ACGGCCGTCCCGCCGATACCCGCACCCCCTTTCAACGGCATTCCCTCCGTGTCCTCGTCATGACCCTGCTGAGAGACTACCCCGACGTCCGCCTCTGCGGCCATCGCGACCTCAGCCCCGACTTGAACCGTAACGGCGAAATAGAACCGGAGGAATGGATAAAACAATGTCCCTGCTTCGATGCAAAAACAATTCTGACGGAACCGCCGCCAAATCCGGGATATTTGTAATAAGAGAAGATATTTATTATCCCCGAAAATACCTCCTATCAAAGATTTCTTGATTCATTATTCCCATCAACCCAAAAAAAATTAATACCTTTGCGGGTCACTTTTGGAAACAATAAAAATATAATGATATGAATATCTCTTATAATTGGCTGAAAGAGTATGTCGAGTTCGATTTGACACCCGATGAAGTCGCAGCTGCGCTAACGTCTATCGGACTGGAAACGGGAAGCGTGGATGAAGTGCAAACCATTAAAGGCGGACTGGAAGGGCTGGTCATTGGCGAAGTGCTGACTTGCGAACCGCATCCGAATTCAGACCACATGCACGTCACTACCGTGAACCTGGGACAAGGTGAACCCGTGCAGATTGTATGCGGCGCCCCCAACGTGGCAGCCGGACAGAAAGTGGTGGTTGCCACGCTGGGCACAACACTGTATGATGGCGACGAATCTTTCACCATCAAGAAATCGAAACTTCGTGGTATAGAATCTATCGGTATGATTTGCGCCGAAGATGAAATAGGCATCGGCACAGACCATGCAGGCATCATCGTACTGCCGGAAACTGCCGTACCCGGCACGCTTGCCAAAGACTATTATAACATCAAGAGCGACTACGTGCTGGAAGTAGACATCACTCCGAACCGTGCCGACGCCTGTTCGCACTACGGCGTAGCGCGTGACTTGTACGCCTACCTGGTGCAGAACGGAAAGCAGGCTACTTTGAAAAGACCGTCTGTGGATGCTTTTGCCGTTGAAAACCACGACCTGGACATCAAGGTAACGGTAGAGAACACCGAGGCTTGCCCCCGATATGCCGGCGTAACCGTGAAAGGTGTTACAGTAAAGGAAAGTCCGGAATGGTTGCAGAACAAACTCCGCATCATCGGTCTGCGCCCTATTAATAATGTAGTGGATATTACGAACTACATCGTCCATGCATTCGGCCAGCCGTTGCACTGCTTCGATGCCGACAAGATAAAAGGCGGCGAAGTGATTGTAAAAACCATGCCCGAAGGCACTCCGTTCGTCACCTTGGATGGCGTGGAACGCAAGTTGAGCGAACGCGACCTGATGATTTGCAACAAAGAAGAAGCGATGTGTATTGCCGGCGTGTTTGGCGGACTGGATTCCGGTTCTACCGAAGCCACCAAAGACGTATTCATTGAGAGCGCCTACTTCCATCCCACCTGGGTGCGCAAGACCGCACGCCGTCATGGACTGAACACAGATGCTTCCTTCCGGTTTGAAAGAGGCATCGACCCCAATATTACCATTTACTGCCTGAAACTGGCTGCCCTGCTGGTGAAAGAACTTGCCGGAGGTACTATCTCTTCCGAGATAAAAGATGTATGTGCCGCTCCTGCAAAGGATTTCAGAGTAGAAGTATCTTACGAAAAAGTACATGACCTGATCGGCAAGGTGATTCCGGTAGATACCATCAAGAGTATCGTATCGAGCCTGGAAATGAAGATCGTGAACGAGACAGCCGAAGGCCTGACGCTGGATGTGCCCCCTTATCGCGTGGACGTGCAGCGCGACTGCGATGTGATAGAAGATATCCTGCGCATCTATGGATATAATAATGTAGAGATTCCGACCACCTTGAAGTCCAGCCTGACGACGAAAGGTGAATGCGATAAATCAAACAAGCTCCAGAACCTGGTGGCAGAGCAACTGGTAGGCTGCGGCTTCAATGAGATTCTGAACAACTCACTGACCCGTGCAGCTTACTACGACGGCATGGAAACATATCCCGCCCAAAACCTGGTGATGCTGCTGAACCCGCTGAGTGCCGACCTGAACACCATGCGTCAGACCCTGCTCTTCGGCGGACTGGAAAGCATCGCCCACAATGCCAACCGTAAGAATGCCGACCTGAAATTCTTTGAATTCGGTAACTGCTACCACTTCAACGCCGAGAAGCAAAACCCGGACAAGGTGCTTGCTCCTTACTCCGAAGACTATCACTTGGGCTTGTGGGTAGCCGGCAAGAAGGTTTCCAACTCCTGGGCGCATCCGGATGAGAACAGCTCGGTATATGAACTGAAAGCCTATGTGGAGAATATCTTTGCCCGCCTGGGACTGCACTTGCACGACCTGGTAGTAGGCAACCTGACGGATGACATCTACGCCGCCGCCCTCTCCGTACAGACAAGAGGCGGCAAGCGCCTGGCTACCTTCGGCGTTGTAACCCGGAAATTGCTGAAAGCATTCGACATCGACAATGAAGTATATTATGCCGACCTGAACTGGAAGGAACTGATGAAGGCCATCAAGAATGTGAAGGTGAGCTATGCCGAAATTTCCAAGTTCCCGGCTGTGAAGCGCGACCTGGCGTTGCTGCTCGACAAGAAAGTTCAGTTTGCCGAAATCGAGAAGATAGCCTATGAGACGGAGAAGAAGCTGCTGAAAGAAGTTTCCCTCTTCGACGTGTACGAAGGCAAGAACCTGGAAGCCGGAAAGAAGAGCTATGCCGTCAGCTTCTTGTTGCAAGACGAGACTCAGACGCTGAATGACAAGCAGATCGATAAAATCATGTCCAAACTGGTGAAGAACCTGGAAGACAAGTTGGGCGCCAAGTTGAGATAACTAAATATTAAACTTTAAAATATTATTCCAATGGGAAGAGCGTTTGAATATAGAAAAGCTGCCAAATTGAAAAGATGGGGTCACATGGCAAAGACCTTTACAAGACTGGGTAAACAAATTGCTATTGCAGTAAAAGCCGGTGGACCTGAACCGGAGAACAACCCGACGTTGCGTTCGGTAATCGCTACTTGTAAGCGTGAGAACATGCCGAAGGACAACATTGACCGCGCCATCAAGAACGCGATGGGTAAAGACCAGAGCGACTACAAGGGCATGACTTATGAAGGATACGGCCCTCATGGTGTAGCCGTTTTCGTTGACACTTTGACCGACAATACGACCCGTACCGTAGCTGATGTACGTTCCGTATTCAATAAGTTCGGCGGAAACCTGGGTACGATGGGCTCGCTCGCTTTCTTGTTCGACCACAAGTGCGTGTTCACTTTCAAGAAGAAAGACGGCATCGACATGGAAGAACTGATTCTCGACCTGATAGATTACGACGTAGAAGAAGACTACGAAGAGGATGAAGAAGAAGGTACAATCACTATCTATGGCGATCCGAAGAGTTATGCAGCCATCCAGAAGCATCTGGAAGAATGCGGATTCGAGGATGTCGGCGGTGAGTTTACTTACATCCCCAATGACCAGAAAGATGTTACGCCCGAACAGCGCGAGACTATCGACAAGATGGTGGAACGCCTGGAAGAGTTTGACGACGTACAGACGGTTTATACTAACATGAAACCGGAAGAAGGCGAAGAATAATGACTTATACATATAAGACCCAAGGCACATGCAGCACGAACATCGAACTCGATGTAGAGGAAGGCATTGTGAAAGAGGTCGCATTCTGGGGTGGATGCAATGGAAACCTGCAAGCGGTTTCACGCTTAGTGAAAGGAATGTCCGTGGAAGCGGTAATAGACCGTTTGGAAGGAATCCGCTGCGGAGGACGACCCACCTCTTGTGCCGACCAACTATGCAAGGCGCTGCATGAAATGGGATATTGATTCTCTTGCCTGAAAGAATAGACGGAAGCCCTTGACATTGAAAGATGCCAAGGGCTTTTTTTTGAACTTAACATAGATATATTTGTTATTAATTCAGTATTTTTACGCTCTTAAACGAACAAACATAATGAAAAATATCCTGAAAGACTTGAAGCGGAAAGACCACAAACGTTATCTGGGTGGTCTGGACGTGTTCAGATATATCGGTCCCGGACTGCTGGTGACGGTGGGTTTTATCGATCCGGGAAACTGGGCTTCCAACTTTGCGGCAGGCTCCGAATTCGGTTACTCCCTGCTGTGGGTGGTAACCCTGTCCACTATTATGCTGATTGTGCTTCAGCACAACGTGGCGCACCTTGGCATCGTTACCGGTCTGTGTCTGTCCGAGGCAGCTACGAAGTACACCCCTTCGTGGGTGTCGCGTCCCATACTGGGCACGGCGGTGCTGGCGTCTATCTCCACTTCGCTGGCGGAGATACTGGGAGGGGCGATAGCGCTGCAAATGTTGTTCGATATTCCGATTATATGGGGCTCCGTATTGACTACGGTATTTGTATTGCTGATGCTGTTCACCAATTCCTACAAAAAGATAGAACGCGCCATTATTGCATTTGTATCGGTCATCGGGCTTTCGTTCATCTACGAATTGTTTCTGGTGAAAATAGACTGGCCGATGGCGGTGCAGGGGTGGGTGACACCTTCATTTCCGTCGGGCAGTATGCTGATTATCATGAGTGTGCTGGGTGCAGTGGTAATGCCGCATAACCTGTTTCTGCATTCGGAGGTGATACAGAGTCACGAGTATAATAAGAAAGACGATGCTTCGATCCGCAAGGTGCTGAAATATGAACTGTTCGATACGCTGTTCTCCATGATTGTGGGGTGGGCGATAAATAGTGCCATGATATTGCTGGCGGCAGCTACTTTCTTCAAAGGGGGGCTTCAGGTAGAGGAATTGCAACAGGCCAAGTCGCTGCTGGAACCGTTGCTGGGGAACAGTGCTGCGTTGGTTTTTGCGTTGGCGCTGCTGATGGCGGGCATATCGTCGACAATAACGAGCGGCATGGCGGCGGGTTCTATCTTTGCCGGCATCTTCGGAGAATCTTATCATATTAAGGACAGCCACTCGCAGGTGGGCGTGATACTCTCGTTGGGCATCGCCTTGCTGCTGATATTCTTTATCGGCGATCCGTTCAAGGGGCTGATTATCTCGCAGATGATACTGAGCATACAGTTGCCTTTCACGGTTTTTCTGCAAGTCAGCCTGACTTCTTCGCGCAAGGTGATGGGGCAGTACGTCAATAGCCGGTGGAGTACGTTTGTGCTTTATACCATTGCCGTCATTGTGACGGTGCTGAATATCATGCTGTTGATATCATCGTTCTAAGTAGTAATATTTTAAAATAACACATAGATATGAAGATTATAACTTATAATGTGAACGGGCTGCGGGCAGCCGTAACGAAAGGCTTTCCCGAATGGCTGGCACAAGAACAACCCGATGTGCTCTGCCTGCAGGAAACGAAATTGCAGCCGGAACAATATCCGGCGGAAGCACTGGATGCGCTGGGATACAAACATTACCTCTATTCTGCACAGAAGAAGGGGTATAGCGGCGTAGCCATCTTGACTAAACGCGAACCGGATCATGTGGAATATGGCATGGGCATAGAAGAGTACGACAACGAAGGCCGTTTTATTCGTGCCGACTATGGCGATCTCTCTATCGTAAGCGTTTATCACCCTTCGGGAACCAGCGGCGATGAACGCCAAGCATTCAAGATGGTATGGCTGGAGAAGTTTCAGGAGTATGTTTTGGAATTGGAACGTACCCGTCCGAAACTGATTCTCTGCGGCGACTACAACATCTGCCACGAGCCTATTGACATTCACGACCCGGTGCGCAATGCCAAGAATAGCGGTTTCCTGCCCGAAGAACGGGAGTGGATGACGCGCTTTCTCAACGCCGGTTTCATTGACAGTTTCCGTTTTCTGCATCCCGACAAGCAGGAATATACGTGGTGGAGCTACCGCTTCAATTCGCGTGCCAATAATAAAGGTTGGCGCATAGACTATTGCATGGTGAGCGAGCCGGTGCGCCCGTTGCTGAAAGAGGCGCGGATATTGGGCGATGCCGTTCATTCCGACCACTGCCCGATGTCACTGGAAATAACTGATTAATGATGGAATTAAAAGATAGGGTAGAGAAAGCCGTGGAGCTTTTCAAGAGCGGATATAACTGCTCGCAGTCCGTAGTGGCTGCTTTTGCCGATATGTACGGATTCACAGACGAGCAGGCATTCCGCATGTCCGCCTCGTTCGGCGGTGGCATCGGACGTATGAGGCAGACGTGTGGCGCTGCGTGTGGCATGTTTCTGCTGGCAGGATTGTAAAAGGGAGCCATCGACGGCAAAGACCGCGAAGGCAAGGCAGCCAACTATGCACTGGTGCAGGAGCTGGCGGCTGAGTTCAAGAAACGCAACGGTTCGCTGATTTGTGCCGAGCTGTTGGGACTGAAGAAACCGGAAGGTTCATCAATGCCCGAAGCACGGACAGAGCAGTATTATGCTAAGCGCCCGTGTGCCAGGATGGTAGAAAATGCCGCTCAAATATGGTCGGAATATCTGGGGAAAGTACAGAAAGAGTAAGAAAACGGTACTTTTTGTGTCCTGAAACGAAAAAAAGTGCCTAATAATGTGTTATATAACATAAATATATCTATCTTTGCACCGATATAAAAAACACCGGCATCCTTACATGGGGATGAGGATAACGTTTAACTAAAAGCAAATAGAAATGTTGAAAGAAAAAGCTGGAATCGTTGCAGGTCAGATTTGGACTGCACTGAATGACACAGAGGGCTTGACTCACAAGCAAATTAAGAAAGCAACTAAACTTGTTGACAAGGACTTTTTCCTGGGGCTGGGTTGGTTGTTGAGAGAAGACAAAGTTTCTACTTCAGAAGTTGAAGGGGAGCTGTTTGTAAAGCTGAACTAAGCAAGAGACTGATTAGAATGTTATAAAAAGATGCGTTGAACATGGATATGTTTCAACGCATCTTTTTTATTTGCCCCTTTTTCACTATCTTTGCGCACCCTAATGGTGTATAAATCGTTAGTAGATAAGTAGTAAGTAGTTAGTAGAATAGATAATAATTTATCAATGAATAAGATACGAAATTTCTGTATTATTGCCCATATTGACCACGGTAAATCGACCCTGGCAGACCGCTTGCTGGAGTTCACCAATACCATACAAGTGACTGCAGGACAGATGCTGGATGACATGGATCTGGAAAAGGAAAGAGGTATTACCATCAAGAGTCATGCCATACAGATGGAGTATGTATATAAAGGCGAAAAGTATATTCTGAACCTGATCGATACTCCGGGACACGTGGACTTTTCTTACGAAGTGTCCCGTTCCATTGCCGCTTGCGAGGGCGCATTGCTCATTGTAGATGCTTCGCAAGGCGTGCAGGCGCAGACTATTTCGAATCTGTATATGGCGATTGAACACGATTTGGAGATTATTCCCGTAATCAATAAATGCGATATGGCAAGTGCCATGCCCGAAGAGGTGGAAGATGAAATAGTGGAGTTGCTGGGCTGCAAACGTGAAGAGATTATCCGCGCTTCCGGCAAGACGGGAATGGGTGTGGAAGAAATCCTGTCGGCAGTCATCGAGCGCATTCCTCATCCCGAAGGCGATGAAGAAGCTCCGCTGCAAGCGTTGATCTTCGACTCTGTGTTCAATTCCTTCCGCGGCATCATCGCCTACTTCAAGATTGTGAATGGTGTAATCCGCAAGGGAGATAAAGTGAAGTTCTTCAATACGGGCAAGGAATATGATGCCGACGAGATAGGGGTGCTGAGGATGGAAATGCTGCCGCGACCCGAACTGCGTACGGGCGATGTAGGCTATATTATTTCGGGTATAAAGACTTCTAAGGAGGTGAAGGTGGGCGATACGATTACCCACATTGCGTGTCCGTGCAAGGAAGCTATTGCCGGTTTTGAGGAAGTGAAGCCGATGGTTTTTGCCGGTGTATATCCCATCGAAGCCGAAGAATTCGAGGATTTGCGTTCTTCTTTGGAGAAGTTGCAACTGAATGATGCTTCATTGACCTTCCAGCCGGAGTCTTCATTGGCTTTGGGCTTTGGTTTCCGTTGCGGCTTCCTGGGGCTGCTCCACATGGAGATTGTGCAGGAACGTCTCGATCGTGAGTTCGACATGAACGTCATTACCACCGTGCCCAACGTATCTTATAATATCTACGACAAGCAAGGCAACATGACTGAGGTGCACAACCCCGGCAGTATGCCCGACCCGACCATGATAGACCGCATCGAGGAGCCTTATATCCGTGCTTCCGTCATCACCACTACCGATTATATAGGTCCTATCATGACTCTCTGTCTGGGTAAGCGCGGTGAACTGGTGAAGCAGGAATATATTTCGGGCAACCGCGTCGAAATCTATTACGACATGCCTTTGGGAGAAATTGTGATCGACTTCTACGATAAATTGAAGAGTATCTCCAAGGGGTATGCCTCTTTCGATTATCACTCCAATGGGTTCCGTCCGTCCAAGTTGGTGAAGCTGGATATTTTGTTGAACGGTGAACCGGTAGATGCCCTTTCTACCCTGACGCACTTCGACAATGCCTACGAACTGGGACGCCGCATGTGCGAGAAGCTGAAAGACCTGATTCCGAGACAGCAGTTCGATATTGCCATCCAGGCAGCTATCGGTGCAAAGATTATCTCCCGCGAGACGATTAAAGCGGTGCGTAAGGATGTGACTGCCAAGTGCTACGGTGGTGACGTGAGCCGTAAGCGCAAACTGCTCGAAAAACAGAAGAAGGGTAAGAAGCGCATGAAGCAGATCGGTAATGTGGAAGTGCCTCAGAAGGCGTTTCTTGCAGTACTAAAACTTGATTAATAGTAAACAATTTAACACGAGGGGTTGTTCTCTTTTCATAGGGCTATCTTGGCAACCCCTTTTAATCTTAATTAAATGAGAAAAGTTCTATCTTTTTCGGTCTTCCTGGTGGTGGGCCTCGTGCTTTCCCAATACCTTCCGGTATGGGCAGGTGCAAACTATGATGCGGTGAAGGCCGTATCGAATGTGTTGCTTTACGTATGCTTGGGTTTCATCATGATAAATGTGGGACGCGAGTTCGAAGTCGATAAATCACGATGGCGAGGATATGCCGAAGACTACTTTATTGCGATGGCCACTGCTGCCATGCCCTGGTTCCTGATTGCCCTCTACTACATCTTTATATTGCTTTCGCCCGGATATTGGGACAGTTGGGAAGCATGGAAAGAAAATCTGTTGCTGAGCCGTTTCGCCGCTCCTACTTCCGCAGGTATTTTATTCACTATGCTGGCAGCCATTGGGCTGAAGTCCAGTTGGATGTATAAGAAGATACAGGTGCTGGCCATCTTCGATGATCTGGATACCATTCTCCTGATGATTCCCCTTCAGATTATGATGATAGGGCTGCGTTGGCAGCTTCTGATTATAGTGCTGATTGTTTTTCTGCTGCTTTCATTCGGTTGGCGGCAGTTGGGCAAGTACAACTGGCGGCAGGACTGGAAGGCGATTCTGCTCTATTCGGTCATTGTATTTGCCTGTACCCAATCTCTGTATCTTATCAGTAAGCATCTGTATGGCGAAGATGGCAGCATACACATCGAAGTGTTGCTTCCGGCGTTTGTGCTGGGCATGGTGATGAAACATAAGGAACACGACACCCCGATGGAGCAGAAGGTTTCGACGGGTGTTTCGTTCCTGTTTATGTTCCTGGTCGGTGTGAGTATGCCCCGTTTCCTGGGCGTGGACTTTGCAGAAGCTGCTGCGGGGCAACATTCCGTCACCGGTTCGCAGCCGATGATGTCGTGGGGGATGATTTCCGTCCATGTGCTGGCGGTGTCGTTCCTGTCCAATCTCGGCAAGCTGTTCCCTGTCTTTTTCTATCGCGACCGCAAACTCAGCGAACGCCTGGCGCTCTCTATCGGTATGTTTACCCGTGGCGAAGTAGGGGCGGGAGTTATCTTTATTGCCTTGGGATATAATTTAGGTGGTCCGGCACTGATAATTTCTGTGCTCACTATAGTGCTTAATTTAATTTTAACGGGTATCTTTGTATTGTGGGTGAAGAAACTGGCGCTGATGAGCTATAAAGAATAGTCCCTTTCGGGACTTTTCTTTTACGGAAGAGGATTAATCTTATATCGAATACTACTTATGATAATTCTACGCTCTGTGAGAAACATCTCGTCGCTGAATATTGTGGCGAGCATCCTGTTGTTTATGACGGCCATTTTAGCTGCCGTTATAGCTAACTCTCCATTTGCTCCGATGTATCAGGAATTCCTTATGCATGAACTGCATCTGCGTATCGGAAGTTTCAATTTGTTTTCTCATGCCGGTCATCCGCTGAGGATGATTGAGTTTATCAACGACTGTTTGATGACCGTTTTCTTTCTGGCTGTGGGGCTGGAGATAAAGCGCGAACTGCTGGTTGGTGAACTTTCTTCTTTCCGTAAGGCGGCTCTGCCTTTTGTGGCAGCGTGTGGCGGTATGCTGGTGCCGGTTATCATTTATTCTTTTCTTGTCATATCGGGTACTCCCGAAACGCGGGGTATGGCGATACCGATGGCTACGGACATTGCTTTCTCACTGGGCGTACTCAGTTTGCTGGGTAAACGTGTGCCGCTGAGTTTGAAGATATTCCTTACAGCCTTTGCAGTGGTCGATGATATCGGCGGTATCCTGGTGATTGCCATATTCTATAGTGCCGAGGTGTCCTACGGATATCTGATTGTGGCTGCCATTCTTTATTGCTTCCTTTATTATATGGGGAAGTTCGGTGTGACGCAGAAGATTTTCTTCCTGCTGATAGGGGTTGTAATATGGTATCTGTTCCTTCAATCGGGCATACACAGCACCATTTCGGGTGTGATACTGGCATTTGTAATTCCGGCTCGTCCGCGGTTGGATGCAGGCAAGTATATCAAGCGCATCCGCGATATTATAAGTACATTTCCTGTCTCCAAATCCGATGATATCGTGCTGAGCAACGAGCAGATAGCTATGCTGAAGCTGGTGGAGCGTGCTTCCGACCGGGTAATCAGTCCGCTGCAATCCTTGGAAGATAACTTGCATGGGATGGTGAACTTCGTGATACTGCCGTTGTTTGCTTTTGCCAATGCCGGTGTGGTGTTCAGCGGTAGTGGCAATATTGTAGGAGATGTAAGCATCGCTGTGGCTATAGGTCTGCTTTTGGGTAAGTTTATCGGCATCTTTATGTTTACCTGGCTTGCCATCAAGAGTGGCCTCACCCCTATGCCTCCGGGCATGAACTGGAAAAATATTGCGGGCGTCTCCCTCTTGGGCGGCATCGGCTTCACCGTCTCCCTGTTCATAGCCAACCTCTCCTTTGCCGGAGATTATCCGGAACTACTGAACCAAGCTAAATTCGGTGTACTCTTCGGAACTGTTGTTGCCGGCATATTGGGGTATATTGTATTGAATGCGGTGCTGCCGAAAGGAGAGAAGAAGTGACAAGGTACTATTTGCTTTCTTCTTCGATGTTCTCCGTGGTTTCTTCTATTTCTTCTTCTTTCGGCAACAGCCTTGCCGATATCCGCTTCTTGGGCGTCAGGCTCATGCCCTTCAGCATTTCGGCTTGGCGCACTACGCTACCGTTACCGTCGGATAGTTGATTGACGGCTTTGTCGTAATCCTTTTGCAAGGCGGTCATGCGGTCGCCGATGGCAAGGAAGGTGTCGGTGAAGCCTACAATCTTCTCGTACAGTGCTGTGCCGCGCTTGATGATGGCCTGCACGTTTTTCACCTGGTTCTCGCGTTTCCACAGGTCGAGTGAGAGACGCAGAGCACTGATAAGGTTGGTGGGGCTCATTAGTACCACTTTTTTGTTGTAGGCATATTCCCAAAGGTTGGCATCGCTCTGGATAGCCAGCAGGTAGGCACCTTCGGTGGGGACGAACATCATTACGAAATCCGGTGATTTGACGTCGTAGTGCGAATAGTCCTTGCGGCTGAGTTCGTCGATGTGGGTACGGACGGATTGTAAGTGCGCTTTCAGCAGACGGGTCTGCTCTTCCTTGTCTTCGGTGGAAGTGTAGGCGGTGTAGGCGGTGAGCGATACTTTGGAGTCGATAATCATTTCCCGTTCATCGGGGTATTTGATGAGGATATCGGGCTGCATCTTCTGTCCGCTTTCTTCGCTGAGGATGACTTCGCCGCGTTCGTCCTTCAGGAACTCCTGGCGGAAGTAGTGTTCGCCCTCAATCAGGCCGGAGGCTTGGAGTAGGCGCTCCAGTATCATTTCGCCCCAGTTGCCTTGCATCTTCGAGTCGCCTTTCAGGGCACGGGTCAGGTTGTTGGCATCTTCGCTGAGACGGTTGTTGAGCTCTACCAGTTCTTTGATGCGCTCTCCGAGGGAGAAGCGTTCTTTGGCTTCGGTGCTGTACACTTGCTCCACCTTTTCGCGGAAATCTTTCAGGTTGTCGCCCAACGGACGGAGCAGGTTGTTCAAGTGTTCGGAGTTCAGCTTGGTGAAGTCCTCTGCCTTGCTTTGGAAGATGCGGTTGGAGAGGTTCTCGAACTCGGTGTTCATGCGTTTGTGCAGGGTTTCGGCTTCTTCCTTTTGCTGGGCGAGGCGTTGCTCCCACTGTTGCTGATGTTCGGCAAGGCGTTCGCCGAAGGAGCGCTCTTGTTCGGAGAGGCGTTCGACAAATAATCTTTCTTGAGACGCAAGGCGTTCCGAGGCTTGCCGGTCGGCTTCTTTCAGACGCTCTTCGGCTACGGAGCGTTCGCGGGAGATACGCTCTTCGGCAGTGCGGTTCAGCAGCGCTTCCCGTTCTTGTGCGGCTTCTACCTGCGTTTTCAGTGCGGCGGCTTTTCTTCCTGTCAGCAGATAGCCGACGATGACTCCTACAACGATTCCTACAATCAGCAACAGTATATCCATGTTTATATATAAGGTGATAAAGTGACAGACTTTTTTATTGGGTCAATATCTCATTTCCGCCTTCGGTAATCAACAGCATGCTTTCCCATTGTGCCGAGGGTTGTCCGTCGTCGGTGCAGACGGTCCAGCCGTCGGCCTCGTCGATGAAGACTTCATAAGTTCCCATGTTTATCATCGGTTCGATGGTGAACGTCATGCCCGGTACCAGCATCATGCCCGTGCCGCGCTTGCCAAAGTGTTCTACATCCGGCTCTTCGTGGAACTTGACACCTACACCGTGTCCGCAAAGGTCGCGCACTACGCTGTACCCGTTCTTCTCGGCATGCTCCTGGATGACGGCACCGATGTCGCCTAGGCGTGCCCAGGGTTGTGCTGCCTCTACGCCGAGGTCGCGGCACTCTTTGGTTACTTGTACCAGTCGTTGCATTTCGGGACTGACTTCTCCAATCATGTACATACGCGATGCATCGGAGAAATATCCTTTATAGATGGTGGATACGTCTACATTCACAATGTCTCCGCTACGCAGAAACTCTTTGGTGCTGGGGATGCCGTGGCACACTACATCGTTGATGCTTGTACATACGCTCTTCGGAAAGCCTTCGTAGAGGAAAGGGGCGGGGATGGCGTCGTGGTCGGTGGTAAAGCAATATACCATGTGGTCTATCTCTGCGGTGGACATTCCTTCACGGATGTTTGCCGAGAGGTAATCCAGCAATGCGGTATTTATCTTGGCACTCTCGCGGATGCCCTCCAACTGCTCTTCGGTGCGCAGCATGTGACGCTGCGGTAATTTGTATCCTTCTTTCTTATAATGTTGAATCTTGGCTTCTACTTCGTCGGAATAGTTTTTAGGAGTAAACCGGACTCCTTTCGTAAACTTTTTCATTATCTTATCTTTTTATGGTACTGCAAAAATACACAATAATTAGGTGCTTCTAAATAAAATGCAGTATTTTTGCAATACGACTTTAAATAATGCGAGATATATGAATACGTACGAATGGGCAGAAGGAATGAATTGTGCCGTAACAGTTTGTGATACCGAAGGAGTTATCCTTTATATGAACGAAAAATCACGCAACACCTTTGCCAAGCATGGCAATCTTATTGGTAAGAATTTGTTCGATTGCCACAATCCGCAGTCGCAAGCCAAGATTAGCGAACTGCTGGCAACGGGAGGCACTAACTCTTATACCATAGAGAAGAATGGTGTCAGGAAGATGATTTATCAGACGGCATGGAAACAAAATGGTATAGTAGGCGGATTAGTGGAGATATCTATGGAAATACCGGAAGATGCACCTCATTATATCAGAAAATAATAAAATACGAACTATATGAAAACGCTCTCTAATTCTCAATTATCGATTCAGGTTTCTCCGCATGGAGCAGAGTTATGCAGCATCTGCTGCGATGGTAAGGAATATCTTTGGCAAGCAGATCCGGCCTTTTGGAAGCGCCATTCTCCGGTACTTTTTCCTATTGTGGGGAGTGTGTGGGAAAATACTTATAGACACGAAGGACAGTCTTACTCTCTGACTCAACATGGCTTTGCCCGTGATATGGACTTTGAACTGATATCCGAGAGTGAGAATGAGATACATTATCGGCTGACCGATACGGAAGAAACGCGGAAGAAGTATCCTTTCCCGTTCTGCCTTGAAATAGGCTATCGGATAGAAGGAAAGAAGGTAGAAGTGATTTGGACAGTCAAGAATACGGGAGCTAAGGAATTACATTTTCAGATAGGGGCGCATCCGGCGTTTTATTATCCCGATTATGAAGTGGAAACGGTGGAAAGAGGATACTTCGGCTTTGACAAAGCAGATGGCTTGCAGTATATTCTTATCTCCGAAAAAGGCTGTGCCGATCCGGATAAAGAGTATTCGCTGGAACTGCCGGACGGCTTGCTGCCTTTGGATATACATACCTTCGATAAGGATGCTTTGATTTTGGAGAACAGTCAGGTGAAGGAAGTCACCTTATATAATAAGGAGAAGAAACCGTATCTGAGCTTGTACTTCGATGCACCGGTGGTAGGACTATGGTCGCCTCCTGCAAAGAATGCTCCGTTTGTGTGCATCGAGCCGTGGTATGGGCGTTGTGACCGTGCTCACTACGCGGGCGAATATAAGGATAAGGACTGGATGCAGCATTTGCTGGCTGAGGAGGTGTTTGAAGGGGGATATACGATTGAGATAAGGTAGAAATCGGGCTTTGTACTCGTTCTTCTGCAAGAATTTGTGGGCGAAATATTAAGTGTTTCAATATTTTTGCGTATGTTTGTCCGTTGATATTAACTAAACTTGATAAATTATGAAGACTTTGAATTATGTGAAGATACTGCTGCTATGTGTCTTTGCCGTTGGTTTGGCATCTTGTGGTGATGATAATTATTATACGACCATACAGAATAGTGACGATAAATTGTGCGGAAGAACTTGGGTTGAGGAATATACTACCGAAAACAAAGATGGAGTGGAAGTGGTGTGCAATCATCAACTGAAGTTTGCCAAGGCTGACAACTCGGGACAAGAAGTATGGGAGTATTATCGCGGAGGGGAAACCAGACCCTATGAAACGACTTCACGCACCTTCACCTGGAAATGGATGGACAAGACCATGGAAGGGCTGACGATGAACTATGGCGCGGGAGAAGTGAAGTACTTTGATAATGTGTGGGCGCGCGATCATTATTTATCCGGTAAGTTGGATGGAGTGGTAATAATGCTGAGGGATGCTAATTACAAGTAAACTTTTAGGTTATGAATAATATATTGAAATACACAAAGGTCTTGTTGTTGTTTGTTCTGGTTTTAGGACTGACTTCATGTGACAATTCTGAAGAAGAGACGGAATATAATCTTCCAGGAGAGTGGTACACTTCCGAAGAAATCGATTTTGGTATATATACTTGGGGGAGAGGTACTGTAATGACTTTTAATGCCCGTAATCAAGGTACCATAGGCTCGGCTGGTGATCCGAATTATCTTTTGTTCAGATGGAACTGGGTGGGCGGAGTATATAACCTTATGGAATTAGAATTTTATGATGACGGGAGTATGGCTTATATTTGGGGAGCTGAAGCTGATGCCTATTCTTTTAGTGGTATTTGGTATAATAGCTGGAGAGAGTATCAAGATGACATCAATGGACAGCCTTTCAGAATGCGTCGTCAAAAATGATATAAGTGACTAAAGTCATAAAGAAAAAGCGGAGTAAGTTATATTGTTCCGCTTTTTTATGATTTACTTATTTTATCTTCAGGAATAGCTTCTTAAAATCCGATGGATAAGGCGTTTCAAATTGCATCAACTCTCCCGTAACTGGATGATAGAAACAGAGTTTGAAGGCATGCAATGCCATACGTCCGATAGGATTTACTCCTTCCAAACCGTAACGTCCATCGCCAATGATGGGATGTCCCAAGTCTTGCATGTGTACGCGTATCTGGTTCTTGCGTCCTGTTTCAAGGTTCAGTTCTACAAGAGAGAATCCGTTGGCGCGCTTGATGGTGCGATAGTGGGTAATGGCTTCCTGTCCTCCGTCATCCGTCGGGCTGGAATATACGTACAATGTTCGGTCTGTCAGCCAGGAAACGACTCTACCTGCATCCTTTTCCATATCACCGGTCACTACAGCCACATAACGGC
>JAUUPT010000076.1 GCA_030843315.1 Bacteroidaceae bacterium | reverse complement strand
GTAAGAGAAGTAACTAAGGAAGTTGAAGTTGCAGGTCCTCGTGCTATCTTCTTTAAGATTGGTAGCGCTCGTCTTGACGACTATGGTAAGGTTAATATTGAGTTGGCTGCTAAGATTTTGAAGGCTAACCCGGATAAGAAGTACAAGGTTGCAGGTTATGCTGACAAGGCTACCGGTAGCGCTTCTTGGAACCAGAAGTTGTCTGAAAAGCGTGCTCAGGTTGTTTACGATGCTTTGGTTGCTCAAGGTGTTGACAAGAACCAGCTTGAACTCATCGGATTCGGTGGCACTGCAAACATGTTCGGTAAGAACTTCTTGAACCGCGTTGTTATTCTTGAATAATACTTCGGTGAAGAAATAGACTCTAAAGATGAAGGCGTCTGCATTCCAGGCGCCTTCATTTTTCGTAGTATATATTCGGTTTTATAAAATGATCTTTTTCTATATTAGTGACTGAACCCATATTTTGATGATGAAGTTTAAACTACTCTTTATCGTTCTTCTTTGTAGTCTGTCTTTTTCTGTTTCTGCTCAATTGACGTATGGTACAACTGGTTTGCTTCACGCTCCTTCGGCTGAGATGCAACCGGATAAGACCTTTATGGTTGGTGGTAACTTCATGAACAAAGAATTGACGCCGCCTACTTGGTATTATCATACTTATAATTATTTCTTGAATATCACTATATTTCCTTGGATGGAGGTTGCTTATACATGTACACTGTTCCAGGCGGAAGCTTTGGGCTTGAAGCCTTACGGGTATAGTGGATTTACCAATCAAGATCGCTATTTCTCATTGCGGCTGCGAGCTTTGAAGGAAGGTCAGTTTTGGAAATATATGCCGGCAGTGGTAGTTGGTACTTCCGATCCTTTTACTTCTACAGATGATCAAGTGGCGCCAACTGAGGGGAATGGTTATTTTAGTCGTTTCTATTTGGCGGCAACCAAGCATATTCCAATAGATAAAGAGGAAATCGGCGTTCATCTCTCTTATCTTTATAATAAACGTAAAGAGTATAAGTTGAATGGTATTGCCGCAGGTATCACTTATAATCCATCTTTCCATCCTCAACTACGATTGATAGCAGAGTATGATTCAAAAGACTTCGCTTTGGGTGCTACCTACCTGTTGTTTAATCATTTTCATATTCAAGTAGAAATGCAGAAGCTACGATACTTTAGTGGCGGATTAACATATCAACTTCGTTTGAAGTAAAAGAGTCATAAATAGATGGAAGGGTGTTTGACAGAATCAAGCACCCTTTTTGTATTATATATTTAAGATTGAAGGCGGAATTCAAATTTTAATCGTAATTTTGTAGCCCATTATGAGTAGAATAATAGCCATTGATTACGGTAGGAAACGTACAGGAATTGCCGTCAGCGATACATTGCAGATGATTGCTAATGGATTAACAACTGTGCCTACACATCAATTGTTAACGTTTATCCTTGATTATGTGACTAAAGAGCCGGTAGAACGTATTTTAGTAGGTCTTCCTAAACAGATGAACAATGAGGTTTCTGAAAATATGAAGAACATTGAACCTTTTGTTCGTTCGCTGAAGAAGAAATTACCGGATATGCCTATAGAATATGTTGATGAGCGTTTTACTTCCGTTTTGGCACACCGAACGATGCTTGAAGCCGGGTTGAAGAAAAAAGACCGGCAGAACAAGGCATTGGTAGACGAAATCAGTGCAACTATTATTTTGCAGACTTATTTGGAGAACAAACGTTTTGCGAGTCTTTAATTTAAACTTTTATTATAAATATGATTTTACCCATTTATACGTACGGTCAGCCCGTATTGAGAAAGATCGCGGAGGACATTGATCCTGATTATCCGAACCTGAAAGAGCTAATTGAAAATATGTTCGAAACCATGGAGAATGCCGAAGGTGTGGGACTTGCTGCACCTCAAATCGGTCTTCCTATTCGTGTAGTTACTATTAATCTGGATGTATTGTCGGATGATCTTCCTGAATATAAAGGTTTCCGCAAGGCATACATCAATGCTCATATTTTGGATGTATCCGGCGAAGAGGTGTCTATAGAAGAAGGCTGTTTAAGCCTTCCGGGTATTCATGAATCTGTAAAGCGTGGCGACAAGATACATGTGAAGTATCTGGATGAGAATCTGGAAGAACATGATGAAATTGTAGAAGGCTATCTGGCTCGTGTAATGCAGCATGAATTCGACCATTTGGATGGTAAGATGTTTATCGACCACTTGTCTCCGCTTCGCAAGCAGATGATTAAAGGAAAATTGAATGCCTTGCTGAAAGGTAAAGCACATTGTACCTATAAAGTAAAAACCATAAAGAAATAGGTAAACCATATAATAAGGTATAAAAGGCTCAAAAAACATAAAAAGTCTTCCGTTAATCCCGACAAGTAAACGAAAAACGTTACTTTTGCTTCGTTTACAAGCATTTATAAAACAAGATGGTAAAAAAAATACTGATAGCTATTTTGCTGTTGCCCACGTTGTTGTATGCTCAGATCAATACGGAACGAGTGATGACTATCGCCCGGAATGCATTGTACTTTGAAGACTACGTGCTATCTATCCAATACTTTAATCAGGTAATTAACGCGAAGCCTTATTTATATGAGCCTTATTTCTTTCGTGGACTGGCTAAAATCAATCTGGATGATTTCCAGGGAGCTGAAGCTGACTGTGATGCGGCTATCCAGCGAAATCCTTTTGTGGTAGGTGCCTATCAAATCAGAGGCTTGGCACGTATCCGTCAGAATAAGTTTGATGGAGCGATTGAAGATTATCAGACAGCCATCAAGTACGATCCTGAGAATGTGGTACTTTGGCATAATCTGTCTCTTTGCCATATTCAAAAAGAAGATTATGAAGCAGCTAAAGAGGACTTGGGTAAACTCTTGACGATTGCTCCCAGGTATACACGCGCCTATCTGATGCGTGGTGAAGTCTCTTTAAAGCAGAACGATACGATACAGGCTTTGCACGACTTTGATAAAGCCATTGATATGGATCGATATGATCCGGACGGATGGGGAGCGCGAGCTATCGTTCGTCTTCAGCAAGGGAAGTATAAAGAAGCGGAATCTGATTTGGATCAGTCGATCCACCTAAGTGCAAAGAATGCCGGTAATTATATAAACCGTGCATTAGCCCGTTTCCATCAGAATAATCTGAGAGGAGCCATGAGTGATTATGATTTGGCTTTGGATATAGATCCTAATAACTTTCTTGGGCACTATAACCGTGGTTTGCTGCGTGCACAAGTGGGTGATGATAATCGGGCGATTGAAGATTTCGACTTTGTGTTGAAAATAGAGCCGGATAATATGATGGCTACCTTCAACCGTGGTTTACTACGTGCACAGACCGGCGATTATCGAGGAGCTATCAGTGACTACTCCAAGGTTATTGATGAATATCCCAACTTTATGGCAGGCTATTATCAGCGTGCAGAAGCCCGTAAAAAGATTGGTGATCATAAAGGCGCTGAACAAGATGAGTTCAAAGTCATGAAAATGCAGATTGATAAACGTAATGGCGTTTCATCTGATAGCAATAATTCCGATGGAGATAATAAGGATGTGGCAGACAATTCGTCTGGGAACTCAGGAGAAGATAATGGCAAAACTCGTAAAAAGTCCGATAAGAACATGGAAAACTATCGGAAGATTGTGATTGCAGATGATTCGGAAGCTGATCAACGCTATAAGAGTGATTATCGTGGTCGTGTACAAGACCGGAATGTTACTATTAAGCTTGAACCGATGTATGCTTTGACTTATTATGAGAAGATGAGCGATGTAAAACGCATTGTGCATTATCATAAATATATTGATGAACTGAATCATCTGAAACTTTTCCCGAAACCATTGCGCATCACCAATATGGAGGCTCCGCTGACGGAAGAACAAGTACGTTTCCATTTCGCTCTGATAGATGCTCATACATCGGATGTTGTAGCTGATGACAAGAATGCGATGAAGCGCTTTATGCGTGGACTGGATTTCTATTTGGTTCAAGATTTTACAAGTTCTATTGAAGACTTCACACAGAGTATTCTGCTGGATGATACCTTCTTCCCTGCATACTTTATGCGTGCATTAGTACGTTACAAGCAGTTGGAGTATAAGAAAGCTGAAGCAACGATGAATGAAGGAGCTGTATCCGGTGCGCAAGAAGCCAAGAAACCGGAAGTAACGGCAATAGATTATGAAATTGTGAAGAATGATTTGGATCATGTCATCCAATTGGCTCCCGATTTTGTTTATGGATACTATAACCGAGGTAATGTGTTGTCTATGTTGAAAGATTATCGGGCAGCTTTGGTTGATTATGATAAGGCGATAGAACTGAATCCTGATTTGGCTGAAGCCTATTATAATCGAGGCTTGACACATATCTTCCTGGGAAATAACAAGCAGGGTATTTCTGACTTGAGCAAGGCGGGAGAACTGGGCATCGTGTCAGCCTACAACATAATAAAGCGGTTTACAGATACCCGAGAATAACATTTTTTTTCTAAAAAATAGAATATCAAAAAGAATTAGTTATTTTTGCGTTCTGAAATTTGAAATATACATACTATTATGATAAAGATAACATTTCCAGACGGCTCCGTTCGTGAATATAACGAAGGAGTAACGGGACTGCAAATTGCAGAAAGCATCAGTTCACGCTTGGCACAAGATGTATTGGCTTGCGGTGTGAACGGAGAAATTTATGATTTGGGGCGTCCTATTATGCAAGACGCTGAAGTTGTCCTCTACAAATGGGAGGATGAACAAGGTAAACATGCATTCTGGCATACCAGTGCTCACTTACTTGCCGAAGCTCTGCAGGAGCTCTATCCGGGCATTCAGTTTGGTATTGGTCCTGCCATTGAAAACGGATTCTACTATGATGTGGATCCAGGTGAGGCAACAATAAAAGAAGCTGACCTGCCGGTTATTGAAAAGAAAATGGCTGAGTTGGTTGCAAAGAAAGAAGCTGTTGTCAGAGAAGATATTGCGAAAGCAGATGCTTTGAAGATGTTCGGCGATCGTGGCGAAACATACAAGTGTGAACTGATTTCTGAACTGGAAGACGGTCACATCACTACCTATACACAAGGTGCATTCACCGATTTGTGTCGTGGCCCTCACTTGATGACTACTGCACCTATCAAGGCTATCAAGCTGACTTCCGTAGCAGGTGCTTACTGGCGCGGACAAGAGAATCGTAAGATGATGACTCGTATCTATGGTATTACTTTCCCAAAGAAGAAAATGCTGGATGAATACCTTGTATTACTGGAAGAAGCTAAGAAGCGTGACCACCGTAAGATAGGTAAAGAAATGGACTTGTTCATGTTCTCCGATACGGTAGGTAAAGGTTTGCCGATGTGGTTGCCTAAGGGTGCTGCTTTGCGTCTGCGCCTGCAGGAGTTTTTGCGTCGCATTCAGGCACGTTACGATTATCAAGAGGTTATTACTCCGCCAATCGGCAATAAATTGTTGTACATCACTTCCGGACACTATGCAAAATATGGTAAGGATTCGTTCCAGCCTATTCATACCCCGGAAGAAGGAGAAGAGTACTTCTTGAAACCGATGAACTGTCCCCATCACTGTATGATTTACAAGAACTCACCCCGTTCTTACAAAGATCTGCCTTTGCGTTTGGCTGAGTTTGGTACGGTTTGTCGTTATGAACAGAGTGGTGAGTTGCATGGATTGACTCGTGTACGTAGCTTTACGCAGGATGATGCGCATATCTTCTGCCGTCCCGATCAGGTGAAGGATGAATTCCTTCGAGTAATGGATATTATCTCCATCGTATTCCAATCCATGAACTTTGAGAACTTCGAAGCACAGATATCTTTGCGTGACAAGGTAAATCGCGAAAAGTATATCGGTAGCGATGAGAACTGGGAAAAGGCGGAGCAAGCCATTATCGAGGCCTGTGAAGAAAAAGGATTGAAAGCCAAGATTGAGTATGGTGAAGCTGCTTTCTATGGCCCTAAGTTGGACTTTATGGTGAAAGATGCTATCGGTCGTCGTTGGCAGTTGGGTACTATCCAGGTTGACTACAACTTGCCGGAGCGTTTCCAATTGGAATATACGGGAGCTGATAATCAGAAGCACCGCCCGGTGATGATTCACCGTGCACCGTTCGGTTCAATGGAACGTTTCGTTGCTGTACTTATTGAGCATACGGCTGGTAAATTCCCATTGTGGCTTACACCCGACCAGGTTGCTATCCTGCCTATCAGCGAGAAATTCAATGACTATGCCCAGGAAGTGAAACAATATCTGAAGAGATACGATATCCGTGCTATTGTGGACGAACGTAATGAGAAAATTGGACGTAAGATACGCGATAACGAAATGAAGCGTATTCCATATATGCTTGTTGTCGGTGAGAAAGAAGCTGAAAATAAGGAAGTAGCTGTTCGTAAGCAGGGAGAAGGCGACAAAGGAACCATGAAATTTGAAGAATTCGCTAAAAAAATGAACGAAGAAGTTCAGAATATGATAAATAAATGGTAACTTTGCGCCCAATTGTAGAAGCATAGCATATAGTAGATGTTCTAAAGACAGCTTTTACTTAACATAAATAATTAATTTGGGAGTAATAAATAAGAAACAAACTGGAAGTAAACGTTATTTAATGAAGAATGACAGCTTAAAAGGGCAACACCGGATTAATGAACAAATCCGTGCCAAAGAAGTCCGCATAGTGGGCGATGAAGTGGAAGCCAAAGTGTATCCGATAGCTCAGGCATTAAGACTTGCTGAGGAGCATGAAGCGGATCTCGTGGAGATTTCTCCAAATGCAGAACCCCCTGTTTGTCGTATTATCGATTACTCTAAATTTCTTTACCAGTTAAAGAAGCGTCAGAAGGAGCAAAAGGCAAAGCAGGTGAAGGTCAATGTGAAGGAGATTCGTTTTGGTCCGCAAACCGATGACCATGATTATAACTTCAAGTTGAAGCATGCCAAAGGATTCCTGGAGGATGGCGATAAGGTGAAGGCTTATGTGTTCTTTAAAGGACGTTCCATCTTGTTCAAGGAACAAGGAGAAGTATTACTGCTTCGTTTTGCCAATGACTTGGAAGATTATGCAAAGGTGGATCAGTTGCCGGTTTTGGAAGGAAAGAGGATGATAATCCAACTTTCTCCGAAGAAGGTGGCCGCACCTGCAGCAAAGAAGGTTGCTACACCAAAACCTGTTGAGAATGCGACAGGAGAGAAGGCTTCGACTGAAACAGAAGAAGAATAAAAAATGAGTAACGCCATAGGTATAGTGCGTTGCCATATAATTTAAATAATTTAAAAATAAGTAAGATGCCAAAGATGAAGACTAACTCCGGTTCTAAAAAGAGATTTACTCTTACCGGAACAGGTAAAATCAAAAGAAAGCACGCTTTTCACAGTCACATTCTGACTAAGAAGACTAAAAAGCAAAAGAGAAATCTGTGTTACTCTACAACCGTTGATATAACGAATGTAAGCCAGGTTAAGGAACTCTTAGCAATGAAGTAAACAAAAAGCGTACTAAATTAAAGTTATTAACCGAATGCATTAGCCTAAAGTCCGCTGCGTGAAGTAACGGCGCTAACATTCAAAAACAAGTAAAACTATGCCAAGATCAGTAAATCATGTTGCTTCTAAAGCAAGAAGAAAGAAAATTTTGAAATTAACCAGAGGTTACTTTGGTGCAAGAAAGAACGTTTGGACAGTAGCCAAGAATACTTGGGAAAAAGGTCTGACTTATGCGTTCCGTGACCGTAAGAATAAGAAGAGAAACTTCCGTGCATTGTGGATTCAACGTATCAACGCTGCCGCTCGCTTGGAAGGTATGTCTTACTCTAAGCTGATGGGAGCTTTGCATAAAGCTGGTATCGAAATCAACCGCAAAGTGTTGGCTGATTTAGCGATGAACCATCCGGAAGCTTTTAAGGCTATCGTCACTAAAGCAAAAGCTGCATAAAAACAGTTAGCTGATAAATTTCACAAGGTGCTGATTACTTATTTGGTGGTCAGCACTTTTTGTTTTTAAGGAGTAGGAAAGGAGGTTAAAACAAGGAAGAACTTGAAACAATTTACTGTTTTTTCTTGTTTCTTTCATAGAAACTCATTACCTTTGTTATAGAAAAAATAGCCGCATTGATTGGATCGGGAAACTCATCAATTTTAATGAAATACCGAGACAAGCTTCGCTTCTCAATGGCGGGCCACGCCCTTCGGGGTAACTTTTGAGTCGGTGGATTACAAAGAGGACGAGCACTCAAATCATGTCATACGGAGTTTCATCACATCATCGGTGCGGCTTTCTATAAAAAAGGAACGGTAATCAATCAAGATAACCGTTCCTTTTTCTATTTTATTGAAATACCCGCATCTATATTCTGCAGTTAAGTCCGCCGCCTCACGCAGTTAAGTGTGTGTGCCTTTACAGTTAAGTGCATCAGCTTACGCAGATATCTGCGTAAGCTGATGCAGATAGGACTTTATTTATTGTCTCGTAAGTCTTTTACTCTGACGGCTTTTCCTTCGCTTTGAGGCAAAGAGCCTTTCTTTACTAACTGTAACTTAGGAGTGACTAATATCTCGTCTTTCAGTTGGCGTGTTATTGCTTTACGAATCTTTTCCAGTTCAATATAGTTGTCAGTAGAAAGATCGCTGAGCTCTACCTCTACAATCATTTCATCTTGGTTATTGATCGTTTCGAGGGTAATAAGATAATTACTGCCCAGCTGCGGGAACTGTACTAATACCTTTTCCACTTGCATGGGGAAGATGTTTACTCCCTTAATGATGAACATATCATCGCTACGTCCCTTGATGCGGTCGATGCGGATGTGAGTGCGCCCGCAAGGACACTGGCCGGGTAGGATGCGAGTAAGGTCGCGCGTACGATAGCGTATTAACGGCATCATTTCGCGATCGAGCGTAGTTAATACCAGTTCGCCTATCTCACCTTCGGGAACAGGCTCACCTGTTTCCGGATTGATGATTTCGACGAGGTAGCAGTCTTCCCAGAAGTGCATACCATTTTGTTCTGTACACTCAAAGGCTACGCCCGGGCCGTTCATCTCAGTCATACCGAAGCTATTATAGGCTTTGACACCGAGCATACGTTCAATCTTCTTGCGTTGTTCGTCAGTATGAGGTTCGGCGCCAATGACAAGGGTTTTTAGGCTGGTACTGGTTGGGTCGATGCCTTCTTCTTGAAACACTTCGGCCAAACGGATGGCATAGCTAGGTATGGCGTGAAGGGCGGTTGTTTTGAAATCTGTAATGAACTTGATCTGTCGCTTACTGTTTCCGGCTGCTGCGGGCACTGTCAATGCGCCAAGGCGTTCGGCTCCGTATTGAAAGCCTAAGCCTCCGGTAAACATACCGTAGCCGGAGCTGTTTTGGAATACGTCCGTCTTGCGCAGACCTACCGTATAGAGACAGCGGGCCACCAGATTGGCCCAAGAGTCTAAGTCATGTTGGGAATGTACGATAACAGTTGGTGTTCCTGTAGTGCCGCTGGAAGAGTGGATACGTACTCCATCTTCGAGCATATCGCCTGCTACCAACCCGAACGGGTAGTTGGCACGCATATCGGTTTTGGTAGTAAATGGTATCTTGCGTATGTCTTCTACGGACTGTATGCTGTCCGCTGTGATGCCGTGTTCCTGAAATACCTTTTTGTAGTATGGCGAATTTGCTGCTATACTAATCGTCTTCTTTAGTCGTTGAAGCTGCAATTCACGCAGCTTCTCCCGGGGCATGGTCTCGATTTCTTCTTCCCAGTATTTGTCATTCATGGTATTAAAAAGATTAATTACTACATCAGTTTTTCTGCGATATCCTTACCGGCAGCCAGTGCTTTGAGGTTCATTTCTACAATGTCGTCTCCTTTGCGCTGGAAGATTTCGCGAATGCTATCTTGTATCTTCACATAGTCGATGCCAAGGAAAGGAATGGTTGCACCCAACAGCACGATATTGGCTACACGGGTGGAGCCAACTTCTTTAGCTACTTCATTGACATTTAGCATGATTTTCTGCGGCAACTTGTTGATCTCTGCTTTGATAGCTTCTTCTTCCGGATAATTAGGTATATTGATGAACGGAGCTTCGTTGGTCACCAACCAGCCTTTGGGGCTCAAGTAGGGGAGGTAGCGGAGCGCTTCCATTGGTTCCAGTGAAATAATAAGGTCACATTTGCCCGTGGGGATAAGGTCGGAAGCGATGGGCTGGTCGCTGATGCGTAGGTTGGACTGTACGTCACCGCCTCGCTGGCTCATGCCGTGTACTTCCGCTTGTTTCATATATAATCCGTCCTTGAGGGCTGCTTTGCCTATTACGGTGGCGATAGAGAGGATGCCTTGTCCTCCCACGCCGGAAAGTATGATGTCTTTTTTCATGGCTTTACTTGTTTCGTTTTTTACGTGCTAATGTTTGGATACACTCTCTGCGGGGGATGATGACAGATACACCGCGATATTCTATTTCTTCACGGATTATTTGCTTCATCTCTTCATAATTCTTCTTTAAAGGAATTACGACGCGGATATGTTCCGGAGCTACTCCGATACCTGCGCAAATGGACTCCAGGCGTCCTGTTCCGGCAGAATCTTGTCCTCCGGTCATGGCGGTAGTCTCATTGTCGGAAATGACGATGGTTACATTGGCATTTTCGTTGACGCAATCCAGTAATCCCGTCATGCCCGAGTGGGTGAATGTAGAATCGCCGATTACGGCTACTGCCGGATGTACGCCGGCATCCGAAGCTCCTTTCGCCATTGTAATGGAGGCCCCCATGTCCACGCAAGAGTTGATGGCATTGAACGGGGCGCTAGCTCCCAATGTGTAGCAACCGATGTCGCTGAATACTTTATAGGCCGGATATTCTTCTTTCAACACTTGGGTAAGCACCGTGTACATATCGCGGTGTCCGCAACCTTCGCACAATGCAGGTGGGCGCATCTCTACGAGAGAAGGTACGCTGAATTCTGCTTTGTTTTCTTTGCCTACGGCACGTGCTACGTTGTCCGGGTTCAATTCACCATCTTGCGAAAGAGTACCGTCCAGGCGGCCTTTTACTTTCACTCCGATGCCCAGATAACCTTTCAGTTGCTTTTCAACGAATGGCTGTCCGTCTTCCAGTACCAGTATTTCGTCACATTCCTCTATCAGTTTCATTAATTGCTTTTTGGGCAGCGGATATTGTCCGATTTTCAATACCGGATATTCGCATCCGTCGGGATAGTTCTCCATCAGGTAGTTGTAGCCGATTCCACATGCTACGATACCCAACTTCTTATTCGTCCCGTCAATGTATTTATTGTATGGAGAGTTCTCGGAGGCTTTGATGAATTCATCCTGGCGTTGCAGTAAGACTTTATAACGCTTGCGTGCGTTTCCTGGCAGCAGGATAAATTGACGCGGATCTTCGCCGAATGAAATTCCGTTTTGCGCCTGCTGTTCCTTGCGTTCTACACCGGAGCGGGAGTGTGCCAGGCGCGTAACCATGCGCATCAGCAACGGTTCACCGGTTTGTTCGGAGAAAGCGAAGCCGCTATATACCATATCATAGGCTTCCTGCTGGTTGCTCGGTTCGTACATAGGAATCAATGAAAAATCACCGTAGAAACGGCTGTCTTGTTCGTTTTGCGAGGAGTGCATACTGGGGTCATCGGCTGCAACGACAATCAGACCGCCTTTTACGCCTGTAATGGCGGAATTGATAAAGCAGTCGGCCGCTACGTTCATACCCACATGCTTCATGCACACTAATGCACGTTTTCCTGCAAACGACATACCCAGGGCTGCTTCCATAGCAGTCTTTTCGTTGGAGCACCAGCGGTTGTGGATGTTTTGTTCGGCAGTAATCGGTGCCATCTGAATATATTCGGTTATTTCCGTAGAAGGAGTGCCGGGATAGGCGTATACGCCTGAGAGCCCCGCATCCAATGCAGCTTGTGCAATGGCTTCATCGCCAAGTAAGAGTTGCTTGCTCATATTTGATTGTTTAATGTTAGTCATGGTTTTGATAATAGACGCAAATATAGGATTTTGCTTTTATTTTATCATCAGATTACTTGAAAATCTTTCTTTCGTTTAATGCATTCCAATATTTTCTTGCATTTCTCATGTGCTCGGCGTAGCTGGCTGCAAAGTTGTGAGTGCCCGAAAAATCTTCTTTGGCGCACATATAAATGTAATTATGCTTTGTATAATTCAGCACAGCATCCAGCCCGATGGGAGAGGGGATGCGTATCGGGCCGGGAGGAAGCCCGGCATTGAGATATGTGTTATAAGGTGAATCGATACTGAGATGTGCATTGGTGATTCTCCGTAAACCGAAGTCTTGCAAGGCAAATTTGATGGTAGGGTCGGCCTGCAGAGGTATGCCGGAGTGCAGGCGATTGATGTAAAGTCCCGCCACCATCGGCTTTTCGGGATTATTGTTTGTCTCTTCTTCTACGATGGAAGCCAGAGTACATACTTCTGTAGGCGTCATGCCGATTGCTGCGGCCTTGTTCAGACGTTCCTGATTCCAAAAACCCTGGTGTTCTTTCTGCATACGGTTGAAGAATTCTTCTACGCTTATATCCCAGTATACTTGATAGGTTTCAGGAATAAAAAGACAAGGCATTGTTTCTTTGTTGTATCCCAACTTCTTTTGAAAGGTAGAGTCGTTCATCGCCTTGGCTATTTCGGCAGAATCGATCATTAGCTGTTTTCCTACGCTGCGTGCTAATTTATCCAGCGTCCGCACACTGCCGATTGTCAGGTTCATCGGCTCTTGATATCCCCGGTAAAAGCGGCTGAATACGTGATAAACGTTCTCACCCGGGCGTATGGCATAGCGTCCGGTATGTATGTTTTGCGGATATTTCCGATATTGGGCCATCCAGCGGAAGCCGGTAAAGTTTTTGGGATGTCCCTGACTTTTCACCTTATTATATATAGAGTCTGCCGTATCGTCTCGATCAATATAGATATACACTGTCTTTTGTGGATAAAATTGAGGTGCAAACAGATAATAATATACTGCTCCTGCACAAGCAACACCGATAAGAAGCAATGCCGCCAATGCTCCGAGGAATATTCTCTTCTTTTTCTTTTCCATTTCGTCTTTGCTGTATTTTAGTCGGGCAAAGTTAGCAAGAATTTGGAATAATCCGTAGCATCATTACAATGTTCTCTGAAATCATTACTGCAATAAGGGCTCACTCGATATTTACAGGTGGTACGAATTTCCAATCTTAACATGAGTTCGATGAATTATGTTTCAGCCGCGGGATAAATTGGATTCGTGGCGAGGATGCATTCTGCACGATGATTCGTTCCTGCCGTGCCTGGGGAAAGATATTCTTCCCTGCTTCAAAAGATATCTTGTCCGCAAGGAAAACTTGGAATAAAGCCTTTGGTTGTAAGAATAGAGGCTTTATTCTTATGAATATAGTCTTTATTTTTAAGAATAAAGCTTTTATTCTAAGATTACCTTGCGGGTAAGGCAAGTCTCGGCTTCTATTTGAGGAAGTTAAGATAGTACGGTTATCTATTATCGGGTGAGCTGCAATAAGTTCAGGAACCATTGTTGCAATGTTTTCTGAATTGATTCATTGGATGATTTTGGCAGTTTTTGGGGAGAAGAAAAAGGCTGATATTCAGTTGAATGAATATCAGCCTTTCGAAGAGCCGCTAGCCAGACTTGAACTGGCGACCTACGCGTTACGAATGCGTTGCTCTACCAACTGAGCTATAGCGGCGGTAGACCTTTGTTTACGGGGTGCAAAGGTACATCTTTATTTGAATATGCAAAAAGAATTGCCGGATTTTTTGGAAATATTTCAGTCGATTCCTTTTTCTAATTATCCGGCTTGATATTTTTTCATGAAAAATTGGATAATAAAGCGAAAAGAGCCATCTTTGTGGTTAAACTTTGCAGAATACTAAGTCTGATACCGGTTATGAATTTTAGAGTATATTATAAATATCTTTCTTCTCGAATAGCATCCAAGTGGACAGTATTGTTGGTGGATGTAATTATTGTCATAATTTCTATGCTTATAGCATGTACTTTGCAGTTCGGAGTATCAGAAATG
The DNA here is from genome assembly GCA_030843315.1 of Bacteroidaceae bacterium. GTDB lineage: Bacteria > Bacteroidota > Bacteroidia > Bacteroidales > Bacteroidaceae > Bacteroides. The sequence continues at coordinate 3,348 of JAUUPT010000076.1, read as the reverse complement.
CCCCATAAGGTATCTCTGTACGTTTGGCTGATAGTCCTTTCTGTTTTATGCAATATATCTTTCTTTCATTTGCTTCACACATATGTAGGGGTTATTCGTTTTTCCTCTTTTGTTGATATCTATCGTGTGTTTTGGAGTCTTACATTAGGGTATGGAGTATTGGGGTTAGGAAATTTGGTTTGGTCAGCTTTAGGACTAGGTGAGACCTTGCCTAATAGCATCCTTTTCATAGCATATGTTCTCTCGTTCTCATTTATGGTCTGTGTGCGCATCGGGGTGAAAATGCTTTATGAAGCTGTCTCTTTCGATGTCCGCCATTGCGTGAATGTTTTCATCTTTGGATTTTATGGGACGGGAGTGAATGTTGCAAAATCCTTAAGAGTTAGCCGTAATAATCATTACCGTTTGCGTGGATTTATCTCTGATGAACCGGACATGATAGGCAAACATACTATGGGGTGTCGGGTGTATGCTAATGATGATCGACTATTTGAGCGCTTGAAGAAGAAGAATGTGCAAACGGTTATTATTTCACCGGGCAAGATCGGAGATTTGGAAAATTCCGGTATGCTGGAAAAACTGCATTCGCATAACATTCATGTGATGACTGTTCCACCGTTGAGCAATTGTATGGATGATGGAATGATAAAAGATATTCAGATTGAGGACTGGCTCCGAAGAGAACCGGTACAGATAGACTTGCGAAAGATCGCAGTTCATATAGAAGGGCGCAGGATTATGATTACAGGGGCTGCCGGTGCTGTAGGACGGGGAATCGTTCGTCAATTGGCGGCTTTGAATCCGTATCAGTTGATATTGGTGGATCAGGCTGAATCTCCTCTGTATGATGTGCAGTTGGAACTTTCTGATCATTGGAAGAATTTGGATGTTCGTGTGCTGGTTGCTGATGTGGCTAATCGTACCCGGATGGAAGCTATATTTAAGGAAACACAACCTCAACTGGTTTTTCATGCTGCTGCTTATAAGCATGCCCAATTGATGGATGACTATGTTTCAGAAGCTATTCAAGCCAATGTGCAGGGAACGGTGAATGTAATTGAATTGGCTGTGAAATACAGAGTAGATCGTATTGTGCTGATATCTACGGATAAGGTGGCTCATCTTAGTAATGCTATGGAATATAGCAAGCGCATAGCCGAAATGTATGTACAATCCTATGGGCAGTATTTGCAAAGCAAAGGTAATAGTTACAGTAATTTATTGATTATTCGTTTTGGAGATGTATACCCCGAAAAGACTCACTGTCTGATGACATTACCGGAAGCTTGTCTGCTTATTTTAGAGGCTGGAGTGATGAAGAATGGTGGAAGTGTGTATGTGTTTGAAGGAATTAGCAATAACCCTTTGGAGCCTACTTCTCACGAGAAAATAATGAGAGAAATACCACCTGTTTATGATTATGAGCAATTACGCGAAGCAATTTCTGTATTAGTTGCACATAGTTATACGGAGAAAACGGCAGCTTTGATTGATGAAATGAAAAGAATTGCATCGGAATAAACGACTTCTTTCGCCGTGACTGAGAGCTTCATGGCAATGAAAACCTTTTAATGCTTTTTCTGAAACTTAGCGCTGAAATAAATATCTATTATAGAAATAATATGCTAACTTTGCCCCCAATTTATATTCATTAAAAGAACTCAAAAGATTAATCGGAATATCTTATGCGTAGATTAATAGCATTATTCTTCTTGATATTTACTTTGTCAGGAGTGGCTTTTGCCCAACAAATGTCGGATGATCAAGTCGTTCAGTATGTTAAGAGTGCCCAGCAGATGGGTAAAACTCAAAAACAGATTACTACAGAACTGATGCGACGGGGAGTAACGAAGGAACAAGTTGAGAGAATACAAAAAGAAGCAGAAGAGGCTAAATCAGGAGATTCACAAAATAGTACTCAAGATGGAAAGAATGCCCGCCAGCGTGGAATGACGCAAACAAAGAAGACGGATGATAAAACCAAAGGATTGCGTACTCCTCCGGAGAATATGACTGATGAGCAACTTAAAATGTACGAAGATTCTTTGGCTATGGAAAAGAAATTCTTGCCGAAGAAGGAAGAAGAAGATCCTACTAAGCAAATCTATGGTCATAATATCTTTAAAAATGAAAAATTGACCTTTGAGCCCAGTATGAATATAGCGACTCCCGAGAATTACCATTTGGGTCCTGGAGATGAAGTTATTATTGATGTTTGGGGAGCTTCCGAAACAACCATCCGTCAGACTATCTCGCCGGAAGGTAGTATTCTTATCAATAATATAGGGCCGGTATACCTGAGCGGCAGAACCGTGAAGGAAGCGAACAGCTACTTGAAACAAGAGTTTGCAAGAATCTATTCGGGGGTGACTGGAAATGCACCTTCTACCCAAGTAAAGCTAACATTAGGAGAGATTCGTTCCATCCAAGTAAATGTGATGGGAGAAGTTATGGTTCCCGGAACCTATACACTTTCTTCCTTTGCTTCTGTATTCCATGCTTTGTATAGTGCAGGCGGTATAAACAAAATCGGTAGTTTGCGTAGTATTAAAGTGGTACGTAATGGAAATGTAATTGCTGATTTGGACGTTTATGAATTTCTTATGGAAGGTAAGATGAAGGATAATATACGTTTGCAAGACGGAGATGTCGTTATTGTGGACCCTTATCAGTCGTTAGTGCAGATACTTGGCAAAGTGAAGCGCCCTATGTTCTATGAAATGAAACCCACAGAAACAGCAAGCGTATTGCTGAAGTATGCCGGTGGATTTACGGGAGATGCTTATAAGAAGGCAATCCGTATTGTTCGTAAGACTGGTCGAGAACACCAAATTTACAACGTCGAAGAAATGGATTATTCAGTATTCCGTATAGACGATGCCGATTTGGTAACGGTTGATTCTGTTTTGGAGCGTTTTGAGAATCGAGTGGAGATTCGTGGAGCTGTATATCGTGAAGGCTTGTACCAGTTGAGTGGAGAAGTGAATACGGTGAAACAGTTGATAAAGAGAGCTGAAGGTATTCGTGGAGATGCTTTTATGAACCGTGCCATCATTGATCGTGAGAATGAAGATTTGTCACATGAAATCATTCCGGTAGATGTGAAAGGCTTGCTGAATGGAACAGTGCCTGACATTCCACTGCAAAAAAATGATATTCTATATATTCCTAGCATTCATGATCTGAAAGAAGAAGCCACGCTCACTATTCATGGTGAAGTAGCCAATCCTGGTACATATCTTTATTCGGACAAGATGACGGTAGAAGACTTGGTGGTGCAAGCCGGAGGTTTGTTGGAGTCGGCTGCTACAATAAAGATTGAGGTTGCCCGCCGTGTGAAAGATCCTA
>JAUUPT010000075.1 GCA_030843315.1 Bacteroidaceae bacterium | reverse complement strand
CTTCAGCAGTCGGGCGGATGAACATGTTAGTTACGAAGTGAGCCTGCCAAGCTACCTCTACGATGAAACGAACTTTCATGCGAGTAGCAGCGTTAGCGCCACAGAAAGTATCAACAACGAACAGACGCTTGCCGCTCAATTGCTTAACAGCTTTAGCTTTCAGGTCAGACCAAGCTTCTTCAGAGCAAGGTTTGTTGTCGTTTTTATATTCGTCAGAAGTCCACCATACAGAATCCTTACTGGCTTCATTCATTACGAAGAATTTATCTTTAGGAGAACGACCGGTATAAACACCTGTCATTACGTTTACTGCACCCAGTTCAGTTACTTGACCTTTTTCGAAGCCTTCCAGACCCGGTTTGGTCTCTTCGGCGAACAATACATCATAAGACGGGTTGTGGATGATTTCCACTACATCTTTGATACCGTACTTGCTTAAATCTAAATTTGCCATTGTTTTTAAGATTTTAAATTGGTATTTTGGTTTATAATCTCTTTTCTCTTGACTTACAAGGGGGAAGGAAATCTGCATGAAAAACTCTCTTTTCGGTTGTCTTTTAGTAGGCCCCTTGTTTTTCGACTACAAAAGTAATACTTTCTTTTTAAAGAAAAGCCGTATTAGAGAAATTTTTCTTTAATGGGAAATCTTTTATTAAACCGTAACAATATCTGCAAACTGAACGTTGCAAATTGAATGGAATTCACTTACTTTGCACACAAATACATTACATTTATATGAAAGTTATCAACTTTGCCGAGACAAATTCTGTCTTGAATCAATACGTGGCGGAAATTCGTGACGTGGAAGTACAGCGCGACCGGATGCGCTTCCGCCGTAATATCGAGCGCATCGGAGAGATTATGGCGTATGAAATGAGTAAGGAACTGACGTACTCCGTCAAGCAAGTGCAGACTCCGCTGGGAGTGGCATCTGCCAGCACGCCCGATGACGAGGTGGTGATTGCTACGGTGTTCCGCGCAGGGTTGCCGTTGCACACGGGATTCCTGAATATGTTCGACCGGGCGGGCAACGCATTCGTTTCCGCCTATCGCTATTATAAGGATAAGGAATGCCGTACGGTGGATGTGCACATCGAGTACATTGCTACGCCGGATTTATCGAAGAAGACGTTGTTGCTGGTAGACCCGATGCTTGCCACAGGGGAGAGTATGGAACTTGCCTGGAAGGCTTTTATCACGAAAGGGATGCCTGCCAAGTTGCAGATAGCTTGTGTCATTGCCAGCCAACAGGGAGTAGACCATCTGGAGAAACTCTTCCCCGGAGATGACGTAACGCTGTGGTGCGCAGCCATCGACCCGGAGATGAACGAACACTCTTATATTGTGCCCGGTTTGGGAGATGCGGGAGACTTGGCGTTCGGAGAAAAGATTTAGTTGTAATTGCGTTTGATGATGGTGGCTTCAAAGGTTCTCTTTCCAGCCACCAACAAGTCTTCGTCATCGAAGGCTCGTAGTTTATAGAAAATTGTAGCATCGGCCGATGCCATTATTATTCCGTACAATCCTGCATAAAAGCAACCACCGCTACCTGTGCAAAAACCATGAATAGCGGGCAACAGCCCAAGTAGTATCCCCGGTAGTAGTAGGCAGATACGGTAATATTTCAAGGCGATGGGACAAATCGGGTGGAATCCGAATCCACCCCAGTCCCCGTGCCAACGAAGATTTTTCTTGTTTTTACCGCCGAACCAGTAGAAAAGGCCGCCTTGAAGGAGGATATAGACGACATAGTACAATACTATGAAGCAACTATAATTCAGCAAACCAATTTTTTTGAAGGAGTTGCCTAAATAATATCCTATCCCGTAGGAAGTAAATTCATCCCATATATATACAAATGCGCTGGTTCCCCCTATAAGCAAGATAAAGAAGCATAGGAGAGCTATCAGGTTGACAGACTTTATCGTGAGCTTCACTTCCACTCCTTCCGGGCGACTGAGTGCTTCTGTATTCATTTCTTTGTTTTCCATAATTCTTCTTTATTTCTACTTTGCAAAGATATGCACCTCTGAAATAACATCAGGTTATCGGAATGTTATCTTTATGTTAAGACGAACGGAAAAGTTTATTTATATTTGCCTCCAAATACCGGATATCGGATGAAAAAATCCTATTATATACTTCTTACTTTTGCTGCAACTGCTGCTGTACTGTTCATGTTGGGCAACTGGATGGGACGGAGTATCGCGCTAAATAAACAGCAAGTGATACGTGGCATACACGAAGCCTATTGCCATGCTACAGATTCCTATGAGGCGGACCGTACTAAGGACCTTTCTCCCCTCTTCCGTGATGAACTGAGTAAAGCCAAACTAAAACGAATCAAGTTCCGTATGGACACAGTGTCGCTTCAACGCGACTCCGTAGTGCTAAAGCAAGATCTGCGTTACTTTGCCGATTACCAGAAGTTGATAAACCAACACTATACCTTTGTGTGCCCCATCAGCCCTACCCAGGGTGTGCATGCGCAGATTCTGAACTTCCGTGCCGAGTTTATCGGCAAGCTGCTTTACTATTTCTTCGCAACGCTACTGGCTCTATGCATTCTCTTGTACGCCATCCGCAAGCAGGTCAATATCATCCAGCGGCAAGATGAACTGGCACGAATACGCGAAGACTTCTCTTATGCCATGATTCACGACATGAAGAACCCTATCAGCTCCATCTTGATGGGACTCAAAGTACTGCGCAGCGGCAAGGTGGACGATAAACCCGAGAAGCGTGAAAAATATTTCGAGATCCTCGAAACCGAGTCCCAGCATCTGCTTGCCCTTGCCAACAAGGTGCTGACCATCTCCAAGTTGGAACACGGCCAGTTGCTTCTGGACAAGAATTGGATAGAGCTTCGCTCCATATTGGAGGCACTGGCAGATACCTTCACTGCCAAAACCGACAAACCCATCTCCTTCCGCCTCGACTTGGCAGAAGCAGGCGTATATGCAGATGAAGAGTACTTGAAGGAAGCGTTGAGCAACCTGATAGACAATGCTATAAAATACTCCAAAGATACCGTTGATATACAAATCTCCTCTTGCCTCCATAATAACTACACCCAAATCAAGGTGAGAGACAATGGTATCGGCATCCCCCTCGCCGCCCAGCGCACCATCTTCGACAAGTTCGAACGTGTTGTTTCCAAGTCGTCCGATGACAAGGCCAAGAAGATTTCCGGTTTCGGACTGGGATTGAACTACGTGATGAATGTAGCCCGTGCTCACGGTGGCTACGTCAGCGTAGAGAGCCGGGAAGGAAAGTACAGTGAATTCACGGTTTCATTACCATTACCGGTAGAACCGTTATTATCCGAATGATTCCCTAATCCGAAAAAATCCCTATAACCCCTTGGATTAGAATCCGGGAAGTTATAGGGACTTTGGAGATTAGGCCGTCTTTACTCTACCGGTGGAACCTCTGAGATACTACCATACCGGTGATACTCGAATGCGATGCTCTGCTCCTTGATGTAATGGATCAGTTCTACACGCCCGTCCTTCACCGGGGGAGCGGTGGCAATGTACTTGTCGATGCGGGCTGCTTCTTCGTACATTTCCATCGGAATATCGGCACGGCAGGTGCGGATGCGTTCGTAATCCTTCATCGTAGCGAGGAACTCGTCGAAGGTTTCCTTCTTCAGCCGGCAGCCGGTGGAGGCGAGGGCAGCCGCACGGTCGTCGGTGTCGAAGCTCACTGTAAGCGGAGTGTGGCAAGTCTTGGCGGCTAAGATAACCATCTTGGCATGCTCGTTGCTGTCGCCGGGGAAGAGGCGGAGCACCATGTTCTTCAACGGGAGATAGCGGAAAGCGTTCTGCTCGCCGTAGAGATTGTTAATGTCGCGGGCGTGGGCAAACTCTTTCTCATAGGCTTCGGCATAACTCTTCTGATAATCGGTATCGCTGCCGGGCTTGTCGGTGATCTTCACGAAGCAAGCGCAGTAGTTGGGACCGCCTGCCTTCACACCGCCGCCAAAGGCAGAGGCCTTCATGCCGCCGAAGGGTTGACGGTTGACGATGGCACCCGTGATGCCGCGGTTGATGTACAGGTTGCCTGCCTGAATGGAGTTCTTCCATAGTCTTTGCTCGCTTTCATCGAGACTTTGCAAGCCGGAAGTCAGACCGTAGTCGAGACTGTTCACCAGCTCAATGCCCTGTTGCAGGTTCTCGATACAGACTACGCTCAGCATAGGGCCGAACAATTCGGTGCGGAAGGAATAGCTGCCGGGCTTCACTCCCCACTTCACGGTGGGGGCAAGGATATACTCTTTCTTGTCGAGGAAGCGGGGCGGCACGAGCCACGACTCTCCCGGTTCGAGCGTTAGTGCCCGAATCAGCTTCTCGTTCTTGTTGGTTATCATCGGGCCTACTACATTCCCTGCATTCCATACACTGCCCACCTTCAGACTGGTGGCAGCATCCTTCAGTTTGTCCTGGAAGTTCTTGTCCTCGTACACTGAACGCTCTACCAGCAGTAGCGAGCAGGCGGAGCATTTCTGTCCGGCATTGCCGAAAGCAGACGTGACAATGTTCATGATGGCATGGTCGCGGTCGCCTGAAGCGGTGAGGATGATGGCATTCTTTCCGCCGGTTTCGGCAGAAAGAGGGGTGGACGGGTTGCTGCGGGCTATATTCTGTGCCGTATCGGTGCCGCCGGTCAGGATGATGTGCTTGATGGCGGGGGCGGTAGTGAGCACTTTCAGGGCTTCGCGGTCGGTGATGATGACCTGCAAGGCTTCCTTCGGCACACCTGCATCCCAAAATGCCTGGGCAAACATCCAAGCGACGGGAGCAGCTACGGTGGCCGGTTTCAGTATCACTGTGTTGCCGCCTGCCAGTGCTGCTACGATGCCGCCGATGGGGATGGCGCACGGGAAGTTCCAGGGAGAGATGACGAGGATGGTGCCTTTCGGGGCGATGTCCAAGTCCGTCAGGTCAGTGAAAGTCTTCATAGAATTTGTATAGAAGCGGGCGTAGTCAATGCCTTCGGAAACTTCCACATCGCCTTCTACTACGGTTTTGCCGGTGACGGCGCACATGCAGCCTATCAGGTCGCCGCGCAGCTCGCCCAGCCGGTTGGCGGCTTCGTACATTATCTTATGGCGTTCTTCAAGAGTGGTATTGCGCCAGCCTGCCGGGTCTTTCCCGGCAATGTCTATAATCTGCCGTACCTGTTCGCTGTCTGCCTGAGACATTTCGCAGATGCACACTTCGTCGTCCTGGCAACGGTCCATATACTTGTGGCGCTTCTCGCATACCACTGTTTCGGTACCTATCTGCAAAGGGATAATCTCGGGAGTATCGCCCGGAGACTTCTTCCACCGGGCAAAGATATTCCGTACCCACTCCTGGTTCTGAGGCAGGTCGAAGTCCGTATCCGGTTCGTTCTGCATCGGCGTGATGGCGGGGACGGGGGTATAGGCTTCCAGCCGGTTCTGCGTACGTGTGGGGGCGTGGGTGATAGTATCTTTCATGCGATAGGCATCTTCGAACTGCTTCTCAAGGAAATCCCAAGTTTCGGTATCCGGCTTGAGGTTGAAGGAGTGCGTCAGGAAGTTGTCGGGCGCGGTGTTCTCGTCCATGCGGCGCACCAGGTAAGACACGGCGTTCAGGAAATGTTCGTCCTTCACCACAGGAGCATAGAGGATGACGTGGTTGCCGAGTATGGATTGTGCCCGCCATACGTGGTCGGCCATACCTTCCAGCATTTCGAAAGTCATGTATTCCGACGAACCGTACTTCTGGCTCAGCAGATAGGCGTAGGCGATGGTGAACAGGTTGTGCGAGGCGACGCCGATGTGCAGCGCTTTGGCATTCTCGGGTAGCAGGGCGCGTTCCAGAATGTGCAGGTAGTTGGCATCCACTTCCGTTTTGGAAGTGCGTATCGGGTTGGGCCAGCCGCGCAGGGAGGAGATGACGGTTTCCATTTCGAGGTTGCAACCCTTCACGAGGCGCATCTTCAGCGGAGCGCCGCCGTCGGCTATACGCGCTTTGGCAAATTCCAGCAGTTCGGTTTGGAAGTCGTAGGCGTCCGGCAGGTAGGCTTGCACCACGATGCCCGCTTCATAATTCTTGAATTCGGGCTGGCTGAGCACGGTCTTGAAGAGGCGCAGGGTGAAGTGCGCATCTTTGTACTCTTCCATGTCGAGGTTGACGAACTTGGCGCGCTTCACGCCGTTCTCATCCACGTAAGGGAAGTCTATTGCGCGCTGGTAGAGGGCGGACATACGGCGTACCAGTTCGGGGAAGCTCTCTTCGTAGTTCAGTGCATGCGTCTGGGCGTAGATGCCGGAGATTTTGACGGAGATGTAGTTGATGTCCGGGGCTTCCAGGGCTTCCAGATAGTGCTGGTAGCGGTGGTCGGCTTCTCCGTTGCCCAGCACGACTTCGCCCAGCAGGTTCACGTTCTGGCCTATCTTTTGCTTGAAGCGCTTGCTCAAATGTTTCGTCAGTTGCGGGCGCGCTTCATCCAGGATGACTTTGGAAGTGTCCATGCGGAGCCGCTTCTTTATAATAGGTATGGCGACGAAGTCGAAGTGATGTCCAAATGCCTGGTACATCTTGAAGAGGAAGGCGTCGCGCTTGTTCAGAAATTCGGGCACGCCGTAGCGGTCTATCAGGGTTTTGATGCGGGCGGCGAGTTTCCGGCGGTCGCGTATCTGCGATGATTCGTCGAGCATCTTTACCAGGAAGCGTTTGTCCTGGGGGCGTTGCACCATGACGGCGTACTTATGTTGTTCTTTCCGTTCTTCGTTCGTGATGGTTTGCTCACAAGTGTTGTAAAGCTTCAGTACCCACTGGTGTACTTCGGCGATGGTTGGTCTGTTGTCCATATTGTTTCCATGTTTTTAGATGATACATAACTTAGGCTTTGATAGTAGGGGGATATCAGTTACCTCGCAGGGTAACTCCATTTACCCCACACGGTAACTCCGTTTACATGCCGTGGTAAAAGCTTTTACACACCGAGGTAAAGGTCGGTAAATATAATACTTTGATTTATAGCATGCTGACTCGTATCTGCTATCTGAGGGAATTTGGAAACTGAAGGTGGGCTGAACATTACGGCACGATACCGGTGCAAGGCTTGGAGAGCTTGCTGCGAGAACCGGTCAAAAGGATGTTCCTGGCCCATAACGTTAATAATAAAAGGTGAACAATCAGTGCAAATATACACTAATTCTTTTATAATCAAAGAGAAAGGCGGTATTTATTTTAAAAGAAAGCCCCTTCACTCTTGCCGGATATATCGGCGGAGTGAAGGGGCTTAAAGATTATTAGTTATGACTTGCGGGCGTTATTTCACTTCCCACGTATCATTCGTCATCAGCAGTTCTTCGAAGTTATGGTACTTCTTCTTGGCGGCTACTTCTTCAATCTGTTCGTGAACGGCGTCGTCGTAAGTCGGCGCTTCTACATCGCGGATTACGCCGAGTGCAATTGGGAAGTCGGGACCTTCCATCAAGGCGAGCTTCAGTTGCAGGGTGTTGTCCATGCAGTGAGCGTCGTGAACGAGGATATCCTTTTCTGTAATGCCATTCTCGCCGAGCTTCACAACTTTCAGCCCGAAGCCTTCCTGCATCAGTCCGTATTCGTTGTTCTCGCCGAAGATCATCGGCTTGCCGTGTTCCAGATAGATGGCGTTCTTGGCGCGGTCTTCTTTCTTCGCTACCGAGTCGTGCGTACCGTTATTGAAGATAACGCAGTTTTGCAGAATCTCGCAAACGCTGGCACCCTTATGGTTGTAAGCAGCCTTCAGCACTTCCACCGTTCCGGGAGCATCGGTAGCCACCGCACGGGCAAAGAAGCGGCCGCGGGCACCGAAGCAAAGCTCTGCCGGGTGGAACGGGTCTTCTACCGTGCCGTAAGGAGACGACTTGCTGACGAATCCGCGCGGAGACGTCGGTGAGTATTGACCCTTCGTCAGACCGTAGATGCGGTTGTTCAGCAGAATCATATTCATGTCGATGTTACGACGTACGGCGTGGATGAAGTGGTTACCACCGATGGCGAGGCCATCGCCGTCACCCGAAATCTGCCATACCTTCAGGTTGGGATTGGCAACCTTGGCACCCGTAGAGATTGCGGCGGCGCGTCCGTGGACGGTCTGCATCGCATACGTATTCATGTAGTAGGGCAAGCGGCTGGAGCAACCGATACCGGAGATAACGGCTGTTTCCCAAGGAGCTATACCTATTTCTGCCATTGCTTTGTGCAGTGAAGCCAGGAAGAAGTGGTCACCGCAACCCGGACACCAACGAGGTTGTCCTTTTTTGAAATCTTTTGCTGTATATTCGCACATGATGTTTCGTTCTTTACGGGGTTATTACTTGTTTAAAATCTCAGTGAAGGCAGCTACCAGTTCGGCAACGAGGAACGGCTGTCCCTTGACTTCATTGAATTGATACGGCGTGAAGTTATCTACCTTCATGCGCAGATAGCCTGCGAATTGTCCGAGGTTCTGCTCGGCAACCACTACCTTCTTGTATTTCTTCAATACGGCTTCCGTGTTCTTAGGCAGCGGATTGAGGTAAGTGAAGTGAGCCAGGGCAACCTTCTTGCCTGCCTTTATCATCTCGTCCATAGCCGAATACAAGTGGCCGTAAGTACCGCCGAAACCTACAATCAGCAGGTCGGCATCGTCCACGCAACCTTGCACTTCTACATCGGGCACGGGAATCTTGGCAACCTTCTCGGCACGCAGACGGCACATCAGGTCGTGGTTTTCCGGGTCGGTGGAGATGGCGCCGGTGTTGCTGTCTTTTTCCAGACCGCCGAGGATGTGCATATAGCCTTCCTGTCCCGGGATAGCCCAGTAGCGTACACCGGTTTCTGCATTACGCTTGTACGGCGTATAGTTATCTTTCATTTCGGGAGTTACGTACGGTGGCTTGATGGCAGGATAATCTGCCAGCTTCGGCAACATCCATGCGCCGGAGCCGTTGGCTACGAAACCGTCGGTCAGCAGTACCACCGGAGTCATGTGCTCCAAAGCAATTTTACTTGCCATGAAAGCCATGTCGAAGCAGTTGGTGGGCGATGAGGCTGCAATAACGGGCATCGGGCTTTCGCCGTTGCGTCCGAACAGGGCTTGCAGCAAGTCGGTTTGTTCCGATTTCGTGGGCAAACCGGTAGAAGGACCACCGCGCTGTACGTTGAGGACAACGAGCGGAAGTTCGGTAATCACAGCCAGGTTCATAGCTTCCGACTTCAGGCAGACGCCGGGGCCGGATGTGGAAGTCACAGCCAGTGCACCTGCAAATGCAGCGCCGATGGAAGTGGCACAACCGGAAATCTCATCTTCGCACTGTACGGTCATCACGCCCAGTGATTTATGTTTGGAAAGTTCGTGCAATACGTCCGTTGCCGGAGTGATAGGATAAGAACCGAGGAACAGCTTCAATCCTGCCTTTTCGGCAGCGGCGATGAAACCGTAGGCAGTTGCCTTGTTTCCCGTGATATCCATGTATCGGCCGGGAACGGTGGTCTTGCTTTCAATCTTGTAAGTATTGGCTACGGAAGCATGTGTGTTGTGCCCGTAGTCGTATCCTGCATGAATCACCTTGATGTTGGCTTCGGCAATCTCAGGCTTCTTGGCAAATTTCTCGCGGATAAAGTCCTCGGCAATCTTCAAGTCGCGGTTGAACAACCAGCATACCAAGCCTACTGCAAACATATTGCGGCATTTCAGCATGGATTTGTTGTCCATTCCCGTATCAGCCAGGCAGTCTTTCACCATCTTGGAGATAGGGGCGGCAATAACATCTTGCTTGATATCCATTTCTTCGATAGGATCATCGGTCTTGAAAGCTGCCTTTTCCAAGTCGGCTTTCTGGAAAGCGTCCGTATCGATGATGATGCAGGCAGTGGATTTAGCAAACTTGTATTGAGTTTTCAGAGCAGCAGCGTTCATAGCTACCAATACGTCGCATTTGTCTCCGGGAGTATATACTCTGTCTGCACCAATGTGCACCTGGAAACCGGAAACACCGGTAAGTGAACCTTGCGGGGCGCGGATATCTGCCGGATAGTCGGGGAATGTACTGATGTCATTGCCCACCGTAGCCGAAACTGTTGAAAAGATGTTGCCGGCGAGTTGCATACCATCACCGGAGTCTCCGGAGAAGCGGACTACCACTTGCTCCAGTTCTTTGACCATCATGTCGTTTGCCATAACTTACGAATTACTATAGATTAATTTTCGGGATTAATGCGTTTTACATTAGTCGACAAATTTCGCAAAGTTAATCGGATTAACAAAACTTTTTTCGGAAAATCAACAGAATACATTATCTTTGTGCCCGCAATTCGATTGCATAGTGTAGGAATAGCGTAGAAGTTCTACAAATATTCCACAGAATTGCGTTGATTATCAGTGAAGGTCTTGTAGTTCAACGGATAGAATAGAAGTTTCCTAAACTTTAGATCCGGGTTCGATTCCCGGCGAGACTACCCCTGCTGCACTTTAGTTGCACAACAGATGTTCCATCTGCGTGATAATTTGCGATTTCCATCCTATGAGCATCTTATCGAAATCTTCGTCTTTATCAAGGAAAATGGAGGAACTTAGTTTCTTTGTAAGAAAAGGAAACACCAAAAGTCCGTAGAAGGTAAGGAATACAAAATACAAAGGCACTTGCTTCAGCTTCCCGGAATTCATTTCATTTTGCAGTCCGTTGATTATTTCCTGGAAATAGCATTCCAGTTGCAACTCGCGTGCAGTCTCGACCAGGTGTGACATGTCGCGTTCTATTTCCCGAACCATGAATATCGGCAGGTAAGGATTGTGGGAAAAGGTGTTGAAATAAGCATCGATAACCTTACCTATCCGTTCGGCGATGGGCTTGTCCTGCAACATAATCTCTTGTATCTCGGGAGCCAACGAACGGATGATGTTCCCAAAAACGGCCTGGAACATCTTGTCCTTAGTTCGGAAGTAATAGTGCAATGCAGGGCGGTTGATGCCTACAGCCACTGCAATGTCGCTCATGTTAGTTTCTGTAAAACCGTTCTTCATGAACAACTGCTGCGCAGTTTCAATGATTTTCTTTTCCAGGTTGTTGTCGTTTGTCGCCATACCTTTATTTTTTTAGGTGTTCAATGAAGAGTAACATACGGTTGATTATATTCACGTCACTGACTCCGCTATCGAAGTCTAAAGATAGAAAATTAATGTCAGGATAAAGAGTTTTTATTCGTTTTTCGATTCCTTTGGCAACAATATGATTGGCTATACAACCAAAAGGTTGCAGGCTGACTACATTGTTTACGCCTTGGTGTGCAAAGGAAGCTATTTCGGCAGGAAGAAGCCAGCCTTCTCCGAATTGCGCATAGGGGGTAATGAGGCTGCTGCCCTCCTTTGCTTCACTGAATATATCATTGAATGGAACGAAATAGCGGAATCGTCCGGCTACTGTGTTTATCCTGTCTATCTGCCTTTGGGCTATTTTATAAAACCAACTCATAACATGGTCTGATATCTGCCGCTTTTCAAGATGTGCTTCAACATTTACTTTACGGTTTACAAAACTCTGCATGAAGAAGTCTGTCAGGATGGGAGGAACTACTTCGATTCCTTTTTCTATAAGCCAGTCCGTAATGTTCTTCTGTGCAAAAGGATTGAACTTCAGGAAGATCTCTCCTACTACTCCTACTTTGGAAGTGTGGCGATCCTTGCAGATAGAGTTGAATTCGTCGGTTGCCGAGCGCAGTAACGGAACCAGCCGTTTGCTCTCTTTCCGCTTGATGGCATCGGATGCAAGCTGCAAATATTTATCACGCAAACGGGCGGAAGCACCGTTTCCCTTCTCGCGGACGACCGACGCATAGTAAAACTTGGCAATGCAGTCACTGTATAATACCGAATAGAATGTCGGTATAAGTACCTTGCCCCAGTTCACTTTGAATGCCGGCTGGTTATTTTCTATCCCGCTGCCCAGTGATACGGAAATCACCGGTACGTCCGTATACCCGGCATCTACCAAGGCTTTCTTTATTAAAGAGATGTAGCTGCTGGCACGGCATTGCCCACCGGTCTGGGTGATGGCAACGGCCGTTTCTGCCGGATTGTATTGCTTGCTTTTAAATGCTTTTATGATGTCGCCTACAATCAATGTAGCGGGATAGCATACTTCGTTATTCGAGTATTTCAACCCCCATTCGCACGATTCGTTGTTGCTCAGCGGAAGACTTTCTACCTCGTATCCGGCTAATTGGAAGATGGCAGGAGCTATAGGGGATATGAAGGGCGTAAAGAAGGGCACCAGTATCTTGCGGTTGCGATAAGCCGCGTCGTATACCGGAACGGTGGTAAATTCCCGGATATCCTGGTTGCCGAATCGATTGGTATCAGCCAGTTTCAGGCTTTCGATCATAGACCTCACGCGTAGTTTCATGGAACCGACATTGCTGATGTCGTCCAGTTTCAATAATGTGAGTGGTTTGTTATAGCGGATCAGCAAGTCACGCACCTCGTCTGCCAGGAAGGCATCCGGGCCGCAACCGAAGGAAGTCATTTCCACAAACTGTAGGTCCTGACTTTGGGTAGCACACCATTTGGCTGCTTTCAGAATGCGGTTTGCATAAGCCCATTGTGTTACAAAATGGCTGTCGGTGACGTCTATTTCCTTGTCTCTGACCAGGTCATCGGTGATAACATTCGCTCCCATATCGGCAATCATGTCCGATATTTTGTGTTGTATCAGCGGGTCGCTATGATAAGGTCGCCCGGCAAGCATGATGGTTAATGTCCTGCTACTGTCTGTTTCCGATAATACTTTTTCATTGCACGAAATCATTTTCTGTTCGAAAGCTGCCTGCTCTTTCCCGGCTTCGTTGAAGGCGGAACGGATTGTTCCTTCATCAATACCCAGGCTGCCGAGCAACTCTTTGCACTGCTTGAACAGCAGCTTGCTGTCTTTGAAAGTGATGGCAGGGGAATCGATAGGGATATTGCAAGAAGTTACGCTTTTTATCACTTCCGAGTAGCCCGAGACGATGGGGCAGTTGTAACTGTTCTCCTCTTTCTCTTTTCTCTCGAACACGACGAAAGGCATGAAAATCCGGTCTACTTTCTTTTCTATCAGGTTACTGATGTGGCTATGTACCAGTTTGGCAGGAAAGCAGATGTTATCGGACATTACCATGCGTGCATTGCGCTCATAACTCAGGAAGTTGGATACGTCGGACAGGCAGACTTGTATGCCGCAAGAGGTGAAGAGCGTGTGCCAGAAAGGATATTCTTCGTACATATTCAGGCATCTGGGTATCCCGACCGTCATCCGGGGAGAGTTGATATCGACGTGGCGGTCGAAGAGGAGCCTGTTCTTATGGTCATATATATTCCGGCCTTTGTGGATGCTGCCTTCTCCATTCGTAAAAACCTTTTCGCATCTGTTGCCCGAATAGTATTTCTTTCCGTTGCCGAATTTGTAGCATGTCACGAGACACTGGTTGTCGCATCCTTTGCAGCGGAGGAAGCGAGAGGTATATTCCGCCTTATTTATCATTTCGTCCAGGTGGATTACTGCTCCTTGGTGCTTCATGGCATACAGCGCACAGCCGAATGCTCCCATCAACTCCGGCACATTGCATCTGGATACTTTGGTGTCGGTCAGTATTTCCAAAGCCCGGACTAAAGAGTCATTGCGCATGGCTCCGCCTTGCACCACGATGTTTTTTCCCAAGACAGCCGTGTCTTTCAGTTTCAGCACCTTATAGAGGCAGTTCTTGACAACCGAATATGCCAAGCCGGCGGCAATGTCGTTAACGGTAGCCCCGTCGCGCAACACTTGTTTCACCTTTGAATTCATGAACACGGTGCACCTTGTCCCCAAGTTGCATGGAGTTGTCGAGCGGCAGGCGGTTGCAGAAAACTCTTCGGCACTGTATCCCAATGAGTTTGCAAATGTTTCGATGAATGAGCCACAGCCGGACGAGCATGCTTCATTGATTTCAATCCGGTCTATGACCCCTTTAGTCACGAAAATAGCCTTCATATCCTGTCCGCCGATATCAAGTATGAAAGAAACGTCTTTGTCCAGATAATGGGCGGCCATATAGTGGGCTATCGTTTCGATAATGCCCGAATGAAGTTGATAAGCGCATTTTATTAAATCCTCACCATACCCGGTGGAGCAACTTCCTTTGATATTGAGCACTGCACCGCATTCCGTACACGCGTCACGCAGTTTGTGCAATCCTTCTTCTACGGTCTTTATGGCATTGCCCCCGTTGGTATTATAATAAGAATAGAGAATTCTTGCTTCTGCATCCGTCACCACAATCTTGGTAGTAGTGGAACCGGAATCTATGCCCATGAATACATCTTGTTCTCCGGGCTTCAGCTTCGCTTGCACAATTTCCTTGCCCGAGATCCGTTTCAGCCATGCCGCATATTCTGTTTCATCTTCGAATAAGGTTTTCAGTCCGGTCGATACACTGGAAGCAGCACTCAGCCCCATGTCTATACTGCCAATCAGCGAAGATAGCCTGACAGGTTTATCATTGCCGGTGCATATCAGGGCAGTACCAAAAGCAGGCAACAGCGTACCGTAATCCGGTAAGATGATTCCTTTTTCATCAAGAGACAGGTAATCGATAAAAGCCTTGCGCAATGCAGGGATAAAGGTCAGCGGACCGCCGCAAAACAAAACAGGCCCTTTTATGTCGTACCCATGCGCCAGCGTAACTGTGGTTTGTACTGCTACCGCATGAAATATGGAAGCGGCAATATTCTCCCGACTCACATTCTTGGCTATCAGATTCTGAATATCCGTCTTGCAGAAAACGCCGCAACGCGAAGCTATCGGGTATATCTGGTCTGCATGCATGGCAAGATCATTCAGTTTATCAATATCCACTCCCAAGATAATTGCCATCTGGTCGATGAAAGCGCCCGTACCTCCTGCGCAGTTACCATTCATCCGTAAGTCTGTGGGCTCTCCGTTTTTGAAGAACACTATTTTGGCATCTTCTCCACCTATGTCTATCATCGCATTTACCATGGCATGGCTCTGCTGCATGGCTTTTGCTGCGGCCACCACTTCCTGCACAAATAGTAGGGAACATCTTTCTGAAATTCCCATTCCGATAGAACCGGTAATGCCGACAGTAACCTCTTTATCTCCAATGAATGCCAGCAACTCCTTTAAAAAAGAGATGATCGCTTCTTTCGCTTTTGCACTATGTCTTTCATATTTTGAGAATACGATATTGTCATATTCATCAAGTGCAACCAGTTTGGCGGTGGTAGAACCAATGTCAAGGCCTATTCTGAACATATTCTTTAGAGTTTATATAGTCTAACTTTTGTGTCTGACACTATAGTCAAATGCAAATAAACAAAGAATATCCGATATCTTGTAACCTAGGCATTCGTATATTTAACCAACTTTCACGGTTATAGCATAAGGGAGATAAAAAAGAAGGTATACCCGCAGGCATACCTTCTTTCTATTTATGTTCTCTTAAGAGTCTTATTTTGTCTCAACTTCAGCAGCCGGTTCCACATCCTTCTTGTTCTTCATGAACATGTAAGCGATAGGAGATGCAACGAACAGAGAAGACATTGTACCGAATACAACACCCAGAATCATGGCGAATGCGAAGCTGCGGATAGAGTCACCACCCAGGATGAAGATACACAGCAACACGATCAAGGTACTCAGTGAAGTATTGATAGTACGTGCTAACGTCGTGTTCAAAGAGTCATTGAATAACTGGAACTTAGGACGCTTCGGATAGAGGTGGAAGAACTCGCGCACACGGTCGAAGATTACCACCTTATCATTGATAGAGTAACCGATAGCCGTCAGAATGGCACCGATAAACGTCTGGTCGATTTCCAGAGAGAACGGCATCCATCCCCAACAGATGGAGTAGGCACCCAGGATGATGACGGTGTCACAGCCCAATGCTGCTACAGAACCGATACTGTATGCAATGTTGCGGAAACGGATCAGGATATAGATACCGATAGCAAGCAATGCAAGTACAACGGACCAGATAGCAGAAACCTTGATGTCGTCTGCAATACTCGGACCTACTTTCTGGGAACTGACGATACTACCACCGGTGTGGTTCTCGCGGTCAATGAAAGTTTCCAATGTGATATTCTGGGTCAATACCGGTTTCAGCGTCTCATACAAGTAAGCTTCGATTTCAGAGTCAACGTTGTTGCCTTCTTCCTCGATGCGGTAATTGGTGCTGATACGTACTGTCTTACCGTCGGTACCGATGGCAATAACACCTACGTTGGCATCACCGAACTTGCTGGCAATCAATTCACGTACGTGTTCCGGTTCTACTTTGTTTTCAAATTGTACTTTGAAGTTACGTCCACCGGTGAAGTCGATACTTTGACTTAATCCGCGGGTAGTAAGGAAACCGATGCAAACTATTACGGCAACACCTGTAATGGTCAGCCACAATTTGTTTCTGCCCATGAAGTCAAAGTGTACATTCGCCATCAAGTTCTTGGAGATCTTGGAAGAGAATGTCAGGTGCAACAGTTTATCCTTGCTCATGAAGTGCTCGTAGAACAAACGTGTCATGAACACAGCTGTAAAGAACGAAATCAAGATACCGATAATCAGCGTGGTGGCAAAACCGCGGATCGGACCTGTACCGAAGTTGAACAGGATAATACCGGTGATGATAGATGTCAAGTTGGAGTCGAAGATAGCGGAGAAGGCGTTGGAATAACCGTCGGCCAATGCTTTCTTAACGGCCTTGCCGGCACGCAACTCTTCTTTGGTACGTTCATAGATCAATACGTTGGCATCCACAGCCATACCGAGTGACAATACCATACCGGCAATACCGGACATGGTCAGTGCAGCCTGGAAGGATGAAAGGATACCCAGTGTGAAGAATAAGTTCAGGACCAAAGCGCCGTTGGCAACCATACCCGGGATGAATCCGTACATGGAGCACATGTAAATCATCAACAGAATCAATGCCACTACGAATGAAATGATACCGGCGTTGATAGAAGCTTGTCCCAATGACGGACCTACGATATCTTCCTGTACGATGTGGGCCGGAGCCGGCATCTTACCGGATTTCAGTACGTTCGCTAAGTCTTTTGCCTGTTCGGGAGTGAAGTGACCGGTAATTTGTGAATTACCACCGGTAATCTCATTATTTACATTTGGTGCGGAGTACACATAACCGTCCAATACGATGGCGATGCTCTTACCGATATTCTGCTTGGTGAGTTGAGCCCAACGGCGTGAACCGTCAGTGTTCATAGACATACTTACAGCGGGTTTGCCGAAGTGGTCATATTCATCTTTAGCGCTTACCACTACATCACCTTCCAGCGGAGCTTTACCGTTACGTTCGGTTGATCTGATACCGTAAAGTTCGAAGGTCTGTCCTTTCGGATCATATTCATAAGGAGAAACACCCCACTTCAGACGCAAGTCTTTCGGCATTTCAGCCTGAACTTCCGGCATGGAGAGGTATTTGTTGATTTCAGCAGTATCCTTATAATTAGCGTATGCTACTACCGGGCCTTGTCCGCTCGGGTTGATTTGCAGCATTGCCAGCAACGGATGCTCTTTCTTGATTTGTGCCAGGTTGGCTGCTTGCGCTTTATTGTCACCTCTCAAGGCAGCGGCAAGGCTGTCGGCAGTGCTGGTAGCTTGTGCTACGGCAGGAGCTTCAGTTGCTGCGCTGTCGGTTGCAGTGCTGTCAGCCGGTGTTTCGTTTGAAAGAATGGCACGCAGTCTGCTGTCGGCAGTTTGCAGATAGGGCGTAACATCCTTCGCGGTGTATGTTTCCCAGAATTCCAAGTTTGCAGAACCTTGTAATAATTTTCTTACACGTTCAGGCTCTTTGATGCCCGGAAGTTCCACCATGATACGGCCCATCTTGTCTTCTAGACTCTGGATGTTGGGCTGAACTACACCGAAGCGGTCGATACGAGTACGGAGTACGTTGTATGAGTTGTCAACGGCTGCTTTTACTTCCTCGCGAAGTACTTTCTCAACTTCTGAGTCGGTAGATTTCTGAGTGACTTTGTCTTTTAATTGCTGGGTTGCGAACAGTTCTGAAAGACGAGCGCCCGGAGCTATCTTATGATACTCTCTGATGAACAAGGTAATGACGTCATCCTGGCTTGAAGTAGCCTGTTTGGCGGCAGTTGCCAATGCTTGATTGAACGCTTCGTCCGGTTTGTTGTCAGCCAATACCTTAATTACATCGGGTACTGAAACTTCGAGGATGACGTTCATACCACCCTTCAAGTCCAAACCTAAACTGATTTCCATCTCACGACATTGTTTCAGCGTCCAATTGCCGAAATACACCTTCTCATTGGATAGAGAATCGAGGTAGTCCTGCTCTACTTTCACATCGCCTTTTGCGAACTCTTTTGCCTTACTTGTATAGTGGCGAGTCACAAAAGAGAAGGAGAGATAGAACACACACACCAGTGTGAGCAATACCGCAAAAACCCTTACAAATCCTTTGTTTTGCATGTTACTTTAGTTTATTATGATTACTTTTTTAATTAATTTCTGTTGCATACAAGGGTGCAAATATAGCTTTTTTTTCACAAATCTTACTTCATACCGCGATTTTTTAACATCGGGTCTAATTGAGGTTCAGCACCTCTGAACTTCTTATAAAGAGTCATCGGGTCTTCGCTGTCTCCTCTTTCCAGAACGTTGGTGCGGAAGAGGTCGGCTGTTTGTTTGTCGAAAATGCCATGCTCCTTGAAGGCTTCGAAGGCATCGTTGTCCAGTACATTGGCCCACAGGTAGCTGTAATAACCGGCTGCGTAACCTCCGATGATGTGGTTGAAATAAGTGGTGCGGTAGCGTGGGGCGATTTCGGGAATCAGTCCGAGCTTGTCCATCGCCTCTTTCTCATAAGCCAATACGTCAAGTCCTTCCGTATTTGTCAGGTTATGCAGATTCATGTCGAGGA
>JAUUPT010000074.1 GCA_030843315.1 Bacteroidaceae bacterium | reverse complement strand
ACGGCGGCAAATTAAAAAAGTAAAGTGATTACTTTTTAATTTGCCGCCGTGTTTTTTTTATTTGTCACCGTCATTTGAATCGGTGTTCTGAGGCTTCTGAGTGGGGATTGCGGGGGGTGTGAGGGTGAAAAATCAACTTTTATTTTAGAATAGAAATAAATGCAAAGTAATTACTTTTAATTTATTTTTCCGTGAAATAAAAGTTGGTTTTTCACCCTCACACCCCCGCAATTCGTTATTCCGGTAGAGTTAATCGGGCTTTTTTGTTTCTGCCGGTTAACGCCTCTTATTTGCAAACTATTATATAAAATATGTTATTGCATGAACAACTGACGCGTATTCTTGTTACTTTTGTAATGGTTTCAAACTAACTAATAAATACGATTATGATAACAGAAAAATTACAACATGCAATTAATGAGCAAATTACGGCTGAGATGTGGTCATCTAACCTTTATTTAGCAATGTCTTTCTTCATGGAGAAAGAGGGATATTGCGGTATGGCTTCTTGGTTGAGAAAACAATCTTCTGAGGAAAAAGCTCATGCCTGCGAATTGGCTTCCTACGTCATTAAACGTGGTGGTAAAGCTAAATTGGATAAGATTGACGTGGTTCCTAATGATTTCGGTACTCCGCTGGAGGTATTTGAACAAGTATATGAGCACGAATGCCGTGTTTCCAAGATGATTGATGTGTTGGTAGACGTTGCCGCTACCGAAAAGGATAAAGCTACACAAGACTTCTTGTGGGGATTTGTTCGTGAACAAGTAGAAGAAGAAGCTACTGCTGCCGGTATTGTAGATATGATAAAGAAAGCCGGTGCTACCGGAATCTTCTTTGTGGATGCAAGACTGGGAGAGCGTAAATAAACTAATAGAATATTAGTTGTTAATAGATAGCGAAAAGGGTATCTGCCATATCAAGGCGGATACCCTTTCTTTTTCTTATTCTGCGGTCATTTTTATTTCAGTACACCCAGTTCCTTACCTACTTTGATGAATGCGGCGATGCACTTGTCGAGATGTTCTTTCTCATGTCCGGCAGAGATCTGTACACGGATGCGTGCCTGGTCTTTGGGAACAACGGGATAGTAGAATCCGGTTACATAGATGCCTTCTTCCTGCATGCGTGCGGCATAGATTTGGGAGAGTTTGGCATCATACAGCATCACGGCGCAGATGGCGCTTTGCGTGGGTTTGATGTCGAAGCCGGCAGCTGTCATCTTGTCGCGGAAGTAGTTGACGTTTTCTACCAATTTGTCGTGCAGAGCATTGCTTTCTTTCAGCATACTGAAAACTTCAAGGCTGGCGCCGATAATGCCTGGGGCCAGGGAGTTGGAGAACAGGTACGGACGGCTGCGTTGGCGCAGTAGATCTATGATCTCCTTGCGTCCCGTAGTGAAGCCACCCAAGGCACCGCCGAAGGCTTTGCCCAAAGTACCGGTGTAGATATCCACACGACCGTAAGTATTGTACTGTTCGCTCACACCGTGTCCCGTAGGGCCTACCACGCCGGCAGAGTGTGATTCGTCCACCATTACCAGTGCATTGTATTTCTCGGCAAGGTCGCAAATCTTATCCATTGGAGCTACGTTTCCGTCCATAGAGAATACACCGTCCGTAACGACGATGCGGAAACGCTGTGCCTGTGACTCTTGCAGGCATCTTTCCAGGTCGGCCATATCAGCGTTGGCATAGCGGTAGCGTTTAGCTTTGCAGAGGCGCACACCGTCGATGATGGAAGCATGGTTCAGAGAATCGGAGATGATGGCATCTTCTTCGGTGAAAAGTGGTTCGAATACGCCGCCGTTGGCATCGAAGCAGGCAGCATAGAGAATGGTGTCTTCCGTGCGGAAGTAATCGGAGATGGCAGCTTCCAGCTCCTTGTGGATGTCTTGTGTTCCGCAGATGAAGCGTACGGACGACATGCCGTATCCGCGGCGTTCCATTATCTTCTGGGCGGCTGCAATCAGGCGGGGATGATTGGACAACCCTAAGTAGTTATTGGCGCAGAAGTTCAGTACTTCCTTGCCTTTCACGGTGATAGCAGCTTGTTGGGCACTTTCAATCAGGCGTTCCTCTTTGTAGAGTCCGGCATCTTTTATTTCAGCAAGCGTTTTGCTGAGATGGTCTTTCATTTTACCGTACATAGTACTTTGTTTTTTAAGGGTGATACATCGTTATGACATTCTCTACAAAGGACATCATTTTTCTTGGAATAAACAATAGCAGAATGATAGAAAAATGAAAAAAAAGTATGTATATTTGTGCCTTAATACTAACAAACCCCTTATTAATAAGTCGTATGAAAAATATTTTGGTAATTGGAGCTACCGGACAGATTGGTTCGGAACTTACACTGGAGTTGCGCAAGCGTTATGGTGACGACCATGTTGTGGCCGGATACATTCCGAGTGCTATGCCTAAAGGTGAGTTGAAAGCATCGGGGCCTTCAGCTATTGCCGACGTAACGGATCGTCAGTCCATAGAAGTGGTGGCACGTCAATTCAAGATCGATACGATTTATAATCTGGCAGCCCTGCTGTCGGTTGTTGCCGAAAGTCGTCCGGCCATGGCCTGGAAAATCGGTATCGACGGATTGTGGAATGTGCTGGAAGTAGCTCGTGAATATGGTTGTGCTGTGTTTACTCCGAGTTCCATCGGCTCGTTTGGAGAAAACACCCCCCATGTGCAGACGCCGCAAGATACTATTCAGCGCCCGCGCACGATGTATGGCGTGACAAAGGTGACGACTGAATTGCTGAGTGATTATTATTTTACGAAATATGGAGTTGATACCCGTGCGGTGCGCTTCCCGGGAATCATTTCCAATGTAACTCCTCCGGGCGGCGGTACAACCGACTACGCGGTGGATATCTTTTATGCTGCCGTAAAAGGCGATAAATTTGTATGTCCCTTGAAGCAGGGCACTTATATGGATATGATGTATATGCCCGATGCGCTGAATGCCGCTATCTCATTGATGGAGGCTGCTCCCGCAAGGCTGAAGCACCGCAATGCATTCAACATCGCTTCCATGAGTTTTGATCCGGAGGAAATATATAAAGAGATAAAGAAGCATGTGCCCGACTTTGAGATGGTGTATGAGATTGACCCCTTGAAGCAAGCCATTGCCGATAGCTGGCCCGATTCTTTGGATGACTCTTGTGCACGCGAAGAATGGGATTGGAAACCGCAATACGATTTGGAATCCATGACAGTGGACATGCTTGAGAAATTAAGAGCTAAATTAAATAAGTGACCGTAAAGGTTCGCAAAAGATGAAAAAACTATTATTGGGATCTTTATTACTTTTCTTTTTACTGTCATGTGGAAATAAGAAAACGAAAATAGATCCCTTTGCTACCATTACAGAAATGGTGGATTCGGTCCACCATAAAGCCGATACACTGCAACAGGCAGAAGTGAAAGAAGAACCGAAACCGATAGAAGCAGACGAGCTGTTTGATGACTTTATTTTCAATTATGCTTCGGATGATGCTTTGCAGCGGCAGCGGACACTGTTTCCTTTGCCTTATTACAAAGGGGACACTGTTGTGAAAATAGAGGAAAAGTATTGGAAGCATGATCATTTGTTCACTCAGCAAAACTATTACACTTTGCTTTTCGACGACGAAGAGGATATGGAAGTAGTGGGAGACACTACGCTCAAGTCTGTGCAGGTGGAATGGATTTATCTGAAAACCCATATGGCGAAGAAGTACTACTTTGAGCGGAAAAATGGAATGTGGATGCTCGAAGCTATTAACCTTCGTAAGATAGAAACGGATGAAAATGAAGATTTTGTAGGGTTCTATACGCGTTTTGTAACTGATAGTGTGTATCAGGACCGGCATATATACAACCCTATGCAATTTGTCACCATAGATCCGGATGATGATTTCTCCATTCTGGAAACCACGCTGGATAAGAACCAGTGGTATGCGTTCCGGCCGATGATGCCTACGGGCAAGTTGTCGAATATTAATTACGGGCAGAAGAATGAGGATCAGTCTAATACGAAGATATTGAAGGTGAACGGTATCGGTAATGGTTACTCCAATATTTATTATTTCCGGAAACGGGGTGGACAATGGGAGTTGTATAAGTACGAAGATACAAGTATCTGATTAATGATTGGTTGATGAAAATACCTAATACATTCGGCATTGAGGTTGCTGCTGCAAAGTTTCTGGAATATAGTTCGGAAGAAGAACTTGGGGAGATGATTGAGGCGGGAAGCGTTACTGTGCCTTATTTGCATATCGGTGCCGGAAGCAATCTGCTGTTCACCGGAGATTATGAGGGTACGGTGTTGCATTCGCGCATCGGCGGTGTGGAAGTGACGGCGGAGAACGAAGAAAAGGTGCAGGTACGTGTGGGTGCCGGTGTGATATGGGACGATTTTGTAGCATACTGTGTGGAACAGGGCTGGTATGGCGCCGAGAACCTGTCGTTGATACCCGGTGAAGTAGGAGCGAGCGCAGTGCAGAATATCGGAGCTTATGGTGTGGAGGTGAAGGATTTGATTACTTCGGTCGAAACTGTAAACATTCAGGGAGAGAAGCGTGTTTATCAAGCTGATGAGTGCGACTACTCTTATCGTAAGAGCATCTTTAAGCAACCTGCAATGAAATCAGTGTTTGTGACCTATGTGAATTTCTGTTTGAGTAAGAAGGAATATTATACGCTGGATTATGGTACTATCCGGCAAGAATTGGAGAAATATCCGGTTACGGACTTAAAAACATTGCGTCGGGTGATTATCGATATCCGTGAGAGCAAGTTGCCCGATCCGAAGGTTCTGGGTAATGCGGGTAGCTTCTTTATGAACCCCATCGTGTCCCGTACACAATTTGAAGCCTTGCAGCGCGAATACCCCGGTATGCCCCATTATGATATGGGGGGCGATTGTGTGAAAGTACCTGCCGGCTGGATGATAGAACAGTGTGGCTGGAAAGGCAAATCGCTGGGACCTGCCGCTGTGCACGACAAGCAGGCATTGGTGCTTGTTAATCTGGGAGGGGCTACGGGGGCCGATATTGTGGCTCTGTCGGATGCCGTGCGGGCTGCTGTCCGCGAGAAGTTCGGGATTGACATACATCCGGAAGTGAATTTTATATAGGTAATTAGATATTATGAGATTAAGAATATTAGGAAGTGGAACCTCTACCGGCGTACCGGAAATAGGTTGCACTTGTCCGGTTTGTACTTCTACTGATCCGCGGGACAACCGCTTGCGTGCATCTGCCCTGGTGCATACGGACGATGCAGTAATACAGATAGATTGTGGTCCCGATTTCAGGGAACAGATGTTGCGCACCGCTTCTTTTGAGAAGATAGACGGTGTTTTGATTACTCACGAACATTACGACCACGTAGGCGGGTTGGACGACCTGCGTCCGTTCGGTCGTTTTGCTGATATTCCTATTTACTCCGATGCTTACACTGCCACCCATCTGCGGGGGCGAATGCCATATTGCTTTGTCGATAAAGTATATCCGGGTGTTCCCCGTATTTATCTGCAAGAGGTGGAGCCTGGCAATCCGTTTCAAATCTGCCATACGGAAGTGTTGCCCATCCGGGTGATGCACGGGCGTTTGCCTATTTTGGGTTATCGCATCGGCGGACGTTTGGGGTATGTGACGGATATGCATACGATGCCGGAAGAATCTTATGAACAATTGAAAGGACTGGATGTTTTGGTAATGAACGCTTTGCGTGTAAAACCGCATCCTACGCACCAGAGTATTTCTGAGGCATTGATTGCAGCCGAACGTATAGGCGCTAAAGAAACCTATTTTATCCACATGAGCCATGGTATAGGGCTGCATGCTGAAATAAGCAAGCAACTTCCGCCCCATGTACACTTTGCGTATGATGGTCTTGAAATAGATTTCTAAACTTTTTGAAACATTTGTTTTGTTTTATTAGTAGAAATGCTTATTTTTGCAAAAAGTTGATGATTAAACGCCATGAAACTCCGACTCCTCATACAGATAGCTGTCGTTGTGTCCGTAGTGCTGCTATGTACGGGGTTCGGTGTGTATTCATTCCTGCGATTGAATTCGGTGGAAGACCAGCGGGAATTTAATCTTTATTCTTTGGTGCCGCAAGATGCCACCGCCATACTCGAAACCGACCGTATGGCGGATTTAGTGGACGATATCAATGAACTGAATTGCAGCAAAGACAATCACTTCTTATATGTTTCCGAACTTTTTGTTTACCTGAAGAAGTATCTCGGCACATTGGTAGAAGATACTCCGCATGGACTAAGTAAGCAGATGAACAAGATGCTGATTAGTTTTCATGAACCAGATACACCGATGAATCAGGTATTGTATTGCAGCCTTGGTTCGGGCGATTATGAGTTGGTGGAGTCTTTTGTGCAGAAGTATTGCTCTAGTACATTCCCTTCCAAATTCTTTGATTATAATGGGGAAGAGATTCGTATCTATTCGATGCCGGACGGTCGTTTTCTGGCAGCTTATCTGACCTCGGACTTCTTGGCGGTCAGTTTTCAGAAACGGCTGATAGAGCATGTGATTGATGCACGCCGTGACAAGAAGTCGTTGATGAATCTGCCTTCTTTTAGTGCTATGCATGCGGGTAAACACAGCAATGTGGCTGCCACGGTATATGTGCGTATGAAAGCGGTCGATATGGGTAAACCTACGGATGGCATTCGTTCGCAAACCCGTTTGGGCAGTTGGGCGGAATTTGATATGAAGTTCAACGAAGACGCTATCTACTGTTCCGGCATTAGTCATGGCGCAGATTCCACACAGACATTTATCAATGCTCTGCGTGAGCAGAGGCCTGTGGAGGGCTTTCTGGGAACTTATCTTCCGGCATCCACCTTCTTTTATGACCGTTGGGCGCTTTCCGACCGGGAAGCTGTATTCAACTTTACTGCCCGTCAGGAATATGCCAAAGCCACTTACTCAGATTATATAAAGAGCCGGGATGAAGAATGGATTTCTTTCTTGAACGATTATGCCGGAGAGAGTGTCTTGTCCTGCCTTTTCCAGTCGAGCGATACTTTGAACAAACTTCCGTGTGCAGTGATGTGCATACCCATGAAAAATGAACAGGCAGCGGAACGCCGTTTGCAGTCTTTGCTGTATACCACTCCTCGGGAGGAGGATGCGCCGCCTACGCCGAAAATAGTTCCCGATTATGCCCGATATCCTAAAGCGAGGAGGTACAAACAGTATGTGCTGCCCCGCAATACGCTGCTCACTCAGATGACGGGTATTACTGAATCGGCATTATATACCTTTGCTTGCTTCTATCGTGGGAATCTGTTGCTGGCTCCCGATGCTTCCAGTCTTTCTGCGTATATACATGCGATAGAGAATGGGGAAGTTCTGGAGGGCGCTTCGGTATATGAGGAGGGAATAGGAAGCCTTGCGCAAACTTATAACTTCCTTATGATGGTAGATATGGAGACTATGTTGCACCAGCCCGAAAGCTATGTACGCCTGATACCGAATTTCTTCTTCCGTCAGGCCAAATTCTTCCGCCACTTCGTGCTTGCCATACAGTTTACCTGTTCGGAAGGAGTGGTATATCCCAACATTGTGTTGCTGTATAAAGGCGAGAAATAAATTAGTCCGCATAAAACAAAAGCTATATCGGAATGAGTCTTACAAATCATCCCGATATAGCTTTTGTTGTGTTCTTTCGGGGTTTTAGAACGGCAGATCGTCCTTTGCATCACCTGCAAGGAATTCCGGTGCGGCACTTGGTGCCGGTGGAGGAACGGGAGCGCCTGGTGCGGGTGCAGCATTGCTGACGCGCTCTACTTTCCATGCACGAATACTGTTGAACCAACGGTCTTGCCATTGACGTGCGTCCACGTCGAAAGATACTGTCAGTTCTTCACCCATCTGAATGTTGAATTGCTCAATTTTGTCTGCGCCGAATACGTCGAAGCACATTTTGCGGGGATATTGACCGTGGTCTTCAATCACATATTCTTGCGACTTCCACTCATTGCCTGACTTTGAAACTCCGCCTCTGGGCTGGAGTATAGCGATGATTTTTCCTGTAAATTCCATTGTTCTCTTTTTAAATGATGCGGCGAAGTTACAATTTTTTAGGAATATGAGACGAATAATAGGCTGTTTTTTCTTACTATTTCTTTGTCGTAGGGAATTCTTTTTTTAACTTTGTCCGTTAGTTTAGAAGATAGCTAAATAAAAAACTTAAATATACAGAAGATATGAAATTTATCGTTTCAAGTACTGCGCTTTCCAGCCGTTTGCAGGCTATCAGCCGCGTGATTAATTCGAAGAATGCACTGCCTATATTGGATTGTTTCCTCTTTGAACTGCAAGACGGAACCTTGTCTGTAACTGTTTCCGACAGCGAAACAACGATGGTCACTACGGTCGAAGTGAACGAAAGTGACACCGACGGACGTTTTGCCATTGCAGCCAAGACTTTGCTGGATGCTTTGAAGGAAATCCCGGAGCAACCGCTGGCATTCGATATCAACACGGATTCTCTTGAAATTACAGTACAGTATCAGAATGGTAAATACAGCCTGATGGGGCAGAATGCAGATGAGTTCCCACAGTCGGCTATGTTGGGTGAAAGTGCCGTACGTGTGGAGATGGATGCTCAGATATTACTGGGTGGTATAAACCGTGCCGTGTTTGCCACAGCCGATGATGAACTTCGTCCGGTGATGAACGGTATCTATTTTGATATTACAACGGAAGATATTACTATGGTTGCGTCAGACGGTCATAAGTTGGTACGCTGCAAAACGCTGGCTGCCAAAGGTAATGAGCGTGCTGCCTTTATTCTTCCAAAGAAGCCTGCTTCTTTGATGAAGAATCTGCTGCCGAAGGAACAAGGCATGGTGACTATCGAATTTGATGAACGAAATGCTGTGTTTACTTTGGAGAGCTATCGTATGGTATGTCGCTTGATTGAGGGACGTTATCCTAATTATAATTCTGTAATTCCGCAAAACAATCCGTATAAAGTAACGGTAGATCGTCAACAGCTGGTTGGAGCACTGCGTCGCGTATCTATCTTTTCTTCACAGGCAAGCAGCCTTATCAAACTGCGTATGCAGGAAAACCTGATTGTGATTTCAGCACAGGATATAGATTTCTCCACTTCGGCAGAAGAATCGCTGGTTTGCCAATATGCAGGTAATCCGATGAGTATCGGTTTTAAATCTACTT
This sequence comes from Bacteroidaceae bacterium, assembly GCA_030843315.1. Lineage (GTDB taxonomy): Bacteria > Bacteroidota > Bacteroidia > Bacteroidales > Bacteroidaceae > Bacteroides. The sequence continues at coordinate 10,022 of JAUUPT010000074.1, read as the reverse complement.
TCTTGATTGATATCCTGAACAATATTTCTGCTGAGGAGGTTATCATTGAATTGGCAGATCCTTCACGTGCAGGTGTCATCATTCCGGTAGAGCAGGAAGAAAATGAAGATTTGCTGATGCTGTTGATGCCGATGATGCTGAATGACTAAATTTAAATACAGTTGACAAGTTGACGAGTTGACAAGTTGACGGGGGAATGAGAAGGCAAAAACGATCCCTCTTGTTAACTTGTCAACTCGTTTCCTTGTTTCCCCAAAATAATAAAAAATAGAATGAAATTAAACCTGAAAAATCCGCTTGTCTTTTTCGATTTGGAGACTACAGGCACAAACATTAACTCGGACCGAATTGTCGAAATCTGTTATCTCAAAGTATATCCTAACGGGAATGAAGAAGCCAAAACCATGCGTATCAATCCCGAAATGCCTATTCCTGCCGAATCGTCTGCTGTTCACGGCATCTACGACGAAGATGTAGCAGATTGCCCGACTTTCAAAGAGGTGGCTCGCAACATTGCCAATGACATCGAAGGCTGTGACTTGGCCGGTTTCAATTCCAACCGTTTTGATATTCCTGTTCTGGCAGAAGAGTTTCTCCGTGCAGGTGTGGATATTGATATGAGCCGTCGCAAGTTTGTGGATGTGCAGGTAATTTATCATAAACTGGAGCAGCGCACATTGTCTGCTGCGTATAAGTTCTATTGTGGTCGAAATCTGGAAGATGCCCATACGGCAGAAGCCGATACCCGTGCCACTTACGAGGTGCTGATGTCTCAACTGGACCGTTATCCTGAGTTGCAGAACGATGTTGCTTTCCTTTCAGACTATTCCAGCTATAACAAGAATGTGGATTTTGCCGGACGTATGGTCTATGATGATAAGGGAGTGGAAGTTTTCAATTTCGGGAAATACAAAGGTATGCCGGTTGTTGAGGTGCTGAAGCGTGATCCCGGTTATTACAGCTGGATACTGAACAGTGACTTTACACTGAACACGAAGGCGATGCTGACAAAGATACGCCTGCGTGAAATGAATCAGAAATAACTTTCGATGTTATGGCAAATACACTGAAAGGGAAGAAAATAGTGTTGGGCATTACAGGAAGTATTGCTGCGTATAAAGCGTGTTATATTATCCGCGGACTGATAAAGCGTGGGGCGGAAGTGCAGGTTGTGATTACTCCTGCCGGCAAGGAGTTTATTACTCCTATTACATTGTCTGCATTGACCAGCAAACCGGTTATCAGCGAGTTTTTTGCCCAACGTGACGGTACGTGGAACAGCCATGTGGATCTGGGCTTGTGGGCGGATGCCATGCTGATAGCTCCGGCAACGGCTTCCACCATCGGCAAGATGGCAAATGGAATTGCGGATAATATGCTGATTACTACTTATCTTTCGGCAAAAGCTCCTGTGTTCGTGGCGCCTGCTATGGATTTGGATATGTATGCCCATCCTTCCACGCAAAAAAATCTGGATATACTTCGCTCTTACGGCAATCATATTATAGAACCTGCTACGGGAGAACTTGCCAGCCATTTGGTGGGGAAGGGACGTATGGAGGAGCCTGAAAATATTATCCGCCATTTAGAGATGTATTTTGCATCTAAAGAAGGAGATCTGGTGGGAAAGACAGTGATGATAACAACAGGGCCTACTTACGAGAAGATTGATCCGGTACGGTTTATCGGTAATTATTCTTCCGGCAAAATGGGCTTTGCACTTGCAGATGAATGTGCCGCCCGGGGTGCCAGAGTGATATTGATCACAGGACCGGTTCAGCAGACGACTCATTTTCCGATGTGCCAATATCATAAGGTGGAATCGGCACAGGAGATGTTTGATGCTGCCTATACTTGTTTTGGTCATGCAGATGCTGCAATCCTGGCGGCAGCGGTAGCAGATTATACTCCTGAACAGGTGGCCGATGAGAAAATAAAACGGGGAAAGACCGGAGATATGACATTGAAACTGAAGCCGACACAAGATATTGCTGCTTTTCTGGGAAGTTTGAAAGACAAAGCGGGTACTCGGAAGAAAATTCTTGTGGGCTTTGCTCTTGAAACAAACAATGAGCAACTGAATGCCGAGGATAAACTCAACCGGAAGAATCTGGACTTCATTGTGCTGAACTCTCTGAATGATGAGGGAGCAGGTTTCCGTTACGATACAAACAAGATTAGTATTATCGACCGGGAAGGAAAGACCGACTATCCGTTGAAATCAAAAGCTGAGGTTGCGGCGGATATTGTGGACAGGTTGGTAAAGGTATTGAAACAAGTAAAATAATTCAGTAATATAATAGCGAGTTGACAAGCATTAATTGTCAATTATCAATTATTAATATCAATTGAATCATGTTGCGTTCACTTTACATACAAAACTATGCGCTTATCGAAAAGCTTGATATAAGCTTCGATAGTGGCTTTTCTGTAATAACTGGTGAAACCGGTGCCGGAAAGTCTATTATTTTGGGTGCTATCGGTCTGCTGCTGGGACAGCGTGCCGATGTGAAAACTATTCGTATAGGAGCTTCAAAGTGTGTTATTGAGGCTCGATTTGAGATTTCGGCTTATGGTATGCAGTCTTTCTTTGAAGAGAATGAGTTGGAATATGAAGAAGAATGTATTCTTCGCCGTGAAGTGTCTGCTTCGGGTAAAAGCCGGGCATTTATCAATGACACCCCCGCTTCATTGTCGCAGATGAAGGAATTGGGGGAGCAACTGATTGATGTGCATTCCCAGCATCAGAATCTATTGCTGAACAAGGAAGGCTTCCAACTCAATGTACTGGATATTTTGTCGCACAACGAAGATGCTTTGTCTGCTTACCAGATCGTATATCGTGAGTGGAAGCAGGCACAACAGGACTTGGAGGCTCTTATCGCCCGTGCCGGACAAGACAAAGCAGACGAAGATTATATCCGTTTCCAGTTGGAGCAACTGGAAGAGGCTCGTTTGTCTCCCGGTGAACAGGATGAATTGGAGCAGGAAGCGGAAACATTGAGCCATGCCGAGGAAATCAAAGCCGGACTGTTTCGTGCTGGGCAGGTACTCTATTCGGATGAAGGTGGTTTAATTTCGGGACTGAAAGAGTGTCTGAATACGATGCTCGGATTACAGAATGTTTATCCGGCTGCCGGTGAATTTGCCGAACGCCTGGAAAGTACGTATATTGAATTGAAAGATATCTCACAGGAGATTTCCGATAAGGAAGAAGAAGTCGAATTTAATCCTGAACGTCTGGAGGAAGTGAACGAGCGCTTGAACTTGATTTATACGCTTCAGCAGAAGCACCGGGTTTCCACAATCGATGAGCTTCTGACGTTGGCAGATGAATATGCCACTAAACTTTCGGTCATTACTTCATCGGAGGAAAATATAGAGGAACTGAAAGTTCGTTGTGATGCCTTATATAATAAGGTGAAAAAACAGGCTGCTGTCCTCACTAAAGCCCGTACGGCTGCTGCCCGTGAAGTGGAGAAGCAGATGTTGGCACGATTGATACCACTGGGTATGCCCAATGTCCGTTTTCAGGTAGAGATTGGTATCCGCAAGGAACCGGGTGTACATGGAGCGGATACGGTTAACTTCTTGTTCTCGGCTAATAAGAACGGGACTTTACAGAGTATTTCTTCTGTCGCTTCCGGGGGTGAAATAGCCCGTGTCATGCTGTCTATTAAGGCTATGATAGCAGGTGCTGTAAAACTTCCTACCATTGTCTTTGATGAAATAGATACCGGAGTATCCGGTGAGATAGCCGACCGTATGGCAGATATTATGCAGGAAATGGGTGAGCAAGACCGTCAGGTTATCAGCATAACCCATCTGCCGCAGATTGCTGCCCGAGGATGTGCCCATTATAAAGTATATAAACAAGATAACGAAACAGAGACAAATAGTCATATCCGCCGCCTGACCGATAAGGAGAGGGTGGAGGAAATAGCCCATATGTTGAGTGGGGCTACTTTGACCGAAGCCGCACTGAATAATGCCAGGGCATTGCTCGGATTATAAAAAGGGAATAAGGAGATGAAATAAAGTGTCTCCATTTTGTAAACAGAAAATAGTTAAATCATAAATAATCAAATGGTTGATAATAGTGAAATGATTTTTGGCGTTCGCGCCGTGATAGAGGCCATTCAGGCAGGAAAAGATATCGACAAGATATTGGTGAAAAAGGATATTCAAAGCGATTTATCCAAAGAATTGTTTGCTGCCTTGAAAGGAACGTTGATACCGGTGCAACGTGTCCCGGTAGAGCGTATCAATCGCATTACGCGTAAAAATCATCAAGGAGTGGTTGCTTTTATTTCGTCGGTTACCTACCAGAAAGCTGAAGACTTGGTACCGTTTCTTTTTGAACAAGGCAAGAACCCTTTGTTTGTAATGCTCGATGGAATTACAGATGTTCGCAACTTCGGGGCTATCGCCCGTACTTGCGAGTGTGCGGCAGTAGATGCGGTGATTATCCCTGCTAAAAATAGTGTGACGGTCAATGCTGATGCAATGAAGACTTCTGCGGGAGCATTGCATACTTTGCCTGTTTGCCGCGAGCATAACCTGAAAGATACTTTGCAGTTTCTCAAGAATAGCGGGTTCCACATTGTGGCAGCTACGGAAAAGGGAGACTACGATTACACCAAAGCAGACTATACCGGTCCGATGTGTATCATTATGGGGGCGGAAGATAAAGGTGTTTCTTATGATAACCTGGCACTATGTGATGAGTGGGTAAAAATACCGATGTTAGGAACGATTGAATCACTCAATGTATCTGTTGCAGCCGGTATCTTGATTTATGAAGCAGTGAAACAAAGAACTAACTAAGATATGAAAAAGAAATTCCTGTTGATGCTCACCCTCTGTTTTTTGGCTCAGTGGAGTGTGGCGCAAGCCCCAAAATGGGTGGATAAAGCCAAACGTGCTGTCTTTTCTGTGGTAACTTATGATCAGAACGACAAAATACTGAATACTGGAAACGGCTTTTTTGTAACCGAAGATGGTGTTGCATTGTCTGATTACACTTTGTTCAAAGGTGCACAGCGTGCAGTCGTAATGAGTTCTGAAGGTACACAAATGCCGGTAGAATCAATTATGGGTGCTAACGATATATATGATGTTGTTAAGTTCCGTGTGAATATTTCGGGGAAGAAAGTTCCTGCATTGACATTGGCAGCTACTGCTCCTGCGGTTGGTGCCGATGTATATCTGCTGCCATACTCTACCCAGAAAGACCGTTCCTATACAGCCGGAAAGGTTAAGGAGATGGATAAGGTGTCCGGGCAATATTTTTATTATACCCTCGATATGCGTCTGAAGGATAAGATGGTAAGCTGTCCTGTAATGACAGGAGATGGTCAAGTCTTTGGCCTGGCTCAGAAGTCGTCGGGACAAGATACTGCTACTATCTGCTATGCTATTGATGCAAATTTTGTCATGGCGCAGAATGTAACAGCGTTATCATACGGTGATATATCATTGAAGGATATCGGTATTAAGAAGGCATTGCCTGATACTGAGGAGCAGGCTTTGGTGTTCTTATACATGGCTTCTTCACAGTTTACTCCGGAAAAGTATATGGAGCTTCTGAACGACTTTATAGCGCAATATCCTAATAGTGCTGATGGTTATATTCGTCGTGCTTCTCAGCAATTATTCATGAATCAGGATGATGCTTCTATGAATCAGGTTGTTGCGGATATGGACAAGGCACTCGACGTTGCGGTAAAGAAGGATGATGCTTACTTTAACCGTGCTAAGATGATTTATAATTATATATTGGCTAAACCGGAAAAGGTATATAAGGATTGGTCGTATGACAAAGCTTTGGATGAAATAAAGAAAGCGATAGCTATTGAAGAACTCCCGATCTACGTTCAGATGGAAGGTGATATCTTGTTTGCCAAGCAAGACTATCCGGCCGCATTTGCTTCTTATGATAAGGTAAACAAAACAAATCTGGCATCGCCGGCTACTTTCTATAGCGCTGCCAAGACCAAAGAAATGATGCAGGCACCTGATGAGGAGGTTTTAGCTTTGATGGATAGTTGTATCGTCCGCTTTACCCAGCCTTATACGGAAGAAGCTGCACCTTATCTGCTGGAACGTGCCCAGGCTCGTATGAATGCAGACCAGGCACGAAATGCTATGCTGGACTATGATGCCTACTTTAAAGCTGTGAATGGCAATGTAAATGACATGTTCTACTATTATCGTGAGCAAGCTGCTTTGAAGGCTAAGCAATATCAACGCGCACTTGACGACATGGCTAAGGCTATTGAACTGAACCCTGATGATTTGACTTATCGATCAGAATTAGCAGTGATAAATATTCGTGTGGGGCGCAACGAGGAGGCTCTGGATGTACTGAAGACTGCTTTGGAAAAAGATCCTAAATATGCAGAGGCCTATCGCCTGATGGGAATTGCACAGATTCAAATGAAAAAGAACAAAGAGGCTTGTGCTAGTTTTGCCAAAGCAAAAGAATTGGGTGACCCCAATGTTGATGCACTGATTGAGAAGCATTGCAAGTAAAAAGACAAAGGCTCTGCTTTCGCAAGCAGAGCCTTTATTAAGGGGAACTCCCCCTGTGTTAAAAGAGTCAAGTCTAGGTATAAACAGGTTGTGAGTGAAAATACTTCTTTTGTATATTCACTTAATAAATGCATGAACGACTGAAATACTGCATATATATTTTGTTTTTTTCATCACAGAACCAGCTCTTATGATTATTAATTAATAAACTATAGTATTATGAAAGAAGTAATTTGCAGCCAAAAGGCACCGGGGGCTATCGGTCCTTATAGTCAAGCTATTGAAGCTAACGGGATGGTATTTGTTTCAGGACAACTGCCTATCGATGCAGCAACCGGAGTAATGGCAGAGGGTGCGGAAGCACAAGCCCGTCAATCCTTGGAGAATATAAAGCATATTCTGGAAGAAGCTGGATTGAGCATGGCTAACATTATAAAGACAACTGTTTTCCTGGCAGATATGTCTTTGTTTGCTGATATGAACAAAGTGTATGCCACTTATTTCGATGGGGCTTTCCCTGCTCGTTCGGCTGTAGCAGTGAAAGCATTGCCTAAAGACGCTTTAGTGGAGATTGAGTGCATCGCGGTTCGCTAATAAATCTGCTACAATAAAACTACTGCCTCCTACGAAGATAAAATCTTCAGGGAGGCTTTCTTTTTGTGCGGCAAGTACGGCAGTAGACACATCGGGGTAGCATGTTCCTTGAAGTCCCGTAGTAGCGGCAAGGTCCTGCAATTCATTCTCGGGCAGTGCACGTTTTACACTGGCTTTGGTGAAGTAATAAGTTGCTTCTTTGGGGAGTAATGCTAGTACGCCTCGGATATCTTTGTCATTTACCATGCCAATAACAATGTGTAGTTGGCGGTAGGATTGCTGTCTCAATTGCTCTACAATGTAAGTCATTCCCCCTACGTTATGACCGGTATCACAAATTAGGGTGGGAGAGTCTTGCAATTTCTGCCAGCGTCCCATTAATCCTGTCTGTTCTACGACGTGGGCAAAACCACTACGCACAGATTGCTCGTCCAAGTGATAACCTGCCTCTTTCAGGAGCGGAAGAGCAGTAAGAATAGTGCGGGTGTTTTTCTTCTGATAGAGTCCTTTTAGTTCACATTCTATGCCGGGATAGTCTTCGCGGTCGTTCTCTTCGGCAAAATAAATGGGAGCATCTACCTCTTGCGCTTTTTTCAAAAATACAGGTTTGGTTTCGAGCGTGGTTTCGCCGATTACAACAGGGATGTCGGTTTTTATAATTCCGGCTTTCTCTCTTGCTATTTTCTCCAATGTATCTCCTAGAAACTGCGTATGGTCAAAGCTGATATTGGTAATGATGCATAAGTCCGGGCGAATGATATTGGTACAATCCAAGCGGCCTCCCAGCCCGACTTCAATGACAGCTACATCTACTTTTTCATCGGCAAAGTAACGGAAGGCCATCGCAGTAGTCAATTCAAAAAAAGATGGTTGGAGCGGCTCGAAAAAACTACGCTCTTTTTCTACAAAACGAATCACATACTCTTCCGATATCGGCTGGCCGTTGACTCGTATGCGTTCGCGGAAATCTACTAAGTGGGGGGATGTATAAAGTCCTACGCGATAACCGGCTTCTTGTAATATGGCAGCAATAGTGTGGGAGCATGAGCCCTTTCCGTTGGTGCCGGCTACATGTATGCTTTGGAAGGAGTGGTGTGGATGTCCAAGGTGCTTATCTAATGCCAGAGTGTTTTCTAACCCTTCTTTGTATGCCGAACTACCCACTTGCTGAAACATGGGCGCGCTGTTATATAAGTAACTTAATGTGTTCTGATAATCCATTTTTATAAAATTTAACGAGGGAGCAATCCTTTTCCCTTATTTATTTGTTTATCTTTAGGAGCAACAAAGATATTAACAATTTAAATCTATTGAGTATGGGAGCTAAGAAAAATTTTGTGATTGATACGAATGTGATCCTTCACGATTATAACTGTCTGAAGAATTTTCAAGAAAACGATATTTATCTTCCCATTGTGGTCCTCGAAGAACTGGATAAATTTAAAAAAGGCAACGAGCAGATAAATTTTAATGCCCGTGAGTTTGTCCGCGAACTCGATCTGATTACCGATGACAATCTTTTTACCAAAGGTGCACCATTAGGTGAAGGGTTGGGACGTTTATTTATTGTTGCCGGTACGGTGGATTCTCCCCGTGTGCGTGACTCGTTTCCCGAACGTATCCCCGATCATTTGATTTTGGCAGTGGCAGACTGGCTCTCTGAAAAGAAACCGAGAATGAAATCCATCCTTGTAACGAAGGATGTAAATCTCCGCATGAAAGCCCGCTCCATCGGCTTGCTGTGCGAAGACTACATAAATGATAAAGTGATTAATGCCGATATCTTTGAAAAGTCGAATGAAACCTTTGAAGGAATTGATCCTACTTTGATTGACCGCATTTATTCTTCAAAGGAAGGATTAGATATTAGCGAATTTGATTTTAAAGATATTATTCATCCTAATGAATGTTTTGTTCTGAAGAGCGACCGTAGCAGTGTGCTTGCACGCTATAATCCTTTTACCCACTCTGTTTGCCGCGTTAACAAAACGAAGAACTACGGCATCGAACCGCGCAATGCCGAGCAAAGTTTTGCTTTTGAGGTCCTGAACGATCCGAATATCAAACTGGTTGCTTTGACCGGTAAGGCAGGAACAGGTAAAACCTTGCTGGCATTGGCTGCCGCTCTTGGAAGCCTTAATGATTATAAGCAAATTTTGCTGGCACGTCCTATCGTGGCTTTATCTAATAAAGATATTGGCTTCCTCCCTGGTGATGCCAACGAAAAGGTTGCACCTTATATGCAGCCATTGTTCGATAATTTGAATGTGATTAAGCATCAGTTTGCTTCTAATTCTACTGAAGTGAAGCGTTTGGAAGATATGCAGAAAAGTGACCAATTAGTTATTGAAGCATTGGCTTTTATTCGGGGACGTAGCTTGACTGATACCTATTGCATAATAGATGAGGCTCAGAACTTAACCCCACATGAGATAAAGACTATTATAACTCGTGCCGGTGAAGGGACAAAAGTCGTTTTTACAGGTGATATTCAACAAATAGACCAACCTTATTTGGATAGCCAGTCCAACGGGCTTGTTTATATGATTGACCGCATGAAGGACCAGAATTTGTTTGCTCATGTGAACTTGCTGAAAGGAGAACGCAGTCAGTTGAGTGAATTGGCAAGTAATTTGATGTAATAAAAACTTTATCTTATGGAATGATTATCCCTCTCCCGTTTTTTCTATTATACAGAAAAGGCGGGAGCTCTTTTTATGATAGATAACTTCCGGTTATAATATTTTTTTATTCTATTTTTGTTTGCTTTGACCAAAATAGTGTATCTTTGCGTCGCCTAAATAAAATTGTCAAGCATAATGAAGCGAAATTTTTTTCATCGATATCTCTCTGCAAAAGTATTACCGATATGGACTATTTTGTTGATTGATGTA
>JAUUPT010000073.1 GCA_030843315.1 Bacteroidaceae bacterium | reverse complement strand
ATGCCTCTTTCGGTTATGTAAAGCAAGAGGGTATTTATGCCAAGGGACACTCCGATTATGAGCGTTATAACCTGCGACTGAACTACAATACCACACTACTGGATACAAAGGAACGCAACTGGTTGAATAAAATTTCTTTCGGCGCTATCACTGCTTTCTCACAAAGTATTCAGGAAGGTAATACAATCGGTAATAGTGAAGCTGCCGGTCTGATTACTTCCATCAATATGCTGCCTCCTACGGAGAGTGTTTACCAGACCGATCCTGCCAAACTGGCGGAGTATGAACTCGCCTATCCAAACCGTGTCATCGCCCCCAACGGACAAGTTTATAACGTGATCGACATGCGCGAAATCTCCAATCCGCTGGCAGAAATGCAAGTGACGCACAACCAGCGGACCAAACCCCGCAACTTCAGCTATAACTTCAACTTCGACGTGGACGTGTTGCCGGGTTTGAAGTTCAAAACTACTTATGCTGCCGAGTGGGTCATCAACTCTGTTAAGAACGTGATTCCCGCATACGACTTGAACTCTACTTCTTATGCATCCACTTCGCAGGTTGAAGACGAGAAGCGTGAATCTTCTTACTGGCAATGGGAGAATGTACTTTCTTACAACAAGACTTTCGGCAAGCACAGCATCGGTGCTTTGGCCGGTACTTCCATGTCTTCCTATCATTACGAGAATCTGAAAGGTACGGATTACGATTTGCTGGTGGTAGACATGGACAAAGCGTTTATCGATATAGCTACTGCCGACGAGGCATCTTCCAAGGTGGAAGGCAAGGGCTCTGACCACCGTATTGCTTCCGTATTCGGTCGTATCAACTACAACTACGATGAGAAGTATCTGTTTGAAGCAGTGGTTCGTCGTGACGGCTCTTCCAATTTCGGCCGTAAAAACCAGTTTGCTGTTTTTCCTTCTGTATCTGCGGGCTGGGTACTGACACGTGAAAACTTCATGCAGAACAGACCTTCCTGGATTGACTTTGCCAAGATTCGTTTCAGTTGGGGACAGAACGGTAACGAGAACATCGGTGCCTTTAAGTACACCAGCATGATGACCAAGAGCTTCCAGACCGTGTTTGGCGGTGGCGTTTATACTGGTATGCTTCCCGACGGCTATGCCAATGCCGATTTGAAGTGGGAGACTTCCGAACAGGTGGACTTAGGTCTCGACTTGCGTTTTTTCAACAGCGCACTGACTTTCTCGGCAGACTACTTCGTGAAGAAAACGAAAGATATGTTGCTTGATTCTCCTATCCCGATGTACACCAGCTATCGTAATATGACGCTGAATGCCGGTACGGTGAAGAACGAAGGTGTGGAACTGGAAGCTTCTTACCGTTTCAAGGTGGACAAGGTTAACTTCAGTTTGGGTGCCAACGCTTCGTACATCAAGAATACGGTGACTGACCAGGGACCGGACCGCGTAGGTCTCGACAACTTGGGCGGTGGTCTGGGTGGTCAGATTACCTGGAGAGAGAACGGACGCCCCTACGGTTTCTTCTACGGTTATGTAACGGATGGCGTTTATCAGAACCAGGCCGAAATAGACAATTCTCCCCACATGGATGGTGCCAAACCGGGTGACTTGAAATTCAAAGACTTGACGGGCGAGGGTACGTTGGATGCTTCCGACCGTACTATAATCGGTAAGCCTAATCCGGACTGGACATACGGCTTCAACCTGGCTGCCGACTGGAACGGCTTCGACTTCAGTGCTTTCTTCCAAGGAAGCATTGGCAACGATATTTATAAAATGTATCGTCGTCCGAATGTGGCAGGTGCCAACTATGAATCCTTCTGGCTGAACCGCTGGCATGGCGAAGGCACTTCCAACAGCGTTCCGCGCGTGGTGGAAGGAGATAACTACAACTACCAGATTTCAGACTTCTTCGTGGAAGATGGTTCATACTTGCGCATGAAGGTAGCGCAGGTAGGATATACGCTTCCCGCACGGCTGACCAAGAAGGCAGGTATACAAAAACTGCGTGTTTTTGTACAAGGTGAGAATCTCCTTACGATAACAGGTTACTCCGGTTACGATCCTGAAGTAGGGACACGTAATGGCTTTGATGGTGGTACCTATCCGCAGGCACGCACTTTTACCCTGGGTGCAAACATTGTATTTTAATAACCTTAAAACAGATTTATGATGAATAATATATTTAAGACCATAGTTGCCGGAGCGTTTGCCTCCGTGGCATTTGCTTCTTGTTCGGACTTCCTGGTGACCGAACCTACTACCCAAGTGGCAGAAACCGAATTTTATAAGACGGAAGATGAGATGTTGAAGGGCCTGTATGCTGTGAACGCTGACGTCAAAGTGCGTTTGATGGAAATTTGGGCCTATTCTTCGTTGCTTTCTGATGAGTCCGAGACTGGCGGAGGTAAAGGAGAAGGCGTTTGGAAAACCAAGTGGGATACTTTCTCATACAATACCAACAGTTGCTTCGGTGAATGGGGGTACGGTACGTGGTGGAACGAGTGGGATTTCGGTATCTACAACGGTGTGATAGATGCCTGCTTGTTGGTGGATAAACTGGCAGGTTCCAACTTGAGTGAAAGCGTAAAGAAACCTATCGAGGCTGAGGCCCGTTTCTACCGTGCATTGTTCTATAACTATTTGTTTATGGGCTATGAACAGTTCCCGCTTATCAAGCACTACCTGGCGGCCAGCGAAATGTATACTGTTGCCAAAGGTACACGTGACGAGATCTTTGATTTCATGATGGAAGATTTGTCCGACGATTATATCAGTGCACTGCCCGATCGCTCTTCTACGCCTCAGGGACGTATCTGCAAGGATGCTGCCCGGGTGCTCCGCACGAAGATAATCCTTTTCCACCGTGCCGAGGCGGACTATCCGAAGGCATTGGCTGACATGAAGGAGATTATCTCCAGCGGACGCTACAAACTGGATCCCGACTACTTGCATTTGTGGGTAAAAGACGGCGAATGGGGTAGTGAGAACATTTACGATGTGGCCTATGGTGGTAACGGTTCTGATACAGGTAATGGCTTCGTGAACGGGGTCGGCGGCCGTTCGCTCCAGGATCCGCGTAGTGCCGAGCAAGGCGGTTTGTGCAGCGGATATGGACAGAATACGATGCCGAGCACCATCTTCAATATGTTCAAAGAGGGCGATGTACGTCGTGAAGGCACTGTGCTGGACTATCGTATAGAGGCTCAGAAAGTGAACGACCTGGTGGCTCAAGGCAAATTGCCTGCAGGAAGTACCTTCTACGTGAGCGAAGAGCAGGAAAACTTCGAGTGGCTGGGACACTATAAATATACGCCGCGTAAGGAGAATGCTTCGGACATCAATCCGGCAAGCAACTACTCCGTACCTTTCCGTTTCTACCGCTACGCCGATGTACTGCTGCTGGGCACCGAACTGGAAGCCCGCATTAACGGTAACGTAAGCAGCGAAGGTCAGGGATGGTTTGACCAGGTACGCGACCGTGCTTTTCAGGATCAGAACCACCGCATCAGCCTGTCGGGCAAGAGCAAACAGGAGATTCTGGACATTATCTTCGAGGAACGCGGCTACGAGTTCATGGACGAGATGCAGCGTTGGTTCGACATCCTTCGCTTTGATAAAGGAACTGAAATTCTGGGTAACAAGGGATGGACTGAGAAATACAGATACTTCCCAATCGATCAGTCGGAGATAGATCGTGCTAAAGGTGGATTGACACAGAATCCGGGTTGGTTATAGGTTTATTTGGTTTTTTAAGGTGAGAGTCCTGGGCGGTACATTACTGCTCAGGACTTTTTTTACACAATGATTAGTTCCTGCTGTGCCTGAGGAAAGATATTCTTTCCTGCTTCAGAAGATATCTTGCCCGCAAGGAAAACTTGGAATAAAGCCTTTGGTTGTAAGAATATAAGCTTTATTCTTATAAATATAATCTTTATTTCTAAGAATAAAGCTTATATTCTAAGATTGTCTTGCGAGGAAGGTAAGTTTGCTCTTCTATTTGAGGAAGTTAAGATAGTACAGTTATATCGAACTCGTTAAATTATCATTCCTGTGCGCCTCATTGGTCAGAGTTGCATAGCTTCCTTTAGGGGACGAGGGGTGGAAACAAACAAACGTGGCAGCCGTTCTTTCAAACGTTCTGCCACGCTTTATTATATAGTCTGTACTGGTTTAGAACTGAGTCTTGATATTGTTCAGCCAAGTGCTGACATTCTTTTTCACTTCATTCGGTCTGTCTCTGACGTCATCGCCGCTTACGGCATAGCCTTCGAGGATGGTGGAGTTAGGACAAAGTTCTGCAATCTCAGTCAGGCAGTTTCCTGCACCGCCACCGAAGGTGGCAAAGGGAACAACTTTCTTTCCTGCAAGCTGATTGCTTTGTAAGAATGCTTTTACCGGGAGAGCAACGGAACCGAACCAGTTGGGTGTTCCTACGAAGATGACATCGTAAGAGTCGAGGTTCTCCACATTGCCTTTCAACGTAGGCAGTACGCCTTCGTCAATCTGCTTCTGCACGGCATCGTGTGTACCTTCCGAGGGATAGGGCGTTTCCGGTTCGATGGCGAATATATCTCCACCGATGGAGTCGTGGATAAGGGTGGCTAACGTTTGGGTGTTGCCGCCCTGTGAGAAATAGGCTACCAATATTCGGGGGCCTTGAACCTCTGCTTTGCCTGTCTTGCCGGCACAGCTACCCAGTGTGAAAAGCAGCGCTACTGCTGCAATTACACTAAAAACTTTTGTTTTCATACGTGATAAAATATTAGTGGTGTTTTCTATTTGAGAAACGGATCTCCTTTCCGGTCTTTGCTTACCACCCAGCGGAAGGCATTTACGAGCAGAAGGTTCTGCGTTCCGTCGATGAATTCTTCGTCGCCATGTCCCATGTTGAGGTAGATCATCCGGTAGTTCTTGTTAGTCCACACGATGGGGAAATCGCCGAAGTTCACTACATCTTTAATGCCCAGCGGATAGTTCTTGGGAGAGATGGAGAGTAGCACTTCCACATCTTTGTTCTGTCGGGGGCTGGGCTCCCACTGATACCATTCGCTGGCAGGGGCTACGAAGGACGTCGGCAAGCTCTTGGTGACGGGATGTTCCGCATTGTCAACTTCAACCAATACAGGTTGGGGGGGCCAGTTGTTACAATAGAACACACCGCCGCCAAGGAACTTGACGAGCCAGGGCCAGTTGGTGTTTCGGTCATTATAGGCAGCGGCGTGGAAGCCTACCCAACCACCGCCGTTCTCCATATATTGCTCAAAAACATCACGCTCGGCCTTGCTGCTTGGAGTTGTGTTAAGCATGATAATAACGTTGTACTCTTTCAGTTTATCATAAGGATATTGAGAGAAATCGGTAGTGATGTCCAGCACGAAGCCATCGCCATAGTTCAGTTTCTTAAAGAACTGTACGGCTTGTTCGGCAAAGTGTACGTGGGCTTCTTCGGCCTGTGTGGTGTAGTAGACCAGTGCTTTGAAGCGGGGCGCTTTAGCATAATTGGCGGGATAGCCTGCGGGAACTTGTGCGTGCACCAACAAGGTGCAGATACTGAATAGTAAGATAAAAATGTGTCTCATGTCTTTTTGATTAATGATTTATATTAGATGAATGATAACTTCCTTATTTTTTAATTCTTAACTCCCTCAGTATTCCGCAATCAGCGACAGCCACTTGCCCGCCGAGGTCACCCACACCTCTTTGTAGCAGGCATTGTTCGTCTGCGGCCAGTAGGGGATGTCGTCGTTGCCCAGTGTGCGTATGCCTACGGGCATTTCTCCTGTCATTTCGCCGGAAGAGAAAGTGTTCAGTTGCGGATAATTCCGTCCTTCACCGTATATCAGCGATTGCCCGAAGGGGTTCTTGCCTACCGTCCAGTAGAGTTGTTCCAATCCTATCTCGAGCAGTTCCTTGTCCTTCATAAAGTTTCCGCAGATAGCGGCGGACTTTCCGGTGGAGAGGTGGATGGCTGTATTGCCGTTGAAGATGTTGAACCACACGGGGAAGCGCTTTACGTAGTGTTCCTTGTCCAGCCGGATGCCCCGCTTTATCTGCTCCGTGTACAACTCTTTCGCGTTGGTGGGCGGGAAGAGGTGAAGGGCATAGAAGCCGGTAGTGTCCTTATATTCTTCGGCATGGTAAACACCACTCGGCAACATACCGTAGGGGCGGGTGTATTTCATCAGCCCTTTCAGATAGTTGCCATAGAGATGTATGGAGCGTTCCCATTGGGGGTAATCGGGATGCTCCGGTTGCGTCTCGCACAGCATCGACATGGCTTGCATATAGACTTGCTCGCGCGACTGGTGTATATAGTGAACTATTGACTGTTTGTTTTTATCCCGGTAGAAGAATCCGCAGGTGCCGTCCTTGTCCTTCAGCGGCTCTGTGCGCTGGCAGTCCAGGGTGTAGCGGATGTATTCGGCGGCGGCTTCTGCGTAGCAAGGCTTGCGCGTCAGCTTGTAGAGTTGGCTGGCTGCCCACGAAATGGTAGCCATATACTGACTCTTGGAAGTGTTGTAGCTGTGCTCGTAGGGCTGTACGAACTTGTCGAAGCCGTCCTTCTTGAACTTCTCCAGGGCAAAACGGAAGTCTTCTTCCGCCACGCGGCGCAGATATTCCTGGTACATGGGGTCATTGTCCAGTGTCATGGAGGCGTATGCTTCGTAGCCGGCATACAGGAAGTTATCGAAAGCCATGTTCTGTACGCGTACGGAAGTGATATCATCCAGCGAATTGAACGCACCGTCCTGCCAGATAAGCAGTCCCATGCTGCTGGCGCGGTAGCCGTCGCCGTAGCGGTTTTTCACGATGAACTCCACGCCCCATTCGGCTTCTTCGCGCAGGCGGGCGGCAAGGGCGGGATTCTTTGTCTTTTGTTTGTTGTAGGCTTCGAGCAGGGCAAAGGCTACGTCTCCTGTTTGGAGTGTCTGTTGCGAAAGGTCTCCGGCATCGTGCCATCCGCCGTTGAAGGGAAGGCGCAGGCTGTTGTGTTCCGACATCAGGTCGACGTGGCAAGTGGCGTGCTTACCCGGTACCGGATGCCCGCAGCGCTGGCAGAAGATAAAGTTCAGCACCCGCCATTGCGAGTCTTCCCAAATGTTTTCTCCGATGCGGAAGGCTGGGGTGAGAGTGTCACCCGCTTTCAGCCGGTATTCTCCGGGGCGGTTGAAGGCTGTAAAGTCGATGAGGCCGAATCGCCCGAGGGTGGTTGTCTCTTTTTTGATTTCTCCTTCGTAGACCGCTTCGCCCTCCGGGGTTAGCAATTGGAACCGCTTATTATATAGAGAGTTTTTTGTGTCGACAATCGCCGTTTTGGAACTGTTCAGTGCATATCCCGTAGTAGAATAAACAATCTTTCCTTCGGCAGGCAGCCATCCGCTCACCTTATCCGGGTGCTTCACCGTTTGCAGTTGCAGGTTGTCTATATAGTAGATGGCAGAATCTCCCGTCGTCCGGTCTTTGCCCTTCAGGGAAGTGCTGAAACTGATTTTTATTACTTTGTCCCGTTGGAACTCGTCTATTTCGAGGAAGCACTGGTTCCATTCTTTGTTGACCAGATTAATAAGGTGTGAGCCGGTGGGCTGGTTGTATCCTTTCTTGGCAGGCGTGTCGGCATTGACGAACGTCAGGTTCATATTGACCACACGGGCGCCGTCGCAATCGGGATAGATGGAGAACACAATCCGGTTGTACTTTTCCAGGTTAGCCCCATTCAGGTGATAGGTGACGCCGGCGTTTCCGTACGTCGCGTAGTCGGGATCGGAAGGGGAACCCGTGGCTCTTTTCCCGGTCGATGTAGGGAATTGCAGCTTGATGCTTCCTTGCCCCGAAACCGTCTTCTCCTTACTGAAGGACATACTCCCTGCTCCGGAGTGACTCCAGCCTTCGGCACTTGCCGACCCGGTGAGAGGGGCGCTTTGCAGTACTTCCTTCTTCCATCCGTTAGCTTCAAAAGAGTTTTCTACATCCAAGGGGAGGGGCTGGTGTATCAACCCGCTTTCATAAACTTGCTTCTCCAGTTTCGCGTCTTGGGTCAGCCGGATTTGGCTGTATGCAGAAAACTTACCTGCAGATAGAAGGAATAAGATAATCAGTGTCTTTCTCATTTTTTTATGTTAACCTTTGGTTTCCGAGTTGCAAGGTTAGTCATTATTCATCAGAAACAGGTTTGATAACTGCCATAAATGCTTTAAAAACTATCCGAATGCGGGGGAAATGATAGAATACGAACTTTGGAGGATAAGTTTTAAACATAAAGACGGCTACGAAGAACTCTGACAAAATAATGAAGACTGATTGCAGGGACGTTTATTATACTGTATTGATGTACAAATTTATTGCCTTTTTTTGTTTTCTCCCGAGATTATTTCTACCTTTATGCCGTTGTACCGAATTGTTGACCTTAGATAGGAGGAATATGCGACTTGCTGCTTAGGGCTTTCGAAGAGCACTTTTGACGTTTTATCATTATTTAATCAAAATATCACTGCAAAATATAGCAGATATGAAAAGTTTTCCTATATTTGCAGTGTTATTCAGTGACACTTTGCTCGAATAACCTAAGTCAACAAGGTAATAACCTTTAAAACGTAATATTATGAATATCGAACGTATCATGTCCTCTTTGGAGGCAAAACATCCCGGCGAGTCTGAATATCTTCAAGCCGTAAAGGAAGTACTTCTTTCTATCGAAGATATCTATAATCAACATCCAGAGTTCGAGAAAGCTAAAATTATAGAACGATTGGTAGAACCTGATCGTATCTTTACTTTCCGTGTTACTTGGGTGGATGATAAGGGTGATGTTCAGACTAACCTCGGTTATCGTGTACAGTTCAACAATGCTATTGGCCCGTACAAAGGCGGTATTCGTTTCCATGCTTCCGTAAATCTTTCTATCTTGAAGTTCCTGGGTTTTGAACAAACCTTCAAGAATGCCTTGACTACATTGCCTATGGGTGGTGGTAAGGGCGGTTCCGATTTCTCTCCACGTGGAAAGAGCGATGCTGAAATCATGCGTTTCTGCCAGGCTTTCATATTAGAATTGTGGCGTCACATTGGTCCGGATATGGATGTTCCAGCCGGTGATATCGGTGTAGGCGGTCGCGAAGTAGGCTATATGTTCGGTATGTATAAGAAATTGACTCGTGAATTTACGGGCACTTTCACCGGTAAGGGTATGGAATTCGGCGGTTCGTTGATACGTCCCGAAGCAACCGGTTTCGGCGGATTGTACTTTGTACATCAGATGTTGGAAACGAAAGGTATTGATATAAAAGGTAAGACAGTTGCTATCTCCGGTTTCGGAAACGTGGCTTGGGGCGCAGCTACCAAGGCTACCGAATTGGGCGCTAAGGTCGTTACCATCTCCGGTCCTGACGGTTACATCTATGACCCGAATGGCATCAGCGGCGAAAAGATAGACTATATGTTGGAACTCCGTGCATCGGGCAACGATATCGTGGCTCCGTATGCTGAAGAATTCCCCGGTTCTACTTTCGTTGCCGGCAAGCGTCCTTGGGAAGTGAAAGCAGACATCGCTCTGCCTTGCGCCACCCAGAACGAACTGAATGGCGAAGATGCACAACACCTTATTAATAATAATGTGATGTGTGTAGGCGAAATCTCCAACATGGGATGTACGCCCGAAGCCATCGACCTGTTTATTGAAAAGAAAGTAATGTATGCACCGGGCAAGGCAGTAAATGCCGGTGGTGTGGCTACCAGTGGACTGGAAATGTCGCAGAACGCTATGCACCTCAGTTGGAGCGCAGCCGAAGTAGACGAAAAACTCCATGCCATCATGCACGGTATTCATGCACAGTGTGTAAAATATGGGACAGAACCTGACGGTTACATCAACTACGTGAAGGGCGCAAATATTGCAGGCTTCATGAAGGTAGCTCACGCTATGATGGGTCAGGGAATTATTTAAAAGAAACTTTGTTTAGTTGTATTTGTATTTGTGGTTTGTGCTGCCTGCGCCTGTGAAGGCCCGGGCAGTACTTTTTTTAAGTGATTAGTGATTAATCATTTAAAATCGTTACTTTTGCATCTCAAAACCATAAATAACAAAGAGATGTTACAACCCGAATTGAAAGTGAGACGCGATAAGATACGCGCACTCATGGCTCAACAATCAATTGATGCCGCCCTTATCACTTGTAATGTAAACTTAATCTATACGTATGGACGTGTTGTCAGTGGTTACCTCTATCTGCCGCTGAATGCTCCCGCCCGTTTGTTCATCAAGCGGCCTAATAATATTGAAGGAGAGCATATCCACCCCATCCGCAAACCCGAACAACTTCCCGAATTGCTGCAAGAATGCGGTCTGCCGATGCCGACGAAACTGATGTTGGAAGGTGACGAGCTGTCTTTCAGCGAGTACAATCGCCTGGCTGCCTGCTTCCCCGAGGCGGAGGTAGTGCCTTGCGGTACTTCTCTTATCCGTAAAGCCCGGAGTGTAAAGACTAATATAGAGATTGAAATCTTCCGCCGTTCCGGCATAGCACATGCCAAGGCTTACGACCAGATACCTTCTGTTTACCGGCCGGGAATGACAGATCTCCAGTTTTCTGTTGAAGTGGAACGGTTGATGCGCCTGGAAGGTTGCCTGGGGATTTTCCGTGTATTCGGTCAAAGCATGGAGATATATATGGGAAGCGTGCTGACCGGAGACAACGCCACAGCCCCTTCTCCCTATGACTTTGCTTTGGGAGGCGAAGGACTCGATCCGTCCCTGCCCGGCGGTGCAAATGGTACTTTGCTGCAACCCGGACAGAGTGTTATGGTAGATTTGGGAGGAAACTTCCACGGTTATATGGGAGATATGAGCCGCGTCTTTTCTATCGGCAAATTGCCGGAAGAGGCTTATGCCGCTCATCAGACTTGTTTGGAAATACAAGAAGCTGTTGCCGCGAAAGCAAAACCCGGAACTGTTTGCGAGGATCTTTATAATACAGCTATTGATATTGTTACCAAAGCCGGCTTTGCCGATAACTTCATGGGAACAGAGCAAAAAGCCAAGTTCATCGGTCATGGCATCGGACTGGAGATTAACGAGGCGCCTGTACTCGCTCCCCGCATGAAGCAGGAATTGGAGCCGGGTATGGTCTTTGCATTAGAACCGAAGATTGTTTTGCCGGGTGTAGGTCCCGTAGGTATTGAGAACTCTTGGGCAGTGACAACAGATGGTTTGGAGAAACTGACGCTGTGCAAGGAAGAGGTTATAGAGTTGTAAATGATAATTTAGTTCACCACAGATTACACAGATTAACACAGATTAAAGAGAAAGATTAAAGAAACGCAGATTAACGCAGATTATTTATATAGTAGAGTTCTCTTTGCGGAAATCTGCGTTAATCTGCGTTTTTATAAGAATAATCTGTGTTAATCTGTGTAATCTGTGGTGAATAAATTCCCATTTATTTCACCCTCCTGTTAAGCTGATTATTCGCCTTCGAAGGCTTTGATTTGCCAATTCGTTTTCCGGTTGGTTTGGCCTTGTCGGTCCGCTTGGGGCGGGGAGCTGTGTCTTTATTCCCCCTCATAATACTCGCATAGATAGTAGCGGGCTATAAAGTCCCAATACTGGTGCAACAACTCTTTTCCGTTGGGGAAGGGGAGTGCCACTTCGGGTAGAATCCCCTTTATCATTCCATACTTCACTAAGTCGAACGGGCAAGCTCCCGGATGGCAGAATAGCCTATAACCTTCTGCGGCAGCCCGCTTAGCATCGTACATCGGATTGTGTTCCTCGCAGAAGTAAGCGGCTACATCGTGTGCAACGAGCATCCCCTTGGCATTGGCATAAATCACGAACTCTTTCTTGTACTTCAAGTCGGGCAGCAGGGAAGAAGGGGCATTATCCCATTTCAGCACTTCGACAAAGAAAGTACACAGTTCCTGGTAGGTAGCAAAGTAGAGCAGCGGCTTTCCTTTGCTGTACTCCAGGCAATGAGCCGCGTCTTTACTCAATTTCGTATCCGGCTTAATTTCCGGCAGTGGTATGTTGTCCATATCCAGCAAGTCTACCCCCATAACCCAGACGATGCCGGACTCTTCTTCGCTGACGGGTGCTTCTTCAAAGCAGGCATCCATCATTTCATAGATGGTCTGACTTAGTGCCAACAGGTCCTTATCTAACGGATTGAACAGGGTATACTCTTCATCTTCCCAGATACTGGCGTGTGAATACAGAGTCCATAAGACGAATGCTATGTCCTCTTTATTAATTTCATCGGGCACGTATTCATCGGTCAGCGGATAGAATGGGAGATAACTTCCGTATCTTTCGTAGTATGCTTCTGAAAACGCTTTCCATCCTCCGCTTTGGGCGATGGCATCCTGGAAGTACATGGCAATGCTGATGGCAGCTTCTACCTGCATTTCATTGTCTTCATACTCATACAAAGGAGACTGCCGGATAATAGGAAGACTTTTTATGGCAAAGTCCAGGTACCACTTGTCGGTGGGTAATACGCGTGTGCGTTCATTGGCGCCCATCCAATGTTTCATGCTGATTGTCATCATTGTCTGTCGATTTATTTCTGGTAAAGGTAATACATTTTAATATACAATAATGATAACCGGATGGAAATGTTTACTGGACCGATAAAGTTTTTATAATCTCTTCAATGCCAGTTTTATTACCTGTTCCACCGGTGCGTCGGGATCTTCCTTCAGGATGGCAAGTACCACTTTCTGCGAAGGAGCTTGCGCAAAGCCCAACATGGTGAGGGCGGCTATCGCCTCTTCCTGCACTTGCGCATTGGCTGCGGGCATGAGTGTGCCCATTGTTCCGGCCGTACCTGCGGCTATGCTTCCGGTCTTTATTTTGTCTTTCAAGTCTACAATTACGCGTTGGGCGGTCTTCAGTCCGATGCCTTTCACGGTCTTCAGCAGATTGGCATTCTCGGTGCTGATGACGCTTACCAGTTCAGCGGGGGAGAGTGCCGAGAGAATCATCCGGGCGGTGTTTCCGCCGATGCCCGATACGGAGATCAGTAGCAGGAAGAGTTCCCGTTCTTGCTTGTCGGCAAAGCCATAAAGGATGTAGGCATCTTCGCGGATGGCTTCGTATATATAGAGTTTGCACTCCTTCTTGCCTTGGATGGCAGCGTAGGTATTCAGGGAAATATTAACGGCATATCCCAGTCCGTTACAGTCTATTACTGCGGTTGCCGGACTCAGCTCGGCAATTCCGCCTTTAATGTATTCTATCATTGGCGTATTATCACATTATCATTTCGCGAATGTAGGAATTATTATTGAACTTTCAGTCACTAAAAAAAGAAAAACTCTGTGAAACAGTGAGCACTTCTATAGGTGTATGTTAATGAAAATGCTTACTTTTGTGTCGATAATATAGAAAACTGATAATCAAAACCAGCAAAAGAATGAAAAAAGTAAGAGCAGCCATCGTTGGCTATGGCAATATCGGGCACTTCGTACTCGAAGCCCTGCAAGCAGCTCCCGACTTTGAGGTAGCCGGTGTAGTACGCCGTGCCGGAGCTGAAAACCGTCCCGAAGAATTGAGTAATTATCCCGTTGTAAAGAATATCAAGGAATTGGAAAGCGTAGATGTTGCCATTCTTTGTACCCCTACACGCAGCGTAGAGAAGTATGCCAAAGAGATTCTGGCTTTAGGTATCCATACAGTAGACAGCTTTGATATCCATACCGGAATCACTGCCCTGCGCCGCACGCTGGATGCAGAGGCAAAGGCTCACAACACTGTGTCTATCATTTCTGCCGGCTGGGATCCGGGTAGCGACTCTGTTGTTCGCACGCTGCTCGAAGCCATTGCGCCGAAGGGCATCACCTACACGAACTTCGGTCCGGGTATGAGTATGGGACATACGGTGGCTGTGAAGGCCATCGACGGTGTGAAGGCCGCTCTCTCCATGACCATCCCCACCGGAACGGGCATCCATCGCCGCATGGTTTACATCGAACTGAAAGACGGTTACGAATTTGACAAAGTAGCTGCTGCCATCAAGGCCGACCCGTACTTTGTGAATGACGAAACCCACGTAAAACTGGTGCCGAGCGTAGACGCACTGCTGGATATGGGACACGGTGTGAACCTGACCCGCAAAGGTGTATCGGGCAAGACACAAAACCAACTCTTCGAATTCAACATGCGCATCAACAATCCCGCCCTTACGGCGCAGGTATTGGTATGTGTGGCTCGCGCCGCTATGCGTCAGCAGCCGGGCTGCTATACAATGGTCGAAATTCCGGTTATCGATCTCCTTCCGGGCGACCGCGAAGAGTGGATCGGGCACTTGGTATAAGGCATACAAAAAACAGATGATGCGTTTGCCCCAAACAGACCATCTGTTTGCCTCAAACGCATCATCTATTTCACCCAAACGCACCATCTGTTTTACACGAACGGATGGTGCGTTTTTTATGCTCTGATTATCAGAAGAAGAATCTTAGAATATCATTGAAGTTTGCCCATATCAGCAGGCCGAAAAGCAGGAACATACCTACCATCTGTGCCCGCTCCATAAACTTGTCGCTCGGCTTGCGGCGCGCCACGATTTCATATATCAGGAACAGTACGTGTCCGCCGTCCAATGCCGGAATGGGCAGAATGTTCATGAAGGCAAGGATAATGGAGAGGAATGCCGTCATGTACCAGAACTGGTGCCAATCCCACGTTGCGGGGAAGATGCTGCCGATGGTTCCGAAACCTCCCAGTTGCTTGGCTCCTTCTTTGGAGAAGAGGTATTTCATCTGGCCTACGTATCCTTTCAGAGTGCTTACTCCCAGTTTTGCTCCGGCAGGGAAGGAAGCCAGGAAGCTATATTCCTTTTTCACTACAGGCAGCAGCCGGTCGGTCAACGTGCGTGCTGCTATGCCTATCTCATAAAGGGAGTCGGTGGTCAGTGTCAGGGTGTCGGTTACTCCGTTGCGCACGTAGGTCAACGTGAGGTCGCGATCTGCGCTGTTGGCTTTCTTTCGGTTCATCAGTTCTTCCTTGAAGTCGAAGTAGGCGATCTTTTTGCCGTTCATTGCTGTGATGCTGTCTCCTACCTGAAGCCCGGCTATAGCTGCGGGGCGTCCGGCGATGATGCTGTCGATAACGAACGGATAGCGGAAGGAAGCAAAACGGACGCTGTCGGCCAGCAGGCGGTTCATCATATCTTCGGGGATGTATACGGAAGCTTCTTCTCCGTCACGCAATACGGTGACCTGGCGGGCATCGACAACGGCGGTCAGCAAGTCACCGCCCATACGTTCGAAGGGAACGCCGTCGGCAGAAATCAGCACATCGCCATCGCGGAAACCAACCGCTTTGGCAGTCTCGTTGAAGTCCATGCCCAGCGGGGCTTTCTGTACCGGAACGTATTCATCGCCCCAGGTAAAGAGAATCATGGAGTAGATGAACAGTGCCAGCAGGAAGTTGAACAGCACGCCGCCTATCATAATGAGCAGGCGTTGCCATGCCGGTTTGGCGCGGAATTCCCACGGCTTCATGGGTTGCTTCATTTGTTCGGTATCCATAGACTCGTCTATCATACCGGCTATTTTGACGTAACCGCCCAGGGGCAGCCATCCTATGCCATATTCCGTTTCACTGTTTTTGGGTTTGAACTTGAATAGTGTGAACCATGGGTCGAAGAATAAACAGAACTTTTCAACGCGGGTTTTGAAGAGTCGGGCGAAGAGAAAGTGCCCTCCTTCATGAACGATAACGAGCAGCGAAAGGCTCATAACGAGTTGCAGGGCACGAATCAAGAATGTTTCCATCTAATAATCTACTAATTTATTTGTTTATAATACTATAGCCTAATTAATCATTTCCTTTGCTATCCGCCGCGCTTCCGCATCCGTTGCCACATAGTCCTCATAAGTAGGTCTCTGTATATAAGATACGCGCGACATCGTCTTTTCTATCACATCGCTCATGCCGAGGAACGAAATCTCATCCCGCAGGAAGGCGGCTACCACTACCTCGTTGGCGGCATTGACTATGCACGGCATATTTCCGGCGCGGTGCAGTGCCTCGTAGGCCAGCGCCAGGTTGCGGAAGCGTGTTGTGTCCGGTTGCTCAAACGTCAGTTCCGTGCACTGCTTGAAGTCCAGACGCGGAAAAGAAGCCTTCAGTCTGTCCGGATAGGAGAAGGCATACTGGATAGGCAGGCGCATATCCGGCATACCCAACTGCGCCTTTACGGCACCATCTTCAAACTGTACCATGGAGTGAATGACGGATTGCGGGTGTACTACCACCTCTATCTGGTCGGGGCGCACGCCAAACAACCATTTGGCTTCAATCACCTCGAATCCTTTGTTCATCATCGAGGCAGAGTCTATCGTTATCTTGGCACCCATATCCCAGTTGGGATGTTTCAGCGCCTGTGCTTTGGTGACGGTTGCCAGTTGCTCCATTGTGCAGGTGCGGAAGGGGCCGCCGGAAGCAGTCAGTATCACTTTCTCTATCGGATTGCCCACCTCTCCGGCTAAACACTGGAATACAGCGGAATGTTCGGAGTCGACGGGTAGGATAGGAGTGCCGCTGAAGCGTGCCAGGTCGTTAATCAACTCTCCGGCCACGACTAATGTCTCTTTGTTTGCCAGTGCTATCACTTTGCGTGCGCGTATGGCGTTCATGGTAGGCTTCAATCCGGCATAGCCCACCATAGCGGTGAGCACCATGTCGATGGGGGCTTCCGCCACTATCTGGCAAAGCGCCTCTTCGCCTGCATATACCTTGATGGGCAGGTCGGCAAGGGCTTCTTTCAATTGCAGGTATTTCGATTCGTTGGCTATCACCACTGCTTCGGGCTTGAACTTGCGCGCCTGGGCAATGAGATCGTCTACGCGGTTATTGGCAGTCAGCACATACGCCTCGTACTGGTCGGGATGTTCTTCGATGACCTGGAGGGCTTGTGTGCCGATGGAACCGGTAGAGCCAAGTATAGCTATTTGTTTCTTCATTTTATCACTCTCACTTTATCACTTTATCACCTTATCACTCTCTCGCCTTATCTCTCTAAAACACAATATACAGTTCCGGATTCACCGCTCTTCCTTTGTGCCATAGCTCGAAGTGGAGGTGTGGTCCGGTGGACAGTTGTCCGGTATTTCCTACCAATGCGATGGCTTCGCCGGCCTTCACCGTGTCGCCCTCTTTTTTCAGAAGAGAACCGCAATGCTTATAGACGGACACTAAATCCTGATTGTGTTGTACTTCTATCAGATAGCCGGTTTCGGCGGTGTAGGTACTCAGTATCACGGTGCCGTCCAGTGTTGCCAATACGCTTTCACCCGGATTGGCGGCAATGTCGGTACCGAAGTGCTTCTGCTCGGCATTGAAAGGCGAGGATATCATGCCGCGGGTGGGGCGGTAGAATATCAACCCGTCTACTTCGGGACGGGCGGCAATCGTTGTCAGATTGTATTTTTCTGTTTCTTCGTATTGTTTGCGGAACTCTGCTTCGCGTTGCGTGCGTTCCATCAATGAGTCTTCACGTACGTTGGTCAGCGAGTCTATGGATTGTACGGTATCTGCTTTTATCTTCCCCTGAAAGATGTCTTGGATGTTCATGATATACAGATTCTGGCGTTCCACCAGTTGGCGGAGTGAGTCTGCACGCAAGGCATTCTCTACCACCTGGGCACGGATTTCACTGTTCATGTATCCGGGCAGGTAGTTGCGCAGGGGGGTGAAGGTGATGATAACGGCAGCTATCAGGAACAACACCGTCAGCAAAGAAAGCAATACGGAGATACCGTTCAGCTTGGACACACGCAGTCCTGCCACTTCTTCGAGTGTATTCTCGTTGATAATGGTCAGCTTATATTTGAACTTGATGTTGTTCCAAAAAGCCTTGCTTCGTTTCTTGTTTTTCTTCTTGTCTCTCACCTTAATTATCTATGGGCAAAGTTACTTCACTCTCTCACCTTATCACTCCATCACCTTATCACACCTCTTCCGTCTCTTCCAGCGCCAGCAGTCCTTCCGGCAAGTCCACCGTAATGACTTTATGCTTCTGGTCGATGTCGACAATGAAGTCTTCCTGTGCCGGAATCAGTAGTTCTTCTCCTTTATCATCCACCACAAACAAGGTGTTGATGGTAGTGGTATCTACCTCCGTCACTTCACCCAACTGTCCGTGATGTATCTCCTCCATGCGGAAACCTACGAAGAAGTCCCAGCTCAGTTCTTCCGGGCCGGCGTCTTCGGCATGCTTGGCGGGGAAGTAGACTTCGATGTTGGTGAACATGCGTGCACGTTCTGCCGTGTCTACTCCTTCCAGCTTGACAAGGGCGGTCGTATCTGAACGGAAACGATATTCCTCCATAAAGAAAGGTACCAGAATGCCGTCCAACAGGCATATCAGATAATCCGCCTCCACCCGGTCGAAAATATCATCCGTGAAGGTGAACGACAACTCTCCGTGAATGCCGTGCGGCTTGTTGAATATACCTATCTTATATACTTCTTCTCTTTTTATCATTATATTCTCGTTATTCTTGCTCCGAGGGCGTTCAGTCGTCCTTCTATATTCTGATATCCGCGGTCTATCTGCTCTATATTGTGGATGCGGCTGATGCCGTCCGCACTCATGGCAGCTATCAGCAGGGCGATGCCGGCACGGATATCGGGTGAGGTCATATTGCCGCCACGCAGTTTGAAGCCGTGGTCGTGTCCTATGACAACGGCGCGGTGCGGGTCGCACAGAATGATTTGCGCTCCCATATCTATCAGCTTGTCCACGAAGAACAGGCGGCTTTCGAACATCTTCTGATGAATCAGCACACTGCCTTTTGCCTGGGTGGCAACTACCAGCATCACGCTGAGCAAGTCCGGCGTCAGTCCCGGCCAGGGAGCATCGGCAATGCTCATGATGGAACCGTCGAGGAAGGATTCTATCTGATAACTGTCTTGTGCCGGCACGTAGATGTCGTCTCCCCGTTGCTCCATTTTGATGCCGAGGCGGCGGAAGCTGTCGGGGATGATGCCCAGGTTCTCGTGAGATACGTTCTTGATGGTCAGTTCGCTTTTCGTCATGGCGGCCATGCCGATGAAACTGCCCACTTCAATCATATCTGGCAGAATGGTATGGTCGGTGCCGTGTAGCTCGTCCACTCCTTCGATGGTGAGGAGGTTGGAGGCGATGCCTTCTATCTTGGCGCCCATTCGGTTCAGCATCTTGCAGAGTTGCTGTACGTAGGGTTCGCAGGCGGCGTTGTAAATGGTTGTTTTTCCTTTTGCCAGTACGGCTGCCATCACAATGTTGGCAGTACCCGTTACGGAAGCCTCGTCCAGCAGCATGTAAGTGCCGTGAAGCTGTCCGGCTG
>JAUUPT010000072.1 GCA_030843315.1 Bacteroidaceae bacterium | reverse complement strand
AAAGTCCGGGCTTTGTGCATAAAAAAAGGTTGTGCCAGCATTTTGACACAACCTCGTTTATCAGGGAGGCTGTGTTATTCAGCCGGTCCCGTAAGAACTATTAATTAATACCCGGGATTCTGGTCACTTTGGCTGATTGCATTGTTCTTCCTAATTTCATCGGTCGGTATCGGATAAATCATCCGGTTCGGATCGAAGTCGAAGGTGCGTTTGGTCCAGCCTTGGTTTTTAGGATATTCGCAATCCAAGAATTCTTTAGCCATATTCGTACGGCACAAGTCATACCAGAAAGAAAACTCTGCAAGGAATTCATGACGGCGTTCGATAGTCAAAGCTACTTTCCATACGTCAGAAGTATAGCCTTTATCTGTTCTGTATTTAGCATAGAATGTTTCTGCATCAGGCACTTCAACCACCTCTGTTCTCAAAGGAATGGGGAAGTCGCCTTGTGCAAGGTTAACCTCAAGATTACCCCATGCACGATTACGTATGGTGCGGATCATTTCCCAACCGGTAGCAGCATCACCTGTTTCAAAGCAGCACTCTGCATAGTTCAGCAATACGGCTGCATAACGCATCCAGATGGCTGATTGCGGATTGAAAATAATTCCGTCGCTACCCGGATGTCTCTTCCAATACTTAAGACCGAAATTATTCGGCATTGACTCGGAAGTAACAAAATCATCTTCAAATCCAGCACTGGCACCGACAGTTTCACCCGTAAACGGATTTGTTTCTCCTTTTCGTACGGCTGAATATTTCAGACGTTTGTCTCCCGCTTCAAAGGATTCACAATACTCATAAGATATATAGAGTGAGCCCCAACCACCGTATTCAGGACTTGCCGTCAACTGTGCAACCCACCAGGTAGCGTCATTTTTGCCATCAGCTCCCCAGTTCAGGTCGGAAAAGTGCGGATAAGGTAATTCCCAAACGCTTTCAGCATCCCAGACGCGGTCTTCCAGGTGAATATATCCGTAGCAAGGATTCAATCTGTACTCTCCACTCTGGATGATGTCGCCAAGTTCTTTCTTGGCTTCAGCGTATTTCTTGTTGTACATGTATGCCTGTGCCAGATAAGCTTTTGTCATACCTCGGGTAATACGTCCTTTTTCATCGTTCCAAGGCTTCCAGCCCAATATTTCGGAAGCATACTTAAAGTCTTCAATGATAAGATTCCAAGTAATATCCGTACTTTCGGCACGAGGTTTCTCCGGGCTACTGGTATAGGTATCACCGGTCATCAACATAGGCAACCGGCCAAAATTCTGAGCCAGGAAGCTATAGAAGAAAGCGCGTATGGCACGGGTTTGAGCTATGATGATATTCTTGGTCTTTTCACCTTCTGCAAAAATAGAAGGATCTACACCCTCTAACTTTGCGAGGAATCGGTTGGCACGGTCAACGGCTTTATAAGATTGTTTCCATCCTTCGTAGAACATGTCTTTATCGGCACGCCATTCGTGACGGGTAAACTCGTTGTCCCAACCGGATGCCTGACAGTCTAATGCCGGATAATTGGAAAAAGCCAACTGAGGCTTGATATTCCATTGACTTTGTACGTCGGTTGTACCACTACCTCTTTCAGGATAGAACATATCATACAATCCATTCAGTCCGCTAATGATGTTTTTCTCACTTTGTAATAGGACTTCCGGCTCTAAGATATCATAATGATCAATTTCCAAAAAACCTTCTCCGCAGGAAGATAAACCTCCGAGCAGGACGGCAGCTGTTATAAAGCTGAATATTTGTTTCTTCATAATTGGATTCTTTTATTAAGTTATTATATATGCTTCGGGTTTAGAATTGGATGTTAGCTCCGAAACTGAACGTACGGGGGAAAGGATATCTACCACCATCAAAACCTGTTCGGAGTACATTGGAATCACCTACTTCCGGGTCGCCGGCTTTATATCCGGTAATTGTAAACAGGTTGTCTACGCCAACGAATACACGGGCACTTTCCATTCTGACAGCTTTGAGCCATTCTTTTGGGAAAGTATAGCCTATCTGGATGTTCTGAATCTTCAGGAAGTTACCATTCAGTAAGTAAGCGTCAGATACTTGTCCGTTGTGGTTGGCATCTGTCTTGCTCAGTCGTGGATACTTGTTGCTATGATTATCTTCAGTCCATGCGTTTTTGATACAATCGGCCAATACATTTCGGTAACCACCATCGGCAATGTACATATTGGTCAGGTTCTTATAGGCATAAGAAAGAATATCTTGTCCCAATACACCATACATATAGAGATTGAAATCCCAGTTCTTATAGTTTCCTCCTAAGCTGATACCATAGTTCAAAGTAGGATAACCATCACCTAACACTGTACGGTCATTATCGTCGATATATCCGTTACCGTCCAGGTCTTTATATCTGTAATCTCCGGGGCGGGTACTGGCTGACTGGTAGTGTCCACCGTTTGCGTCACCTAAAACCTTAGAGTCCAATGCGTCAATTTCTGCCTGGCTTTGGAAGATACCGTCTACTTTCCATCCGTAGAAGGAAGCTACCGGGTGTCCGTTTCTTGTCAGAGAGTAGTTAGACCAATAGTCGCCATCAGCTGCTCCACTGGAAGAATAAATATCGTCTCCTACTTCTATGGCTTTGTTCTTCAAAGTA
This sequence comes from Bacteroidaceae bacterium, assembly GCA_030843315.1. Lineage (GTDB taxonomy): Bacteria > Bacteroidota > Bacteroidia > Bacteroidales > Bacteroidaceae > Bacteroides. Next base: position 16,876 of record JAUUPT010000072.1, on the reverse strand, counting down.
GAACCGTTCACTTTGATACTATATCCCCACTCGTCGAATTGTTTCTGGTAGTTTACTGCAAATTCCACACCTGAGTTGCGGATATGTCCGGCATTGGTATAAATGCTGGTATAACCGGTAGAAGGACGAATGTTACGATAGAGCAGCAAATCCTTTGCATCACGGATAAAGTAATCCAAACTGATGCTAAGTTCGTTGTTGAAGAATCCCATATCCAGACCGATGTTGGTTTGCTCGTTGGTCTCCCACTTAAGGTTGGTATCAATTTCTCTTGTTTGTGCCAAACCCGGTGCAATTGTTGAAGAATTAGAGCCATTCATATAAAGGTAGTAAGCAATACGGTCAGAAGATAACTGGTCTACGGAAAGATTGGTAGAGTTACCTGCATTACCGGTTTGTCCCCAACCTGCACGAAGTTTCAGGTTACTGAAAATATTCAGATTCTTAATAAAATCCTCTTCTGTCATACGCCAAGCTAAAGAAGCTGAAGGGAATGTACCGTAGCGGTTGCCGGATCCGAAGTTGGAAGAACCGTCACGACGTACAGTAGCAGTCAATAAGTAGCGATCCATCAGTGAGTACATAACACGTCCGTAGTATGATTCATTACGTGATTCACGTCCCAAACCTCCACTTGCGTTGATAGTTGCAGTGTTGTTGGTCAACTCGATACGACGAATTGTGTTTGCCGGGAAATCAGAAGCGCTTGCCTTTACATCCTGGGGTTTGTAGCGGGATGATGAATATCCGGCCATCAGGTTCAAACTGTGGTGTTCCAAGAATTTCAAATTATAAGTGAAGTATGATTCCAGGTTCAAGCCTACTCCTTGGTATTGCTCAACATTGAAACCATCAACGCGGGTTTCGCTTCCATAGGTACGATCGTGCCATGCATTGTAACCATGATAGGAGCTACCGAAATAGTTCACACTACCGATAGTCTTGAAAGTAAGCCCTTTTACCAAGTCAAGTTCCATATAGGCACTTGTCAAGACACGGTTGAAGTAATTGCGTGCGTCGGCTGTACGTGCGGCTGCTACGGGGTTATCCTGTCCCTTGTTCGTATCACCGTTACCTTCTTTCTTGAAGTGTCCCCATGTTCCGTCGGGGTAGCGTATTGGAACATTGATAAGGTTGCCGTCTGCGTCTACGTCATCCATTGTAGGAATAAGTGTGGCATAATTCTGTAAGTTACCGCCGCCATATTTCTCTGTATGAACATAAGAAAGGTTCACGCCGGCACGAATAAAGTCTTTCACTTTATAGTTTACATTAGCACGCGCTGTGATACGTTTGAAGTTTGATTCTATAACAATACCGTCATTATTTAAGTAACCTACTGAAACCATTGCCTGTGTATTCTCATTTCCTCCCGAAAGTGAGATGTTATAATTTTGTTGAAGGGCAGTTTGAGTCATCTCATCTTGCCAGTCAATGCTATTTAAGTCTTTGTCATAGTTAATCCAGGCTCCATTTGTCATACCGATTCCATCACTTGCAGCTGCGCGGCGTACACCATGCACGAATTCAGAGGCATTCGCCATATCCAGCTTTCTGCTAAGCATTTGGACTCCGTAGTTTGCAGAGAATGTTAATTGTGCTTTCCCTTGTGATCCTTTCTTGGTGGTAATCATGATAACACCATTAGCACCTTGCGAACCGTAAATGGCAGTTGCAGAAGCATCTTTCAGGATTTCAATTGATTCAACGTCATTCGGGTTAAGAAATTCGATGCTGGTACCAACTTGTACACCGTCCACTACATAAAGAGGATCGGCAGAGTTGTTTACCGTTGCCACACCACGAATACGGATGGTTACTCCGCCTTCGGGGTCACCTGAGTTGCGGACAACCGATACACCGGCTGCTGCTCCCTGTAATCCTTCACCCAAAGTTACGGGGTTACGCTTCATCATATCTTTTGAGTTGACAGATACTACAGAACCCGTAACGTCTGATTTCTTTACGGTACCATAGCCCACTACCACTACTTCGTCCAGTAATTCTGTATCTTCGCGTAGGGTAATTTTCATGTCCTTGGCTGCTTTTACTTCGACTGAAACATAGCCGATATAAGATATCTTAAGTGTACTTCCGAGGGGAACTCTCAATGTGAATTTTCCATCCAGGTCGGAAGTGACTCCGTTTGTCGTTCCTGTTTGAAGAATACTGGCACCAATGATAGGTATACCGCCTGTATCGACGATAAGACCGTGTATTTCTTCAACTTGCTGATTGCTTTCTGTCGTTTCTGTGACTGTATCCGATGCAATAGCTACTTGCACCGTCGTGGTTAAGAGTGAGAAGAATAATAGATACAAGCCTTTTATTATAGGACTTGTGTTACGATGTGATTTTAAGTGTTTTTCCATATTAGTCTTGATATTAGAATAAATTAAACTCAATAATTAGCTTGGTTAGAGCTATAGATTTAGAGGTATTCATAAAATGGCTTTTCTTTTCCCATAGGCATACAATAATTTAAGATTAATAAATAGTGTTTTCGATTCATTGTAAAATTAGGCTATTGTAGCGGAAAAGGAGGGGGATATTTGTTCAAATGAAAGGGGGGATTGGTTGCAGGAACGGGGATGGATGGCTCCTATTTGGGGGTTGTTTGGATAGTAGAGTGTTTATCTCTTAAAACAAAGGTGAATTCTTCTGAAAAAAACAGGCCTTACCAACCGAATGGCAAGACCTGTATAATTACTTCTGTTTAATCGTCGGATTTGTTATCGCTGTGCCTGTCGTACTCTGAAGGTAGAACTCCGAATTCTTCCTTAAAATACTTGCGGAAGGCTTTCATATCGTTCATTCCTATTTCCATGGCAATCTCGTTGATGCGCATTTGCGTCTTTTCCAATAATTGCGCAGCATACCTCAGTCGTACCGAACGTATCAGTTCGAGTGGAGTCTTTCCGGTTAAGGAAAGCGATTTCTTATAGAAATTGGTTCTGCTCATGCACATTTGTTTGCTGAGTTGCTCTACAGAGAATTGTGGGTTCGATCGTTCCTGTTCGATATAGGCAATCGCTTTTTTTATCAATTCTTCATCCAGAGAACTAATTGGGGCATCGGCAAGTTGGATGCTGGTGTGCGAAGACTTCATCAACTTTTGGTGCATCTGCTTCTTTTGCTCGGCGATATGCTTGATCTTCAGCGAAAGCGTATCTATATTGAAAGGTTTGCAGATGTAATCGTCCGCACCGGCTTGCAATCCGGTATATTCGTTCTCTTGTCCGGTTTTGGCGGTAAGCAGAATAACCGGGATGTGCGAAGTGCGTACATCTTCTTTTATCAGGCGGCATAGGGTGATGCCATCCATTATCGGCATCATGATGTCCGTAATAACTATATCCGGGAATGCTTTCAGTATGTATTCCCAAGCCTGCTCACCGTTGGGTTGCATCACTACGTTGTAAGTGTCTTTGAGGCAGAATAGCATGTATTCACGGAAATCCTTATTGTCATCTACCAGTAATATGCTGGTCTTTTCAGTATCTGCATTCTCTTCCGGTTCGCTGTAGTTCGGGAGTTCTTCTGCTTCTATCGGGGAACTTTCTTCCGTTTCCGTTGGAGTACTTTCCTCTGCTCCATCGTGTATCGTTTCTTGATATTCGCTTGTTTCAACAGGGAAATAGAAGGAGAAAGCACTGCCTTGCCCGTAGGTGCTGGTTGCCGTTATTTCTCCATGATGTATCTCAGCAAACTCATGGCACAGATGCAATCCGATGCCTGTTCCTGTCCCCCGGTTTACCGAAGCCGGAGACTTGTCATCAGCATTTACCTGGTAAAAACGGTCGAATATGTGTTCCAAGTCTTCCGGGAGGATACCGATACCCGTATCGGACACTTCAATGCAAAGTTGTAACTGCTCTTTTCGTTGTATGGGGAATAATCTGACGGCTATTTTCCCCCTCTCAGGAGTGAACTTGAATGCGTTATTCAGCAGATTGGCAATAATCTTACGCACTTTGTCAGCATCGAACTTGATGATGAACGAGGGGGTGGATGAAGAAAAAGTGAAAGATATCTGCTTCTCTTCGGACAGTTGTCTGAAAGAGCGGACAATATCGTTTACAAATAATACAATATCTCCCGAAGACAGTACCAGTTGATGTTTCTTCTGATCTATCTTGCGGAAATCCAATACTTGATTGACCAGGTTCAGCAGTTGCTGCGCATTCTGGCGGATCAACTGATATGACATCCGTAGTTCGGGATCTTTCTCCGTCTTCAGCAAGCGCTCGATGGGGAGAATGATCAGCGAAAGCGGGGTACGGAACTCGTGGCTTATATTGGTGAAGAACCGTAGTTTCATTTCATCCATATCATGCTGTTGGGTCGATACGATTCTTCCCTTTTCATATCTGAACCTTTTGTTCTGGATGTTCAGAACATAGCGCAGCATCAGATACAAACAGATGATAAATAGGATGATATATAGGACGTAGGCAAATATGGACGAATAGAATGGTGGAGCAATATGGATAGGAATCCGTATCGTTTCACTGGTCTGTCCACTATTCGGATTACTTGCCTTGGCCAGGAAGATATAGTCTCCCGGATTCAAGTTCGTATAAGTTACGAATTGGTGGTTGTTAGTGACTTCATTCCATTTCGAATCAAGACCTACCATCTTATAAGAGATACTATTCTTCTGCGGGTGCAAATAGTCCAGAATGGCTAAACTCAATGCCAGGCTGTGCTGTCCGTATGTAAAGCTGATCTTGGGGGAGTAGCTGATGTCCTTTTCAATGATAGGTTTTCCGTCATATAGTGTATTGGGTGACACTATTTGGTTTTGTATCCACAAATCGGTAATCATTATTTTAGGTGAATTATACCTGAGGTATATCTCGTGTGGCGTGAAAAGGGCTAACCCGTTGGTTGTTCCAAAAATAAAGTTACCGTCTTTATCCATCGAGCCGGCATTACGGTTGAATGTGGCAGAAGGCAGTCCATCTTCCTGCATATAATTCTGAATACTACATTTGGTTTCACCGTTTGCTGTTTCCAGTTTCGCTTTTGCCAGTCCGTTCTTGGTGCCGATCCACATAAATCCTTTGATATCTTCCTGGAAAATGGCGATATGGTTGTCCGGCAGTCCGTTGCTCGTATCAAAATGGAACAACTCTTTGGTATTCCTGTTATATACATAGATACCATTGTTGCCTCCCAACCACAACAAATTATTCGAATCCAGGCACATTGCGAAGAAGTAAGTTTCATTGATGGTCTTTCCCTGAGAAAATTCTTCGTTCAGCATCCGTACTTCTTGAGTAGCAGTGTTATAGATGTTGATACCTTGGCTGGTGCTTATAAACAGTTCGTTCTGGCCTCCCTGGGCTATATCGTTGACTTTTCTTTGGTAGACACTGTCTTTACCATATACTATCTCTTTTTCTTCCCACGTTTTTGTGTTGATGTCAAATTGGTAGAATCCATCTTCCAATGTCCCTATCCAAAGGTTGTTGTCACCATCGTATTCCATACTGGTGATGCTTGTCAACTCATTATGTCCTTTCTTAACTTTCTCGGGTGAGAATGTGTGGAACTGTCCGTCATAGCAGACTAAACCTCCCATATAGGTACCTATCCATAGGCGGCCATTCTTATCCTTTATTATATATACAATAATGTCGGACGACAGGCTGTTGGAGTTTCGCGGGTCGTGTACATAGCGTTTATACTCCTGTGTCTGCCGGTTGTAGCAAAGCAATCCTCCGCCATTGGTTCCTATCCATAACCGCTGTGGAGACTCTTGCAAAATGCAGGTGCAGTCATTCTCCTCTATACCGGTGTCAACAGATAGAGGATATTGCAAACGCTTGAACTTGAACAGATTCTTGTGATGATAATCTACTCCTTTCTTATAGGTACCCAGCCAGATGATCTCCTCATTATCCTTGTAAATGGATATTAAACTGTTCTGGCTGATACTGCCTCTGACAAAAGGATTATTCTTGAGACAGGTGATTTTTTCCGTCCGTTTGTCGTAGATGTTGAGGCCACCGTGGTCTGTAGCTATCCAGATGTTACCATTGCTGCTTTGCTCTACCCCTCTCACCATATTAGAGGACAATTTGATTTTCGATTGCGTGTCAAACTTACGCCAGGAGTTTTCCTGAGGGGTATAAAGATAAACTCCCCAATAATTAGGGGGATCTTGATAAATCCATAGTTCTCCATCCCTGTCGATGAACATATTCCATCCGGCTGCCAGGTCGGGATGTGCCTGGTGCAGATATTCGGTTTTGAATAGTGTTTCAAAGCGGCTCAGGTCGATACATTCCAATAATCCATTGACATATAGCAGATACATTTCGTTCTCATAGATTGCTATGTCCGAGACCTGGCATTGCTCATGGTTGTTTTTAAGCGTGGTTACATTCTTTGAGAAGTAATTATACAGATATACATTACCCTGTTTGTCCGTAAAGAGCAGGTTGTTGTCCGTTGTGGGAAATACTTGGTAGATGTCCTGGGAGATTCCCAATAAACGGGCAATCTCGGGTGTTGTATGGAATTGGTTCTCCTGAGGGTCGAACACACTGATTTGTTTGTCTCTGTATGTAATCCAGATGAATCCGTCCTTGGTCTCGCTCATTCTGAAGACGGTTTCTTCGGAGAAAGGCGCTCCGTTTTCACGGTGCTGAAATACTTTGAAAGAGTTGGCATCATAACGATTGATGTTTGAGATAGTGCCAAACCACATAAACCCGCGTGAATCCTTGAAGATACAAGTAATTTCATTGGACGACAGTCCATTGCTGCTATCCAGATGGGAAAAATAGATGTCTGACTCATAGGCTTGTCCTCTGCCGGCAAGCGCCCATTGCAGAAGTACAAGCATCATTATGATGTGTTTCATGGTAATAAGATTGGAAAAAGGTTCTTAACAGGGTGTCATCATAGCTTGGGCTTTAGAGTTTGTTCATAGGTGCCGTCTTGCAATATTTTCAATGCCTGTTGCACACTATTGTTTGTTGAGTTCATTACCTGGAAATACTCATTCATATCCCACAGGTCACGGGCAATCAATGCTTTGAGCTGTGTCTTTATCAGCGGCAACGATTGATTGTATTGTTTTTCATCGAATTCTATCTTCTCTTTATCGGCAAGAGCACGTATGTCGGCCAGGAAGTTATCGTCTATTTCAAACTTCTCGTTGAAGCTTTCGAACTTCTTGTATTTGTCTTTCAGGTCTTTCCGATGTTTCTCGATGTAGCCGGTGGTAGCTTTGATGACTACTCCTTTGGCTACCAGATTGCGGTGGTAGTCGGTATATTGGGTCGTATCTATCGGAACAAAATAATCCGGCATGATGCCTCCACCTCCGTAAACGGTACGTGCCAGGCGTTTGGTTTGTACCTTCAGAGAGTCGGCAAAGTGGATGCTGTCTGCATGAATCATCTCTCCGTGGTTGAAGCGGTCTATCAGTTCCAGGTTGTATTTCTCTTGGTTGTCATCTCCTTTTATGCGGGCGTCCAGGCTGGCGGTATTATCGTATGGTTTCTGGATGCAGCGTCCCGAAGGAGTATAATAGCGGGCTATGGTCAGGCGTATCATGGAGCCGTCCGGCAGGTCGATGGGGCGTTGTACCAGTCCCTTGCCGAAGGAACGGCGTCCTACTATTACCCCTCTGTCCCAGTCCTGTATGGCACCGGTAAGGATTTCGCTGGCCGAAGCCGAATATTCATCTACCAATACAATGAGGCGTCCGCTCTTGAAGTTTCCGGTACCTTTGGCAAAGAAATCACTGCGGCGTGCGGCTCTTCCTTCGGTATAGACAATCAGTTCTTTCTGTTGCAGGAACTCGTTGGCAAGGTCGATGGCTGCGTTCAGGTAGCCTCCACCATTGCCTTGCAGGTCGAGAACCAAGTCCTTCATGCCTTTCTTCTGAAGTTCCTTCAGGGCACTTATGAATTCTTCGGCAGTGGTGGCGCCGAAGCGGTTGATACGTATATATCCGGTCTTGGGCTGTATCATGTAGGCGGCATCTAAGCTGAGGATAGGTATCTTGTCGCGTTTTACGGTGAAGTATAATGAGTCGTCCACTCCGCGGCGTACGATGGTGAGTTTTACTTCCGAGTCCTTCGGACCACGCAGGCGGCTCATGATATCTTCCGTGCTCATCTTTACTCCGGCAATAGCAGTGTCGTTGACGGCTACAATACGGTCACCGGCAAGGATACCCACTTTTTCGGAGGGGCCGTTGCTCACGGGCTGTATCACGAGCAAGGTGTCTTCTATCATCTGAAACTGTACGCCGATACCTTCGAAGTTGCCTTGCAGAGGCTCATTCATCTTCTTCACTTCCTCAGCATTGTTGTAGGTGGAATGTGGGTCTAGTTGAGCCAGCATCTTGATGATGGCTTCCTCTACCAGTTTGTCTTCATCTACTTTGTCTACATACAGGTTGGTAATGGCGAACTCGGCCATTTGCAGTTTGCGTATGGCTTCATTGTTCGGCTTCTGTGCCTGCACCATCACGGTGCATATACATACTATAATAATGCTGAGAAATTTCTTCATTGTCTATTTATTAATCACTTATCATTAATTTCCATTCCTTCCGGGATGAACATACTTATATCTTTTCCGAATTGCAGCAACTCGCGTACGGTGGTGGAGCTGATGCAAGTAAGTTCCGGTTCAGTGAAGAGCAGGATGGTTTCAATTCCGGTCAGCTTGCGGTTGACGTCTGCTATGGTTTCTTCGTACTCAAAGTCCTTCACCGTGCGGATGCCGCGTATAATCAGATTGGCGCCTACCTGCTGGGCAAAGTCGATGGTCAGGCTGTTGTACGTTTGCACGGTGACGCGCGGTTCGTTCCGGTAGAAGTCCCGAATCATCTTCTCACGTTTTTCGAGGGGGAAATACGTGTTTTTGTTCTCGTTGATACCTATCCCGATGACGATTTCGTCTATAAAAGTCAGTGCACGGTTCACTACCGACGAGTGTCCGATGGTAAACGGGTCGAACGTTCCCGGAAAGATAGCTCTTGTCATGATGCTAAATCTTCTTCAATAACCAGATTGTTGATAATAAAATTCTGCCGTTCCATCGTATTCTTGCCCATGTAGAACTCCAGCAACTCTTTTACAAGGTCTGTTTTGCGCAGGGACACTTGTTCCAGGCGCATATCCTTGCCGATAAAGTGCTGGAACTCATCGGGTGAAATCTCTCCCAAACCCTTGAATCGCGTGATTTCCGGGTTGGGGCCCAACTCTGCAACGGCCTTTTGGCGTTCTTCTTCCGTATAGCAATAACTGGTCTTTTTCTTATTGCGCACGCGGAATAGCGGAGTCTGCAAGATGTATACATGTCCCTTTTTTATCAGGTCGGGGAAGAATTGCAGGAAGAATGTGATAATGAGCAGGCGGATGTGCATACCGTCCACGTCGGCATCAGTGGCCACGATCACTTTGTTGTAGCGCAATCCTTCTATGCCATCCTCTATGTTCAGGGCTGCTTGCAGCAGATTGAATTCTTCGTTTTCGTAGACCACCTTCTTGGTCAGGCCGAAGGAGTTGAGCGGCTTGCCTCGCAGGCTGAATACGGCTTGGGTATTCACATCACGGCTTTTGGTGATGGAACCGCTGGCAGAGTCTCCCTCGGTGATGAAGATGCACGAGTCGGTTTCTTGGTCTTTGCCTTTTCCGTCGCTCAGGTGATAGCGGCAATCGCGTAACTTGCGGTTATGCAGGTTGGCCTTCTTGGCACGTTCGCGTGCCAACTTGGTGACACCGGCAATGGCTTTTCGCTCTTTCTCGGAGTCTTGTATCTTTTGCAGCATCACTTCGGCTACAAGCGGATTCTTGTGGAGATAGTTATCCACTTCCGTCTTGATGAAGTCGCCCACATATTTGTTGACGCTGACGCCTCCCGGTTCCATTGAAGGTGAACCCAGTTTGGTTTTGGTCTGTCCTTCGAACTGTGGTTCTTCCACGTTGATGGCGATGGCTGCAACGATACCATTACGAATATCGGAATATTCCTGGTTCTTGTTGTAGAACTCCTTGATAGTGCGTGCGATATGTTCTTTCAATGCACTCTGGTGCGTACCGCCCTGCGTGGTGTGCTGGCCGTTGACGAAAGAGTAGTATTCTTCGCCATATTGATTGGTGTGCGTAAAGGCTATCTCGATATCTTCCCCTTTCAGGTGGATGATGTCATACAGGCCTTCGGCGGTCATATTGTCTTTCAGCAAGTCTTCCAATCCGTGGCGGGAGATGATGCGCTGGCCGTTGTAGATGATGGAAAGGCCCGTATTAAGATAGGTATAGTTACGCAGCAGCGTCTCTACAAATGTATTCTGGAATGAATAGTTGAGGAAGAGCGTGGCATCCGGTTCAAAGAAAATGTAAGTTCCGCTTTCTTCTTCCGTGTTTTCTGTGGTATCACTTTGAAGCGCTCCTTTCTCGAAAATAGCGATGCGTACTTTCCCGTCGCGATAACTGCGTACTTCGAAGCGGCTGCTGAGTGCATTAACAGCTTTGATACCCACACCGTTCAGTCCGACACTTTTCTTAAAAGCCTTACTGTCGTACTTACCGCCGGTATTCAATTTGCTGACGGCTTCTATCAGTTTGCCTTGCGGAATCCCCCGTCCGTAGTCGCGCACGCAGACGCGGAGGTTTTCGTCAATAGTCACTTCTATACGTTTGCCGGCACCCATTTTGAACTCATCGATACTGTTGTCCATTACTTCTTTCAGCAATACATAGATACCGTCGTCATTTTGTGAGCCGTCTCCCAGACGGCCGATGTACATGCCCGAACGGACACGGATATGCTCCATATCGTCCAAATGACGAATGTTGTCTTCCGTATATTCTACATTACCTTCGGGCATCAGTCCGTTGATTTCTTCCATAATTAGCACATTATTTTATTTCTTTGATGAATGCCCGGCGCCGTTTATGCTGTTCGGTCTTGAAGTATTCCCATTGGGCTTGCACTTTGCCGTTCATCTCCAGCTCGGGGTTGCTTTCTGCAAATATAAAGCCTAATTTTTGATAAACCGGAATTAAATCGGAAAATAACAAAGCGTTAACACCTTTATTCTGATATTCAGGTTTCACCGCTACCAGCAGTAAATCCAGCATTTTGGCACGTCGTTTCATGAACAATGCTTTCAATAGATGATACCATCCGAAAGGCAGCAAACGACCGTGTGCCTTCTGTAATGCTTCGGACAGAGAGGGCATGGAGATACCTACGGCAATCAGTTGGTCATCGGCATCGGTGATAAGTGTCACCATTCGCAAGTCTATAATCGGCAGATACATCTTTACATATTGGTCAATCTGCCCTTGCGATAAAGCCGAATATCCGTAGAGCGGGCTGTATGCTTCGTTCATCAGTTCGAAAATTTTTTGGCCGTATTCGCGTGCCAGCTTCCTGGACGAAGTGTATTTCTTGATCTTGAGGTTATATTTCCGTTGGATAAGGTCTGAGATACGTTTGTGCTTATCCGGTATGGCATCCGGAATGTAGATTTTGTATTCCACCCAATCGGCATCCTTGCTGAAACCCATGCGTTCCATGTGTTGCGGATAATAGGGGTAATTATAGGTGGTTGCCATGGTGCTCAGTTGGTCGAAGCCTTCGATGAGCATGCCTTCCGCATCAAAGTCGGTAAAGCCCAACGGGCCTTGTATCTGGGTCATACCCCGTTCTTTTCCCCATTCTTCTACGGTATGAATCAAGGCTTCGGACACTTCGGGGTCGTCGATGAAGTCAATCCATCCGAAACGTACTTCTTTCTTGTTCCAGGTATCGTTGGCTCTCTGGTTGATGATGGCAGCTACACGTCCTACTATCTTTCCGTCCTTATATGCCAGAAAGTAGTCGGCTTCGCAAAACTCGAATGCGGCGTTCTTCTTCCGGTTGAAGGTGTTGAGCATATCGTCAAAAAGGTCGGGGACGGAATACGGGTTGTTTTTGTATAGTTTGTAGTTGAAGCGGATAAACTGGTTCAACTCTTTCTTTGTAGAAACTTTTTTGATTGTAATTGCCATAGTGTTTAATATTGAGTCAGCAAAGATACGTGATAATCTTTAAAATACCGCGTGGAGTACTTAAAAACTATCTGTGGAATGTCTACTTTTCCGATGCTCTAAGGACTTCATTTTTATGTTCTTATAAATTGTATATCAGCACAGTAGTGTAAGCAATATAACATAGTATCAGAATGCTGCCTTCGATTCGGGTGATGGTGCGCTTTCCGAAGAAGATACCTACCAGCCAAAGCAAAATACTGGAGCCGACCAGTACCAACAAATCCAGATTGGTGATGCCGTTCAGGTGCAGCGGCGTGATGGAAGCCGAGCAACCCAGGACAAAGAAGATATTGAAAAGATTGCTGCCGATGACGTTTCCGATAGCTATCTCCGGGTTCTTCTTCAAGGCTGCCACGATGGAGGTGGCAAGCTCGGGTAACGAAGTTCCGCCTGCCACAAGCGTAAGACCGATGACGGATTCGCTGACACCCAGGCTGCGGGCAATGCCGCTGGCGCCGTCTACAAAGAAACTGCCTCCGGCAACGAGGGCACCGAGTCCGCCAAGAATATATAGAACAGACTTCCACATGGGGAGCTGCTTTATTTCGTCCGTTTCCTCCCCCTTTTCTTTCGTATTGTGCGAGGCGATGGCAAAGGTGTAGCTCAGAAAGACGATGAAGAAGCAGAGCAATATCAGTCCGTCGGTGATGCTGAGTACGTTTTCCTTACTGCCGTTCAAGAACATATCGTTGGCGCAGATTAGCAGGACGAGGGAAGAGAGGATGCAAAGAGGAATTTCTCTTCGCAGCGTGTTCCGGGTGATAACAATGGGAGCGAAGAGCGCCGTGCAGCCTACTATCATCAGGGTGTTGAAGATGTTGCTTCCCACTACGTTGCCCACGGCAATGTCCGCGCTGCCTTTCAATGCCGAAGACACACTGACGGTAAGCTCCGGGGCGGAAGTACCGAAGGCTACGATGGTGAGCCCGATGACGATGGACGGTATGCGGAAGCGCTTGGCTACGGATGCGGCGCCGTCGGTCAGCCCGTTGGCACCCAATAGTATAAGGAGGAGTCCTCCGATAAGAAAGAGTATATTCATGGTTCTCTTTTTTCTTGTTCGCGGCAAAGATAGTAATAATAGTCATTTGTTGCCGGCGCTTTGCTATTTAGAAATGAAAATTAGACTTAAAATCAAAAACATTCTGTATGTTTGTACGCTTTATTAAACACAATTAAAACGACCAATCAGGAATGATATGAAAGCGGTTCACCTTTTTTGCCTTTGGATATTCTTTATGCCGGTAGGCGATGCCTCGGCACAATTAGTAGATAAAGTTCTCGATGCCCTCCATAAAGATAGTTTACCGGAGGCGGTAAAAGTAGATTCTGATTCAATACACTTGTCGGCTCTCAGGGAAGAACTGGAAGCGGCAAGGCTGAATGAAGCAAACCTGCGGATGGAGATGGAGCAGATGAAGCTGGCCAGCTATGCGGCCGATTCTGTGAAGTTAGCACAGCAGAAGTTGCGCATTGACTCGCTTCGTGAAGTAACTCCCGGTGTGCCGGTAGTGGTAGAAGGCGATACCTTGTTCTACCTCTATGCCAAGCGTGGCGGACATACCCCTCAGCAGCGCGCCGAGTCCATATCGCTTGAAGTCACCGAACTGGGTAAACGCTTCAACCTGCATCCCGACTCGCTCTATATAGAAAGCAGCGATATCGTATCCGACTTGATGTACAACGATAAAGTGATTGCCTCCTTCACCGACCAGGACGGATTGTGGGAGAACTGCACCCGCGAACAACTGGTCTCCGGCAAACGGCACATCATTGTGGATAAGCTGAAGTCTATGAAGGAAGAGCATAGCCTGGTGCAACTGGGCAAGCGTATCTTGTATTTTATCCTGGTACTTGCCGGGCAATTCTTTTTGTTTAAGCTCACCAACTGGCTGTTCCGTAAACTCAGGCTGCGCATTCAGAAGCTGAAAGATACCAGGTTGAAGCCCATTTCCATCCAGGATTATGAATTGCTGGACACACAGAAGCAGGTCAATCTGCTTGTATTCCTCGCCAACCTGCTGCGCTATGCCTTTATGATTCTTCAGTTGCTGCTCACGGTACCGTTGCTCTTCTCCATTTTCCCGCAGACTAAAGGTTTCGCGTACCAGCTATTCTCTTATATATGGAATCCCGTGAAGAGTATTCTGCATGGGGTCATCGACTATATTCCGAACTTATTCACTATCTTCGTGATATGGCTGGCGGTGAAATATCTGGTAAGGCTGGTGCACTATCTTGCCAACGAGATACAATCGGAACGGTTGCAGATAAGAGGTTTCTATGCCGACTGGGCTATTCCGACGTTCCACATCGTGCGGTTTCTGCTCTATGCATTTATGATTGCGATGGTCTATCCCTATTTGCCGGGTTCGCAGTCCGGTGTTTTTCAAGGAATATCGGTGTTTGTCGGTCTGATTGTTTCGTTGGGTTCGAGCACCGTTATCGGAAACGTGATGGCAGGATTGGTGATAACGTATATGCGCCCCTTCAAGCTGGGCGACCGCATCCAACTGAATGAAACGACGGGCAACGTGATAGAAAAGACTCCGCTCGTAACCCGCATCCGCACCACGAAGAACGAAGTGGTGACCATTCCCAATTCCTTCATTATGTCCTCGCACACCGTCAATTACAGTGCTTCCGCCCGCGAGTACGGTCTGATTATCCATTCCGAAGTAACCATCGGCTACGATGCCCCCTGGCGCAAAGTACACCAACTCTTGATAGAAGCCGCCCTGAATACTCCCGGCGTGACGGACGATCCCCGTCCCTTCGTACTCGAAACTTCCCTTAGTGACTGGTATCCGGTCTACCAGGTGAATGCTTATATCCGGGAAGCGGACCGCCTCGGCGAGATTTATTCCAATTTGCACCAGAACATCCAGGACGTTTTCAATGCCGCCGGCATCGAGATTATGTCTCCGCATTATATGGCGATGCGGGACGGTAATGAGACGACAATACCGAAGGATGATTTACGGGAAAAAGGGAACTGATAAATTCCCGTTTATCTTGCCAATACAATCTCTGCATAAGGATAGCCCGACCCGAGGCTTTTCCACTCCTTCTTTGTCAAGTCGTACGACTCAATCAGCGGACCGTTACGATAGGCTTCGAATAGTACATAGAGCTTCTGTGCGTCTAAGTCTCCCGTGCAGAAAGTGGCAATGGAGCGTACCGGATTGGGGAAAGTGGCGAATGGCTCTCCTTCCATACCCTTTGTCGTCGTGTTCCAAAGCCGGAATTCCGTCTCGCCGCCGTTCGCTTTCGACAGGGCATATCCGCCGGCGTACGTGCCTTCATTCGTTCCTTCTTTGGGGAGTACAACCCAGAAAGGTATCAGGGCATTACACTGTATCGGGTCGTAGAGTTGTATGTTAAACTTTCCATTGCGCAACTCCATTACTACAGGTGAAAACGTTCCGTCGCCATTATCGGCGGAGAGCAGTATATAGCCTTCGCTGAGGTATATGCCCCGATAGTTCCTCAAGGCGTCTGCTTTCAGTCCTTCGGGCAGTTCGAAGAGGTATACCGGCGCGGGCATCTCTGACCTGCTGAAAGCTGATGATGTTATGCTATTGACTGTCAGATGGGTTTCGTCAATTTGGCTAATTTCGAATATGCTGTTGTTATAGGTGGTGCAGAGCGTTATGGGACGTCCTGTCGTACTTTTCCAGTAGTGCATGGACAGGTCGAAGCAACCGGTGGTATATTGTCCGTCCTGTTTTAAGATGCCGCAGAGAGTGTTGCTCCCCGGAGAGTTGACTACAAGCGAAAACTCTTGCCCTTTGGGTAGCTGTACGATTGATTTGGATACAGTACCATCAGAACTGTTGAGACTTATCTGCTCGATACCGTATGGGTGTACCATCATACTGCGGGAGTTGGTGATACCATAGAGTTGGAACTCCTTGGGCGGCTGTCCGTCGGAAACAGAAATTTCACCGAGCAGCATGAGGTTGCCTTCACGTTCCAGGAATATCTCTACCCGTGAAGCGGGCCAGTGGCCGGGGGCAAGAAAAGTGACGCTACCGGCAGTCTGTTCCGTAGTGACGGCACGATTGTAGCGTGAAAAACCTTCGGGGAAGAGGGGATTGTCGGCTATCGGCCAGTAGATGTCCAGTATCACCTGGTCATCGCTCCGGAAGCCGTCGGCCTTCACGGTCACGGCATCGCCCGGGTCAAAAGTCTTGTCGGCATCGGCTATCGTGATATTGGTAACAAAATCGGGCTGTTTTTCTTTGTCGTCGTCGCTGCAAGCGGCAAGCAACAAGGCGAACAGAAAGAATAGATGTAGCTTTCTCATAACGTTTATGCATTGATTGTTGCAAATGTATGCCTTTTTGCTGTAATTATCAAACTAAATGTTTAAAAAGCGGTTTCACCCTTCACCTGGGCTCTTAATTTACTTGTTTACTGTCGGTTACGGTGAAAGCGGGCGATGAAGGGTGAATGGGGAATTCTTTCTCCTATAAAATTAATTTGCCCCTTGCCGGGGTGGCAAAGGGCAAAAATTTGTATGCAGCGCGCTTCCTCGCTACATCAGAACTATGTAATCTTATTTTCCGTAAGCCCCGAAGAACTTCTGAGGAGTTTCGGCTTTGTACTCTTTGCCGCCTACGGTCAGTCCCTGCTTGGTGTAGTCCATGTCACCCAGTGTCATCAGTGAAGCACCGTCGGTGGCACCATCTGTCATGGAAGTGACGCTGAAGTCCCAACTGCCGTCGAAAGAAGTGTTGGAGAGCTTGTTCGTGTCATAGGGTAAGTAGGCGAAAGCAATGTCGATTTCCTTGGCTGCTTTA
>JAUUPT010000071.1 GCA_030843315.1 Bacteroidaceae bacterium | reverse complement strand
GACAAATGGAGTTTGAGCTTTATTCATGCTATTAATACAGTGACAATAGCCAGTAATCATTCTTGAGAAATAAGCCTGGCATATTGGGGAAGTGTATCTCTAAGTGGAAACAATTAATCCTTTTATTGGAATAACTCATTGATATATAATGGTTAATGACTGATAGCGGTATAAACATAGTATTTCTTCGATATTTTTATTTATGTTCTAGTAGCTTCTATTAGGCATGGGAGGAATAATGCAAAGTTCTTATCAGAATATAAATCTTTATATATCAGCGACATACACACCTTGTAGTTCTGCGAAAACTTTGGTGATTTCATACATTGGTATGCAGACACAAGAGGTAGCGATAAGACGTACTGTAAAAGTAACATTAAAGGCTGATAATGAGATGCTTGATGAAGTGCTAGTTGTAGCTTTCGGTACAGCTAAAAAATCGGCATTTACTGGTTCGGCAGCGGTTGTCGGTACTGAAGAACTGTCCAAGCGCATCACTACAAATGTTTCCGACGCTTTGGTAGGCTCTGTAGCAGGTTTGCAGATGCGTGGAGGTACAGGAGCACCCGGCTCTAACGACGGTAAAATCAATATTCGTGGTATTGCTTCTATGTATGCAAGTACCGATCCGTTGATTATTGTGGATGGTGCACCTTATACTGCCAATCTATCCAACATTCCACAAAATGATATTGAGTCTATCTCTGTTTTAAAGGACGCTGCATCTGCTGCTCTTTATGGTGCTCGCGGTGCTGCCGGTGTTATCATTATCACTACTAAGAAGGGTAAGACACAAGAAGCTGTGGTCAATGTAGACGTGAAGTGGGGTGTGAATACCCGTGGTGTTCAAGACTACGACGTCATTACGGATCCGGGAGAGTATTATGAAGCTTATTATTCACAACTCTATAACTACTCGCGCTATAGCCAAGGCTTGAATGCTGCGGCTGCAAACTCTTGGGCTAACCAGAAGATGCTTAGCGACCTGAAATACAATGTTTATACCGTGCCCGATGGTCAGATGTTGATTGGTGCAGACGGAAAATTGAATCCGAGTGCTACTTTGGGACGTAAATATAATTATAAAGGTACAGACTACTATTTGCAGCCCGATGACTGGAAAGATATGGCTTACAAAAGCGCTCTGCGCCAAGAATACAACGTCAGTGTAAGCGGCGGTTCCGAGCGTTCGTCTTTCTATGCCAGCCTTGGTTATTTGAACGAAGACGGTATTATAGAGAATTCGGGCTATGACCGTGTCAGTGCACGTATTAAAGCTGATTATCAAGCTAAAAAATGGTTGAAGCTGACTGCCAATGTGGGCTATATACATTCCAACCAGGAATCGAACCCGAACATGAGCACTAACGGAAACAATACAAACTTAATGTATTATACCAGTAGCATTGCACCTATTTATCCTGCATTGGTACGTGTGGTAGACGCTAACGGCAATATAGTGATTAAAAAAGACGAGTGGGGTCATGATGGTTACGACTATGGCCTAAACAGCTACGAAGGTCTCGGTACCCGTCCTTTCATGTCTAACGGTAACCCGTTAGGAGCCAATAAATACAATCAGGTTAAGTCTATCGGTGACCAGCTGAACGGTACCTTTATGGCAGACGTCAACATAACCAGCTTCTTAAAAGCGAATGCAACAAGCACCGTCATCCTGGGACAGACTAATTATTCGGATTATCAGAATATGTTTTACGGTCCGGCAGCAGGCACGAACGGTAGAATTCAGAAGACTGGCACTACCGGATTCAGAACCAACAACAGTCAAACCCTAACTTACTTCCAGGATTTCGGCAAACACAATGTAAACGTGATGATAGGACACGAATACTACAAGGCTACAACCAAGTACCTGACGGCTACGGCAAAAGGTGGTTTCTCTCCTGACATCCCGGAAATCAATGCTTTCGCAACAAAAAATGATGCCGGTTCTTATACTACAATATATAATGTAGAAGGTTATTTTGGCAACGCCCAATACAACTACGATGAAAAGTACTTCGTATCTGCCTCTTTCCGCCGCGATGCTTCTTCATACTTTGCCAAGGCCAACCGTTGGGGTAACTTCTGGTCGGTAGGTGCCGCATGGAGAATCACCAAAGAAAACTTTATGGAGGACTACTCTTCCTGGCTGGACGAACTGAAGCTAAAGGCATCCATCGGACAGCAGGGTAATGACAATATTGGCAACTGGGCATTTATCGACCTCTACTCACTGACTGCAACTGATGAAAAAACCATGTCACCTACATTCTATCGTATAGGTAATCCGGATATTACTTGGGAAACTACAACTAATATCAATGTCGGCGTAGAATTCAGCTTCTGGAAAGGCCGATTGGTAGGTAATGTAGATTTCTATACCAAGAAGACCACAGACCTGCTCTTCTGGCTGTCCGTTCCGGAATCTGCCGGTTCACGCGGTTACTACGGCAACTTGGGCGACATCCGCAATACGGGTGTGGAACTTGCTTTGACCGGAACCATTATACATACAAGAGATGTGGATTGGAGTATATCAGCAAACTTGTCACACAACAAAGCCAAGATACTCTCCCTGCCTAAATCGAAGACCGGTACCAATGGCGGTTTTGCAGAGACCAACTCTACGGATATTGCCCAAAACTGGTACGAAGAGGGAGGTCCGCTCTACAATGCATTCTGTGCGGAGTATGCCGGTGTTAATGAAAAGGGTGAGGCAACTTACTGGGTAGACGAAAATCTGAAAGGCTCTACCAGCAGACCGGGTAAGGAACACTCTTACACCACGACCAATCCTAATGAAGCTACCAAGTATGCGCAAGGCAATGTTCTTCCCAAACTATACGGTGGATTCAACACCTCACTGCGTTTCCGTGACTTCGACTTGTCCGCTTCTTTCGACTATCAGATAGGTGGAAAGATGGCCGACAACCGTTACGCATCCCTGATGGCTCCTACTGAGACCTCTTCTGGTGCAGGTTCCAACTTCCATAAGGACTATATCAAGTCATGGAGTCCTAACAATACTTCAAGCGATATTCCCCGCTGGCAGTATGGCGACAAGTACACGGTGTTCACCAATTCGGACCGTTTCCTGACTAATGCCAGCTATCTGAACTTCCAGTCGTTCACGGTGGGCTACACGCTGCCTAAGAATCTTCTGAAGAACATAGCCAAGATACGCGTCTATGCTGCCGGTGAAAACCTGTGTTTCTGGTCGGCACGCAAAGGATTCGACCCCCGCTATTCTTACGAAGGCAACAAGGATATAACGGCATACTCCCCCGTGCGCAACATATCAGGAGGTGTTCAAATAACATTCTAAACTAATAAGTGACATTGAATATGAAAAAAATATTAATTCCATTCTTGACTGTTGCATTCGGGCTTACCCTTGCAACAAGTTGTATTGAAGAAATTGACCCGCAATCATCTACTGTTACCAAGGACCAAGCTGCCAATGCTCCCGGTTCGTACCAAGGTTTCGTAGATGGTATTACTTCTTCTCTGGCCGGTACATTCCAATTTGGTAATGCCTCTAATAGAAGATACCCTTATGACTACGGTTATCCCTCGTTCTATCAGATGCGTGATGTGATGGGGCAGGATCTTGTTCCCAGTTTTTCGGGACACCAATATACTACCTGGTACAGTTGCGGTGTGGCTCTTGGGCCTCAATATCTTCTATGCCAGTTTCCTTGGACGTATTACTATAGCTGGATTAAGAATTGTAATACCGTTATTTCATTGGCGGGCGAGAATCCCGATGCGGATAAAATAGCAGGTGCGGGTATTGCATACGCCATGCGAGCAATGTTCTACATGGACTTGGCACGTATGTTTGCAGCCAAAACGTACGCACTCGACAAAAATGCAGAAACAGTACCTTTGGTAACAGAAACGACTGCTCTCACTGATTTGGCAAATAATCCCCGTGCCACTAACGAAGCAATGTGGGCATTTATTCTGTCTGACCTCGAAAAGGCAGAACAATATCTGGCGGACTATGAACGCTCCGATAAGCTGACTCCCGACCAATCGGTGGTGTATGGTCTGAAGGCACGCGCCTATCTAGTAATGGAAGATTGGGCAAATGCCGAAAAATATGCTAAACTTGCACAAAACGGTTACCAGCTTATGAGCGAAACCGACTATACCGACAGGGAAACAGGCTTTAATACACCCAACTCTTCCTGGATGCTTGGATTAAAGTTCAAAGATACTGATGAAAATATTCTGTTGAACGATGCCGACAGTTCGTGGGGGTCTTTCATGTGCCTCGAAGTGAACGGTTCGGAATGTGGCTATGCTTCCAGTTATGGTCATCAATTCCTTATCGACCGCCATCTCTATGAGACTATCCCGGAAACCGATTTCCGCAGGAAATGCTTCGTTGACTTTAAGATTGCAGAATTACCGGAAGAAGATCAGCTGGAAGCCCTGAAAGCTTATACCAAATATCCTGACTGGGTTCATTTTTCCGGCAATAAAGAGGGCAAAGGCGTAGGTGGACTGTCACTGAAGTTCCGTGCAGCCAAAGGCGGTAACGATAACCAATACCTGGGATTTCTGGTATCCGTCCCCATGATGCGCGTTGAAGAAATGTATCTGATTGAAGCCGAAGCTGCCGGTATGCAGGATGAATCCAGAGGTATCGCCTTGCTGACAGCATTTGCCAAGAGCCGCGACGCTTCCTATGTATATGGCAAACACAATGAATCTTATGGCAATCCTGCCAACTCTGCCTTCCAAAATGAAGTATGGTGGCAACGCCGCGTAGAGCTTTGGGGAGAAGGATTCGCTACTTTCGACATCAAACGTCTTAACAAGGGTGTTATCCGTAGTTACCCCAATACTAATCATGTGGAGACTTACCGCTGGAACACTACCACTCCTCCCGATTGGATGAACCTCTGCATCGTTCAGAGCGAGACTAACTACAACACAGCTTGTACAAACAATCCGACGCCTATAGCACCAACATCAGATTCGGATGAATATGCTTGGTAATATGGGCTTATAACATTAAAAAATTAAGAATATGAAGAATTATATCTATAGCTTATTCATGGTGCTCCTTGCCACTGTCGGCATGACATCATGTTCAGAAGATGAAGGGACGAACCCGGGAGGAGACTCCAAACCCAACGTCGTTGTGTACCAGTTTACACCGGAAGCACCTTATAATGCCGACAATGACGTTTTACTCCGGATAGCTGCTAACAATAAAGTAGAGGAAGCCTACTATTTGGCAGAGACTACAGCCGACAAAGACACACATATTGCCTCAATGGGTGAAGATGGTTATATGGATTATGTAATTAAAAACGGTACTAAAGTTGACGGTCTCTCGGGAGCATCGGACAGTGATGTGACAGTGACCGGTATGATAGGCGCGTACACCATTACAGTCGTAGCAGTGAACGGCAATGCCAAGATGGCGGCAGAAACAACCTTCATAGGATTGAAGTGGGAATCAATTGGTATGGGAATAGTATCAAGTACGTTCTTCGGCGGCGATGGAGAATGTGAGTTTTACAAATCGAGCCCGGTACTTAAATATAAAGCGATAGCACCTTTTGAAGATGGTTATGACCTTGTACTCGATGTTGCCGGCAATAATAGCGTAACTGTGGCTCAACAAGCAGTTTATAGTTCTTACGGTGCTTACGGTACGCTTTATGCTTCGGGCAATGGGGCACTCTCAGGTAATCAGATTGTTGTTAATCTGACATATCAGGTGTCTGCAGGTAACTTTGGTTCCTTCACAGAGGCTTTTATCTTGCCAAGTGAAGAATGATGAATTTAAAAGCTATCATTAAGAAATTGAAGATTGAAATTTGGGATAATTTCCCAAGTGTTTTTTAAATAAAGTGTTTTAAGGCCGTCCACTGTGAAGTGAGCGGCCTTTTATATATAAGGTATAAGAAATATCAAAAGAGTCCGGCAACCCCTTCCTTCAGTATATCAATCAATATAGGTTTTACGCCGCTGACAAAACATTCTACGGCAATAACCATCAAGATAAGTCCCATCAAACGCATCATCACGTTATTGCCTGTTTCGCCCAGGACTTTCACCAGGCGCGTAGAAGCACGCAAGATAAAGAATGTGATCAGATAGATGAAAGCAATCATGCCTATTAATACCCCCTTCATTTGGATAGAGTGAGCATCTTGCATCAGCACAATGGCATTGGCAATAGCACCGGGTCCGCAAAGCATGGGGATGCCAAGCGGGGTGATGGAGATATCATCGGCGTACGTTTTTATTTCTTCATCTTTCAGTTTCATCGGAGTATAGCGGGCCTGCAACATATCGAAACCGATTTTGAAAATAATGACACCGCCTGCTATACGAAAGCCATTAGTAGAGATACCGAAGAACTTAAAAAGGAATTGTCCGGCAAACGTAAAGACCATAATCGTAGCGAAAGCAACCAAAGTGGCGCGCGACACAACGGTTTGCCGTTCCTTTTCGGTCATACCATGCGTCATGGTCAAGAACACCGGCATCGTTCCAAGAGGATTGGTCAGCGTGAAAAAGGAAGTAAAACAAAGCAAAGCGAAAGGTAAGATAGTCTCCATAGCTGTATTTTTATACGTTTCTGCTGACAAAAATACAACTAAATCACAACGTCACAAAATTTGCATCAATTCTTTTAAATCGCTGATGTGATAAGTAGGCTGAAAAGGAAGTTCCGTTTTTCCGGTTACATTATAAAAGGCTTGGTGCATCCCGACTCCACGCGCTCCGGTAATGTCATTTTCCCAACTATCACCTATCATTAAAGAGTCCTTCAATTCAGACTGGGTAGTAGAAAGGGCAAAATGAAAAATCTCAGGCCATGGTTTCAGCACGCCAATATCATCGGACAAAACAACCTTCTTGAAGTAACGGTCAATACCTGCCGAACGCATTTTATGGCACTGAAGTTCCTGAAAGCCATTGGAAAGAATATACAGGTTATACCTTGCAGACAAGTATTCCAACACTTCCTGCGCATGAGGCATCAGCTTGCTTTTAGTAGGAATCACAGAGAAGAAGTCATCCGAAAAGTTCTTTGCCAAAGTAGCATCCCCTGCCCCAGCTGCTTCCAAGGGATATAAGAAACGTTGGCGATTCAATTCTTCTTTCGTTACTTGTCCATTGCCATACTCTTCCCACAACTCCACATTACGACGCTGATAGAGTGTGTAGAAATGCTGGAAAGACTGAAAGAAGCGGTCGTATCCATACTTCTGATACATTTCTTCAAATGTATCGCGAGCATTCTGTGAGAATGCCCAAAGGGTGTCGTCTAAATCGAAAAACAGATTCTTATATTGATATGCCATATTATGAGGATAAAATAAAAATTGAAACGCAGATTATCGCAAATTTACGCAAAGTATTTGGTTAGCTTTGCGTAAATTTGCGATAATCTGCGTTTCAATCAGCGTCACACTACAAATGTGTTACTTCACTTGAATAACCAGATATCTGGATACACTCCAAAATTCTTTAGGATTCGTTATCTTCAAAGTCAGCTGTCCTTTATCATCTTTCTCCAAGGCATAAGAGCCGGCCGGATGAGTAGTCAGGATGTCAGCATCCTTAGAATACAACTTGATTTCTTTGGTAGTGCGAAGATCGACTTGCGTAAAGTAGTCCCTGTTCACATCACCGTCTTTCAATACTTCACCTTTCTTAAAGAGTCCCGAACCGGACAGAATCTTCTGGTCTTTCAATTCCTTCTTTGTTCCGAATACGAACCAGGCGGTATTGAGTTCTTTATCTTGCTCTGCCACAGTCTTGGCCTTGGTTTCATTTTCGGCAGTCAACATCTCTTTGTCGGCAGACAAACCGCTTACGGCAGCATCCAACTCCTGAATACGGATATTCCGGGAAGCCAGCTCGGCCTGCAATTCTTCAATACGCTGGGTCTTTGCAACCAGTTCCTGAGTCAAAGCCTCAACAGCTTTTTTCAGCTGGCCCGAGTTGTTCTTGCTGTTCTTCAATTGGGCTTGCAATTTGGCAATCTGCTCCTTGTTTTCTTCCATTTGCTTGCGGATAAACTCAATGTCCGAAGTAATCTGCTGCTTGGCACTCAGCGAACCTTCGGCCACGGCACCACGTTGCAAATCTACACGGCTTTCGGCTGCATTGATTTGGCGGAATCCCTCCGAAATATCATTGAAAGTACCCATCATTTCATCCAGTTCAGCATTACGCTGGGTCAGTTCCATCAAAAGAGAATCATTTTCAGCTTTCAACTGGTCTTTCTTGCCACCCGAAAAGCTGTCACACGAAGCCATTACGGCTGCGCATACAATTAAAACTGCTAACTTTTTCATACGCTTTTGTTTTACGTTTTGTTAATGAAGTTATTTAATCGTCTATTCCTGCTACTACAATCACAATCTCACCGCGCGGTTCGTTGGCAGTGAAATGCTCTATCAGTTCTGTAAGGGTGCCGCGCACTGTCTCTTCATGTATCTTAGATATCTCGCGCGAAACAGATGCCTGCCGCTCTGCACCGAAATATTCGGCAAATTGCGTCAAAGCCTTTACCAGTCTATGGGGAGATTCGTAAAATACCATCGTACGATATTCTGTCGCTAATGTCTTCAAACGTGTCATACGTCCTTTCTTCTGCGGAAGAAAACCTTCAAAACAGAATTTCTCATTGGGCAACCCGGAAGCGACCAATGCCGGAACAAAAGCCGTAGCTCCCGGCAGGCATTGTACTTCGATATCATTGCGGACACATTCTCGTACTACCAAAAAGCCCGGATCGGATATTCCGGGTGTACCGGCATCCGAAATCAAGGCTACTGTTTCTCCACCCTTTATTCTATTAACAACACTTTCCACCATTTTATGTTCATTAAATTTATGGTGGGACTGCATTGCATTCTTTATCTCAAAATGTTTCAGTAATATACCGGAAGTACGGGTATCTTCGGCAAGTACCAGGTCTGCTTCCTTCAGAATCCGGATAGCCCGAAAGGTCATATCTTCCAAATTTCCTACCGGAGTAGGTACTACATATAGTTTTCCCATATTCACTTGGTGATTTAGCTGAAATATTTCTTGAGGAGTTCAATAAAATCAATGGTTGCTTCATTCTCTTCGTCCGGATGCACCTCCGAAATGAAAACCTCCATCGCTTCGTCCAAAGATGAAGCCTCGCCTACCCGCCGTACAACTTCATTCATCCGCGTAGCATTACCGTCGAAAAGTTCGCGAGTAAAGCGGAATGAATCATTCAAACTGATAGCATGGCGTAAATCGGTAGCGGGTTTAATGCGTTCTGCCAAAATAGGTGAAGCGGAAGTTGCAACAGGCTGAACCTGCTCAGCAGCAATGGCAACAGGTTGCTCGCAAACAAATTCAGCAGCATTTGAAACAATCGGTTCAAGTTGAGGAACCGTTTCAATGTGAGGATCAGATACAATTGGAGTTTCTTTTTCTGGCTGCGAAGCAATTACAGACGGTTCATCCAACAGTTTCTGCAACGCGTCCAGGCGTGCCTTCATCTGCTGAATATTTCGTTTTGCCACTATCTTCAATGTCGGGTTGGCATCAATAGAAATAGCCTGTATCAAACACTTCAGTTCCTGAATGTCTAGTTCTATGTCATTTAATAAGGTTTGCATATCCTTCACACCGTCTGCGTTAACGCCACAAATGTAGAAATAAATAATGAAAAAATATCGGAAAGCAGACAAAAGTATTATTTTTGCACTCAAATATAACTCTTAGAAACATGGTATTATTTTCGGAAGATCATATACAGGAAACCAAACGCAGAGGAAGAATCGAAGTTATTTGCGGCTCGATGTTCTCCGGCAAGACAGAAGAATTGATACGCCGATTGAGGCGTGCCAAATTTGCCAAACAACGTGTAGAGATATTCAAGCCGGCTATTGATACCCGCTATTCCGAAGCAGACGTAGTGTCCCATGACAGCCATTCCATAGCTTCAACCCCTATAGACTCATCGGCAAGTATTCTGTTGTTTACCTCGGAAATCGACGTAGTAGGTATTGACGAAGCCCAATTCTTCGACAGCAGTCTGATTGATGTATGCAATCAGCTTGCTAATAATGGCATACGCGTCATCGTTGCAGGTTTGGATATGGACTTCCGCGGTAATCCCTTTGGCCCCATGCCCGGACTATGCGCCATTGCCGACGAAGTGGCCAAAGTACATGCCATTTGCGTGAAATGCGGAGAATTGGCCTCCTTCTCCCACCGCACCGTCAAGAACGACAAGCAGGTTTTATTGGGAGAAACGGCAGAATACGAGCCCCTATGCCGCGAATGCTATCAGCAGGCCACCCAGGCAGACCGGCAAGCAGCCAGTGATTAAGAAAACATTAAAATCAAAACTCTATGGAGCGTAAAAAAATTACATTCGACAGCTTTATCCGTGGCGTCATACTTGGCGTTATTATCATCGGTATTCTTATGCTCCTCAAGCGTTTGAGCAGTGTGCTATTACCTTTTTTCATCGCTTGGCTCATTGCTTATCTGATCTATCCTCTGGTTACCTTTTTCCAATACAAGCTAAAGCTCAAGAATCGGATCGTCTCCATCTTTTGCGCCTTACTTACCCTGCTGGCAATCGGCGCCATTGCATTCTATCTGCTTGTGCCTCCTATAATTCAAGAATTTGCCCGGGTAAAAGATTTGCTGATAGAGTATTTCTCCAGTGGTACGCACGATGGCAATGTCCCCAAAACACTGTCGGAGTTTTTACGGGAAAATATAGACCTGCAGTTCCTTACCCAACTGTTCAGTGAAGAGAATTTGCTGGATGCACTCAGGGATACTGTTCCACGGGTATGGGCTTTATTGTCAGAGTCTGTCAGTTTCTTATTCAGCTTCTTTGCATTCTTTATTATCCTTCTGTATATAGTCTTTATATTACTGGATTATGAAAGTATCTCCGAAGGATGGACCCACCTTGTCCCGGAAAAGTACCGTTCTTTCGTTGTAGGAATACTGAACGATATAAAGGATGGCATGAACAGATACTTCCGCGGACAAGCTTTTGTAGCTTTATGCGTAGGCATTCTATTCAGCATCGGTTTTCTGATTATTGATTTCCCTCTCGCCATCGGATTGGGTCTGTTTATAGGTGCTTTGAACTTAGTGCCCTATCTGCAAATCATCGGTTTCATCCCTACTGTTATACTTGCGATACTGAAAGCTGCTGATACCGGAGGTAATTTCTGGATTATTCTTGCTTCGGCTACCGCCGTATTTGCAATCGTACAAGCCATCCAGGACGGATTCATCGTACCGCGTGTCATGGGAAAAATCACCGGGTTGAATCCGGCCATCATCCTATTATCCCTGTCAATTTGGGGTTCATTAATGGGTATGCTAGGCATGATCATTGCCCTTCCTCTTACTACCCTCATGCTCTCCTATTACCAACGTTTTATAATCAACCGGGAAAATATTCACAAATTAGAACCTACTGAGAATCAAGAAGGAAAAACCCAAGAGAAAGATTAACAAGAACTTTTCCTCCTCATTCCCTTGCATTTTCAACAAAAGTGCCTATCTTTGCACCCGCTTAACAGCAATAAGGATTGAATCGCTAGCTCAGCAGGTAGAGCACAACACTTTTAATGTTGGGGTCTTGGGTTCGAGCCCCAAGCGGTTCACTTAGAAGAAATAAAAATCCCACTTCACCAATTGGCGAAGTGGGATTTTTTAATTACCAAAATATTTTCTATCTTTGCGGCATGACAAAGACATTAAGATCGGATTTGGTTTAGTAAACAATCTGTGTTGCTGATACAGATTGTCCCCTTCGTTTGCTCTCGGGAACTCCTTTCGAGAGTAGTTTTCTATTATTATAATTCAAGTTTAATCTGCGTACAATGCGACGAAAGCATTGCTATGCTTTCACAGTGTACGCAAAATACATTAAGACAATGAGTAACGAAAATAAAAACATTCATGATTTCGAACTAAATTTAATTTGTGACTTCTTTTCCAATATGGAGCGGCAAGGCCCCGGAAGCCCGGAAGCAACGCTGAAGGCATTGAGCTTTATTGATAATCTGACCGGCGAATCCCTTATCGCCGACATCGGTTGCGGAACAGGCGGTCAGACAATGGTATTGGCTCAGAATGCCCCGGGACAGATTACCGGACTTGACCTCTTTCCGAAATTCATAGAGATATTCAACTGCAATGCTGCAAAGCTGAATCTACAAGATAGAGTGAAAGGCATTGTAGGTTCGATGGACGATCTTCCTTTCGAGAAAGAATCATTAGACCTAATCTGGTCCGAAGGAGCCATTTACAATATCGGCTTTGAACGGGGACTGAATGAGTGGCGTGAGTATCTGAAACCGGGAGGCTACATTGCCGTCACTGAAAGTTCGTGGTTTACGGACGAACGTCCTGCGGAAATCAACGATTTCTGGGTGGATGCTTATTCCGAAATAGATACGCTCCCACACCAGGTAACCAAGCTGCACAAAGCAGGCTACCTCCCCGTCGCTACATTTATTCTGCCGGAGAACTGCTGGACAGAGCATTATTTTGCTTCGAAAGTTGCAGCCCAGAAGATTTTCCTTAAGAAGTATGCGGGAAATAAAACCGCTGAAGAATTCAGCACGCTTCAGACAGTTGAAGACGAGCTATACCACAAGTATAAAGAATTCTACGGTTATACATTTTTCATCGCAAAAAAGACGGAGTAATGATTTATCTGAATAGTCGTAGTTAAAAGGCTACTGATTATTGACACTGCCGGGCTAAGTGCCCGGCAGTGATTTTTTGCGGATAAAGTTATTTGCTTGCCAAGTGATAAATATTCTTCATATCCTGGCTTGCAAGTTTCTTGAAGTTTCCTATGATTAGGCTGCCACCGTGGCTGCACTTGCGAACCATTTCTTCGATCTCTTCTTCAGAAATTTCCCTACCTATCAGTTCTTTAATGCTAACAGGCATACCGATAGTACGATAAAAATCCTCCATTCTCTTGATGCCCAGCAAAGCCGTATGCTCCGGGTCAGTGAAATCATTGGCAACACCCATTACATTGACTGCAAAGCGTACAAAACGCGAAACATTCTCTTTATAAACATAGCGCGCCCAACTGCACCACAAGGCGGCAAGCCCTGCTCCGTGTGCCACATCGAACATGGCACTGAGTTCGTGTTCCAACTGGTGTGTGGCGAAATCGCTTGTTGTGCCGCAACCTGTCAGGTCGTTATGAGCCAGGCTGCCTGCCCACATGATTTGTGCACGATGGCGATAGTCTTCCGGGGCTTGCAACACCTCCAAAGCACTGTCTTTCACTGTACGGAGCAACCCCTCAGCCAGTTCATCGGTCAACGTCATGTCATCATCGTGCGAGAAATAACGCTCCATGGTGTGCATCATAATGTCCACTACTCCACAAGCCGTCTGATAAGCAGGCAAAGTATAGGTTCGCTCCGGATTCATCACTGCAAACTTGCAACGGCAGATATTATTCGAATAGCCCATTTTTATATCACCGTCTTCATTGGTGATAACAGCACTGTCACTCATTTCGCTTCCGGCAGCCGGAATACTCAGCACCGTACCTATAGGAAGGCAACTCTCCGGTTTGGCGGCACCCGTAAAGAAGTTCCACACTTCACCGTTATAAGGTACTCCATAGCCGATGGCCTTCGCAGAGTCAATCACGCTTCCACCGCCCACAGCCAAGATAAAATCCACCTTCTCCCGGCGGCAGAGTTCAATGCCCTGATGCACCAACGAGAGACGTGGATTGGGGACTACCCCACCCAGCTTGATATATCCTATGCCTTCCGCCTCTAACAAACGGCATACTTTATCGAGCAAACCGGAACGTTCCGCACTCTTTCCACCGTAATGAACCAGTACTTTCGTTCCGCCATACTGCTTTACCAACTTTCCGGTCTGTTCTTCCGAACCTGCTCCGAACACGACTTGCGTGGGAGCATAATAATTAAAGTCTTTCATTTCTTCAATATACTTAATTTGAAATTATGCTGATATAAATAACCGCAAAGCTATTGATTATATCAGCAAAAACAAAGGAGACAACACGAATAATCCATGTTCCCGTCATTTTATAAAAACAGTCTGTTTACAGCCAATCCATTTGTACAGAAAAAAATAACGTCCCTGTTTCTTTATCGTTTCCCCGTCAGAGCACCTTCTGAGCGGGGCCGGAGAATTTTACTAAAAATCAGTTGGGTATTTAGTAAAAACCTGACTGAATTTTAGTAAAAAACGGGGAACGTTTTCTATTGTTTCGATTTTTTAATTTCCGTAACGCAAAGTCACTATGCTTATTCCCCAAAGCATTCGGAAGAAGGTTTTACGCCTCCGATACAATCTCTGCCTCCGGCGTATACGGATGCGTGAACCAAAAGCACGAGCCTTCACCCTCTCCACGGGATTCGACTCCGATCTGTCCGCCCATTCGCTCTACCAGGCTCTGGCATATAGACAGCCCCAGACCGGCACCTTGCACGAACGAGTCGAGCTTTGCAAAACGATGGAAGATCTCTTGCTGCTTTTCGGGTGGAATACCTTTTCCCGTATCCGTCACACAGAAACGCACCTGGTTGTCGTTTTCCAAAGTGTAGGAAATGGTGATTGAGCCTTCGGCGGTAAACTTCAAAGCATTAGTCATGAAGTTAGAAAGCACCTGCGTAATTCGGTTCTTATCGCTATTGATAGTCAGTTGCGGTGAGCTTTCGTCGAAACGCAGTTCTACCGCCTCATTGGTGTTCTTCTGTTCGAAGGTGGTAATTACCTCGCGGCAAAGCTGGGGCAGTTCTACCCAAGCCTCGGTAAATTCTATCGTACCGGCCTCTATTTTGGAAATATCCAGAATATCGGAGATAAGGTTGAGCAACAATTCGTTGTTCTTCTCCACTATGGACATATACATTTTGCGCTCTTCCATCTCGTTGGTCTCGGCGAGCAAGCTCGAAAAGCCTACAATAGCATTGAGGGTAGTACGTATTTCGTGGCTCATGTTGGCCAAGAATGCCGATTTGAGCCTATCCGATTCCTCGGCTTTTTCCTTGGCCTGAATCAGTTCCAACTCCACTTCCTTGCGGGTAGTGATGTCGGTAGCCAGCTCCATGATGGCCCACCGACCATCAAGCCATTTAAGCGCCATACTCTGAATGGTGTACCAACGCTTGGTAACAGGATTGTAGTCTTCCCAGAACTGAACGCCTGTAGGTTGGCGATCGGCATTGAGCAATTTAGCCTTCGGACAGTGCTTGCAGGGGCCATCCAGCCCCGCGCTCAGCATCCTCCAGCATTCTGCATTATCCGGAACTTGCCCTGCCTCTTCTCTGAAAGGCTTATTCGCAAAGATCACCTCCAGCGAGTCGTAATCACTAACAAAAATATTGGTATTGATGTTATCCAATACCTTTTGCATCGTTCGCTGTGATTGTTGCAGAGAAATTTCTACCTGCCAACGCTTCGTTGCAGTAGATACGATTTGTGATATCTGACTCATCAGCTCCACATCCTTTTCGTCCCATTGTTTATTCCAGCAGAAGTTGAACGAAAGGAATCCGAAATGTACGCCCAGTTGCGACAACGGAAAGACAGCAATCGCCTTTACACCCTGCACTTCCAGCATTTGCGTGATAAAGGGATCGAGCGAATAAATATCAGATGTACAGATGAGATTATCTTTGGCAAGCATATCAAACCAAGGCTTTCCGGCTTCAATAGTCATGCTTCGCAAGTAATCTATGGCAGGTTCAATACCTTCATTACACCATTCATAGGTACAGCCATAGGTCACCCCGTCGAGGTGGTTTTCCCATGTAGCCAAGCGGTCAACGCCGGTATATCGCCCTATTTCGGCAAGTGCCATGTTCATGGCCTTAGGTATATCTGGTTCCAGTTGTAATATTTGCAATACTTTGATGAACAATGCCTGACGCCGGTTGGTTGCCTCCAAATCTTCCTGGATGGCTATCAAGTCTTTGGATTTTTCTTCGACCATCTGCTCAAGCCGGGTACGATACTGTTCCAACTCTATATCAGCTTGTTTTTGTTCGGGATCAGAAAACTTCATATTCAATTAATATTTGATTAATACTTGACATACAGAAGTAAAAATAGCAAAAAGCAAAATCAAATGCTGCCGAAAAACATTCCGTATATCACAAATATATGCATTTATTTTATATATAAAAAACAAATGCTTCTCAACAAACACTTGCCTAAAGTCTGGATAACAGGACGTTTATGGAAGTATTCATGACACAAATCCTCCTTTCGTTTCAAACAATATCTATACTTTTTCAAACAATACATTTTAGATAACTCCTACCAAATCACAACAGCCACTAAACGAATGTATTTTACATTCGCATAATCTAAGATACAAAACCGAATAAGAAGGTAAAACAGAGATTACAGAGGGGCTATCAACATGATAGGAGCAGCACAAATTCACAGGTAGTCATCTTCAATTCTAACATAACAAAATTCTAAGAAAACATTATGAATTACAATTTAATAGGGTTTATCATCCTACTTTTAATTACATTAAATACTCAACGCGTTCGTAACATGAAAGAACAAATAATTGCTGTCGGAAGTTCAGTAAGTGTTCTCTGAATTATCTTAAATTGTTTTTTGTTCACCAAAAAACAGCTATATTTGCCCACGAAACCATAACAGAAAACATTTTGAGCACAATTCTTAAATTTGTTTTAGCTTAATATTAGCCTCACAGACCACAGGCTAATTTCTTTCGTTTGAGTAATTCTACTTAAACAGGTTTTTCATTGTATCATTTTTCACTATTAACCACATTGCCTGTCAAGGCAGTTGTCATCAGCCATTCACGCGCCTGAACGAGCTTATTATTGCCGTTGAAGTGCCTGGTGGCCTAAATGCAAATGGAAAATTTCGTAAAGGACATTAAGCTAAATATAGATATAGAAATACAAAGAATAGAGCAACTACAGATTGATACTCTCGATAAAATAAAGCAGAAAGTCGGCTTCATACAATCCTCACTCACCCTGCTAAAACAGAAAACCTCGGAATATCAATTTGAAAATCCACAAGAAGAGGTTCTTTTCTTTAAGGTCTGGAAACCGCAAGTATTCAGCCTGCTAATGTTTCATGTCCATCTATACCGTATTGAAAAGCATCGCACGGGACAATCTCCGGCAACCCAGTTAAAGTATCTTAAAGTAGAATATGAAAATCTGAAAAGAAAGACTTTTGACAATGGATTTTATAACTATTACCAAACGAGACAAACCGCTCTCGATAATCTCTACTTCAGAAGGGGGCATTACGATATTTACTCTGATGCCCAGTGCGACTTTCTGAATAAGGATGCCTCGTTCTCCACAATGCACGACTCCAGCGTCGCCGAAATTTTGGCAGATGAGCATCTGCAGCAATACCTGTCTGATGAAATAGAACTACTTTCCGAGAAACTGCACTTCAAACTGGCCTCCATCATCGAAGAGCAACGGCTGCAGTGGACAGAAAGTAAAGTTGCACTCGTAGAATTGATTTATGCACTATATGCAAGCAAATGTCTGAACAACGGGAACAGCAATCTGAAAGACATCGCTTTCTGCTGCGAAATTCTTTTCAATATCGAGATTGGCGACTTTTACAGAATATTCCTCGAAATCAGGAATAGAAAGAAGAACAGAACGCTATTTCTGGACAAGTTGAAAGAGAAAATAATTAAAATGATGGACGAACTGGACAAATAAATCTTGGGGCATCTTGTGACATCTTGTGAAAAAGCCAAACCGCTAATATCCAACTTTGCAGAAAAACTTGGAAACAAAGATAAATATTAGCTTTTAGAACGATGAACACAGTAGTCACATGGGAGATAAAGGTCAAAAATACGCCTTTACTAATAAAGAAATGCAGCCATTGCGATAGTAACAGATTCTATTGCAGCGACAAGTTCAGGATGAATGCACAGAAAAAGAATATTGACGTATGGCTGATTTACAGATGCGTGCAATGCGATAGCACCTGTAACCTCACCCTGCTATCACGAAAGAGAACAGACTTAATAGACAAGGCCTTATTTCACAGTTTCTCTGTGAATGACACGGAAACAGCCTGGAAATATGCCTTCTCCCCGGAACTGGAAAGGCAGAATAACGCAACATTAGACTTTAATAGCGTCGATTATGAAATCGTCAGCAGCGTTTCTATGGAAGACCTTCTTATGCTGACCGGTGAATCCGTCAACATCCGGATAAAATGCAGTGTTGAATTCAGCATCAAACTACCTTTGCTGCTCAGAAGTTTTTTCCCATTTTCTTCAAGCCAAACGAAACAAATGCTTGAACTGGGCATCATCTCTATTGCCACCGACGGCTCACCGCAGAAATATAAAGTAAGGAACGGCGATGTCATTTCAATCGATATAGGGCGTCTGTCAGAAAGGAGTAAAGAACAGTTCTGCAAAAACGACAAATAGAACAATTAGAGTTGCCTCGTACCTTCTCCGTACCCGGTCCGTATCCGCTCCGCACCTGGTCCGCTTATTTTCTCCCCCTATAGAAGCGAAGAAGAAGCGAACCGGGTGCGAAGGAGAAGAGAAAAAGAACAAAACGGGAGAAGGAGCAGAAGCGTATATTTCAACTGAAATTAAGGCAGCATGATGGTTCCGTCCGGAGTGACAACCATATTCCCAGTCTTAATGTATTGCTT
The DNA here is from genome assembly GCA_030843315.1 of Bacteroidaceae bacterium. Taxonomy (GTDB): domain Bacteria; phylum Bacteroidota; class Bacteroidia; order Bacteroidales; family Bacteroidaceae; genus Bacteroides. Next base: position 883 of record JAUUPT010000071.1, on the reverse strand, counting down.
GCCATCAGGAGAGGTGACAATAGAGCCTGTCTCAATATACATTTTGCCGTCAGACCCAATACTTACTTTGCTCCCAGTATCCTTACTCTTCTTCACAGTTGAGGAACTGTTATCTATTGAAGATGAACTTGGGTAATTACCTTCCAGATGGCTTTTCATTTCTACCACCTTTCCATCTTCAAACCAAATTTTGACAACCGTGCATCCCGTGTTCCCATTAGCTCGAAAAGTCCAAGCCTCTCCCTCATCATCCAAATCTCGGAGAACCGGCTCGCCAAGAACAGTACAGACCTCCTTAAACTCCATGCCTCGCTCAATGCTACCCAGTTGTTTGGAATTGAGCCCGTAGCTAGCGGTATATACACCACAACTCGTTGCTAATACAGCAAATAGCAATAATAAAATAACAGAACTCGTTTTCATAATAGAACTTTTTTTTAGTTTCTCATCTATACTGACAAATGTAAGAAGATAAGACATTATTTCCCAATGATTCTCTCTATTTATGAATAGGGGTTTCCCTATCTACGAAAAAAAGCAATGCTGCAAAACATGCAGCGAATCCCGGCATACTGCTGTTCTGCTTGAACCAACTTGCTTGATGGAGCGTTATATCTACAATAACCAAAACAGAAAGTATTATGGACAGAAGTTTAATTCATAGCAATGAATTGCATTTCATCAGCAAGGAACGCATTCACCAGGCAGTAGAGAAAATGGTAGAATCACTCGATTTGGCAGCAGGTTCTACTACCGGATTCGACCTTTATACAGTAGTAGAAAGCTACTTCACCGATTTGGAAAAACGAAGGGAAATCAATCGGCTGCTGAATCTGAAAGAGAATGTTTGCGAGGAGATAGAAGAAGAACTCGGAGTTTACGA
>JAUUPT010000070.1 GCA_030843315.1 Bacteroidaceae bacterium | reverse complement strand
CAACCGTAAATTGATTTCTACTGTGTTTAAACCTAAAGGTGGGAGTCGTTGCGGATGCAATGTGTTGTAACACATTGCGTTGTGGCGGTAGTTACTTTCCAAGTAACGGCTTATAATTGCGGCAAAGTTGAAAATAATCATTTATTTATCCAAACAAAAGCTTAAATATTTGCATTTGTATTTATAAAAAATACAGATTAAACAATACATTACCCAAGAAAAGCACATATTGTCACGGCTATTGTTCATAAACACACGCACAGCCTTATTCCATCTCTGACTCTTCAAAAATGGATCACCCTTTTATTCTCTTTCAGGACCTTTAAAGTTCCTTTTTTAGCTAAATCGTTAGGGAGGAAAACTCTTTTTCTCTCCTTGTCAGGAAGGCTTTTCCGTTACTTGGAAAGTAATGGAATAACAATTAACATCAAACAAGTATATCATGCTAACACCATTAACGCAGACGGCTATCTCCATATTGTATGAAATCGCTTATGAGGGTTCCCGTAAGCCTTCTTCGGACTATGCTCTTTTCCAGAACACCGTTTCCGAACTGCTTGCCAAGCTTGAATCCGGCGGCCTGATTCGTTGTCTGGATACGGAGCAGCGCAACTTGCCCGCTTCTTATGAGCTTGCCCGTCCTTGCTACCGTATCAGCCTTCTCGACCTTCTGGAAGCTACCGGCGAGCACCTGAACTGCAACCATCCGACTTCCGAGACACTATACCAGCGCTACCGGGGTGCTGCCGCCAAACTGGGTGTGATAAACCACGTGACCCGGGTCTACCTGTCCGAAGTCAAACTGAACGACCTGTTTTAAATATAGTAAGCCCATGAAACGGAACCACCGCCTCCTAAAACGGAAAGAAAGACATCCCCGCACACAGCCGTTCGCCCTGCTCCTGATAGCAGCGCTTTTTGCCGCTTGCTCGGGAGAGCGCACCAATATTAATATTCCTTCCCCGCCGGCACTTGTGCCGATACAGCTATATACCGGCATCCGCACCCGCGCTGCCATAGATGCCTTCATCGGCACACCCGTCTGCGTGGCTTGCGGCACGTCCTCCGGCAATTATACGCAGTGCTGGGATGGCATCGCCACCGCCGACCGTATCAGCCTTTCCCCCATGCGCTATTATCCTACCGACGGCAGCGCACTCTACCTTCGGGGATTCTATCCCCCGGCACCCCTGTCATCGGACGGCACGCTGGCATACAGCCTCACCGGGGAGGAAGACCTGATGATGACCGACGAACTGAGCGGCTCGCAAGACGCCCCCTTCACGGCTGACGAAAGCAAGATACTGGTGCACCGCCACCTGCTCACCCAACTGAGCTTCCTCCTGAAACTGAATGTACCCGCGCCCGACCGCTACGCCATCCGTTCTCTCCATCTGAACGGACTGGCGCAGGACGTCCGCCTCTCCCTGCTGACGGAAGAGCTGGAATGCCTCACCACGGCACCGCCGGTAGTCATTTACAGCAGCGAGGCATCGGGCGGCAGCTTCCCCTTCAAGTCCGGTGTAGCACGGTTGCCCGCCTTTATATTGGTGCAGCCCGGTGCCGACTTCACCATCGACCTCACGCTGGCGGTGGACAATAACCCTTCCCACGACCTGATCTATACCGACCTTCCCATCCGCTTTGAAGGCGGGGTGGGTGAGGGCGGCATATCCTATACCGTGTCCGTCGACATCCCCGACCCCTCCATCCCCGACCCGCAGGCAGTGTCCGTCACCGCCACCGTGCGTAGCTGGCAGGGCGGCGACGACGGAAGTGGAGAGGTAATGTAGGGAATGTGCCAATTAGCACATTAGCATATTAACATATTAGCACATTAAAAAAATAGATATGATGAAAACAAGAATCGGCCTCGCTGCCCTGTTGCTTCTGACAGCGGGCTGCAATGGAAATGAAGATACCAGTACCCCGGAAACCCCGGTCAACGCCCGTGCCATCCGGATAGGTCAAAGCGTGCAGGGCATCACCCGCGCGGCGGTAACGGAAGGCAGCAACGTCACGGCAACGGTGCTGATGTGCGACGGCGCCACCGCCGCCTGGACAGGCTTCACCCCCGTGTATAAGAATGAACTCTTTGGCTCGAAGGTCACCGTCCGCGCCAATGCCTCCACCGCCACGTTCAAGGCGGGAACGGGAGCCGAAGTAAAGCTGAACCAGACCCTTTACTATCCCACCGACAACACCACCCACTCCCACCTGGCGGCAGTTTCCCCTGCCGGCACGCTTACCACCGGCACGGTGGTGAGCCTGAACAGCCGCGACGGGGAGCAGGACGTGATGTGGGCACGGGCAGTAGATGCCGGCAATAGCAGTTCTCCGGCAGAACCGGTTCTTCTGTCCTTCGAGCACCTCACCACCCAGTTGTCCTTCCAGGTGAAGCTGAAACCGGCTGCCGAACACGGCGCATGGACCGGTAAGACGGTAAGCGTCAAGAGCATCTCCATCCAAAGTGCCCAGTGCCCCGTGGCGGTCAACGCCGCCGACGGCGCCGTCACCTGGACGGGCAGCGCTTCATTGACTGTGCCCGGCATTGGCGGCACTGTATTGAGTGAAACCGCCGCCCCGACCGGCCGCCCGGTCATGGTCAATGCCTCCGGCAGCGTGACGGTGGACGTTGTGCTCACGGTGGGCGACAAGGACATTTCCTACGTCAACATCCCCATCAAGTACAATGGCAACAACCTGACAACCGTAGTGGGATATTCCCACCAGATAACCCTGAATGTGATAGAGCCCCAGCAAGCCGACGACATTGCCATCGCTGCCACTGCCACGGTGGCACCCTGGAAAACGGGCAACCCCGGCTCTGCCGACCTGAATTGATATGAAGTTAACAAGATAGAAATGAAACATAAACTCTCCATCCTTCCGGCATTTCTCAGCCTGTGCGGGCTGTTGTCGGGCTGTGCAGGTAGCGTCGTCCCGCCCGATGTGGCGGACGCGGCGCTCGCCGTGCAGCTCTATGCCCGTGGCGGCGCCCTCGAAGGCACCACCACCACCACCCGCACCGCCCCCGGCGAGGCGTTCACGGCTTCCGTAGCCTTCACCTCGGCAAGCGGGCAGTATGCTCCGCTCACGGGAATGTACGAAGGAGTATGGACGGCCCGCGTGGATGCGTCCGGAAAGATAGGATGGAACACGGGCGGGGGCATCGCCGCTCCCGTCTATCCCCCCGACGGCGCCTATCTCTATCTGGCAGCCATCGCCCCGGCAGCTACCCTGCAAAGCGGCACTGCCACCTATACCCTGACCGGACAGCAAGACCTGCTCTATGCCGTCGAGTTGCGGGGCTGTATGTGGGACGGCGAACGCTTCTCCGGCAACACCTATGCGCAGAACGACCGGCCGCTCCTGTTCAATCACCTGCTCACCCGCCTGCACTTCAAGGCGCGCAAGGGGCAGACCGCCAACTCCGACGTGCAGATAACCCGGATCACGGTGAACGAGGCAAAGACGCAGGCGGCAGTGCCGCTGGCTACGGGCGTTCCGTCATTCTCCGGCAGCGCCGGGATGTCGCTGGTTCCCTCCGATGGCAGCGTCACCGGCACCACTCCCATAGACCTGGGCAGCCTGATGCTTCCCCCTGCGGTGGACGGAGACGCCTATACGCTGACGGTAGAAACCTCGGCAGGTACATACAGCCATGTGAAGATTGCCTACGACAACGGTGCTTCGGGCAACCTGCAAGCCGGAATGTCGCACGAAGTGACGCTGAACATTTCTTATAATGAGCCGAAGCCGGACCCGGATCCCGATCCGGGTACTGACCCCGACCCCGGAACGACTCCCCTCACCATTACGGTTGCAGTGGGAGAATGGACGGTGGTAGAAGCGGGTGATTTGGAAATAGAGGAGAAGAATAAAGAATGAAAATTAATCAATAAACACACATGATAATGAAAAGACTGAATCAGAATTTATGGCATTTGTCCCTGGCGCTTCCCTGTATGTTGCTTGCCGTGGGATGTGATAACAACACTACACCCGAAGTAGAAAGCAATGAACCGATAGAACTGCAGATTAATCCGACGGTGGCGCTGACAAGAGGCGTGATAGAGGGCGGACAAGATAAAGGATTTGCTAAGGATGCGACGATAGCGGTATGTGCTACAGGGGATGACTATACAAGCAGTAATAACTATGCGGTATATACGAAAGGAGATAGCGATTGGGGCAATGCAGAAACAGGTACCGATAACAAGATTTTCCTAACCAATAAAGCGGCTACGATATATGCCTATTATCCGGTAGCGGATAGTAAACCTACTAACTCACAGATTCCGGTTACCACATTGCCAGGGGATGAAAATACTGCGATTACTGCTGACAATGGTACGGCTATCGCTGCTTCCACAGATGAGAAAGACTATATGTATGCTACTAAAGTAGAGAATGTAACAAACAAATCGGGTAATAGCGTGACATTAGCAATGCAGCACGCCTTAGCCATGATTACCTTCTGCGTCAAGAAGGATGCTTCTTATGCAGGTACAGGTAGCTTGACGAACATAAAGCTGGAAGATGCAGACGCTGATGGTACTACTTTGGGTAAAGGAGATAGCGACGGATTGAAGATGGATATCACTACTGGTGCAATCACCGGTAATCTTGAGGATGCAACTTATAAGCGCAAAATTACGGATGGTTATACCTTAACTACCTCTGCCGGCAAGAAGTTCAGCATATTGGTATTGCCTACCGCAGCTTCTATCGGAAACAACATCAAGGCTACCTTTACCATTGACGGAGCGAATTATGAAGTAACCTTGACAGCTCCTTCAAACACTGCTGCTAACAGTAGCACTCCTGCCAGTCGTGTCGACTCTGATAAAACCGGCCACCTATTAGCCGGTAACAACTATACCTATAACGTAACATTGAAGGGTACTGAACTTTCCATTTCATCGGTTACCGTAACCGCATGGACTGATGGTACATTCGGTAGTGGCGATGACAACTTAGAAATCAATTAATCACTCTAACAGCTTATTTATGAACCGTATCCCTTTCTTACATACCTTGTTCTTCGCCTCGGCCCTCCTGCTTGTCTGCGGCTGTTCCACTTCGGAGCAGCCCGATGTGCCGGACGTGCCGGATGCTTCCGTGCCCCTGTCCATATCAGTAAGCACTTGCAACGGCACGCCTATGAGCCGTTCCATTGTCAGCGAAACGGGTACGGGTGCGGGACAGGTAGACCATATCGGCGTGTTCCTGGCAGCAGCGGACGGATACAGTTCTTATGCGGATGAGGCGATTTCTTCTGCCGTCTTTAGTCTGAATGCGAGCGCAAGCCCGGATACCTGGACTGCCTCTCGCCCGGTAAACCTGCAAACTAAGACGGCATGCCTGTATGCGTGGTATCCCGTAACGGATAAAGATAGTAATCCCCAATTAGCTACAACGGCTGATGCCGGTAACGCCACCCGCACCATCCCCATCAGCGTCCCCGCCGATCAGACCTTCGACGGCGCAAGCGCCACCGCCTGCTCACAGCCGGACTACCTGTACGGATTGGATAAGGACAAGACAGCCGGTACCCCTGCCGTTATCAAAGTGAGCAATGCGTCTGGTAGCACCAGCCCCACCATCTACCTCTATCACGCCCTTTCCCAAGTCGTATTCACCATCGACTACAAGACTGGTATCCAGGCGGATGATACGTATGACTACGTAAAGAGCATCAGCCTGAGTGGTGGCGGTTTCCGTGCCGGTAAGGGAACGATGCAACTGAACAACGGAACCTTGGCATTCACTGAAACAAACGGCGACAACGCCACCTTGAAGTTCTCCGCAGATCCCAACCCGAAACTTCCCGGAAAAGCAGGGGAACCTGCCACCGTGGCATACGGGCTGGTAGCACCTAATAGTGCCAATTCAAATGCTGTCACCGTAAACCTTGTGTTAGGAAAGCAAGGCGACAGTACGAACGACCGTACCCTCTCCGCCACTACCGCCACCTGGTTCTCCTCCGCCTGGGAGCCGGGAAAGCGATACATCTACCACCTGAAGCTGGACAGGAACAGCCTGAGCTTCGAGAATGTAGGCATTGGAGGGTGGACAGACAATACCCAAACCCCGGATACCCCTATGCCCCCTGTACTGGGCACCCGGCTCACCATCCTCGCCGAGATTGCCGGCGGAGAATCTACGGCGCCTGCCACGCGGGACGTCGCTTCTCCTCCGGCTTCCAACGCCTACGACCGCAGCACCTTCATTGCCGACGATAAAATCAACGTAACCTGTTTCCGCGATGACAACGGATTCGCCTCCGCCGGTTACAAACTGGAAGACGGCGGCAAATGGGTCGCCATAGACACCGGCAAAGAACTGGGCTTCCTGCCCGCCATCACCTGTCAGGCAGTATTCCCGGTAGGCTATAGCAGCATTATACAAGACCAGTCCAAGCCGGAGAACTTCCTGAACTCGAACCTGATGCGCACCCCGAAAGTCAAGGTCGAAAGCGCCACAGTCAGCTTCACGGGAGACAATGTATTCCAGCACCTGAACGCCCGGCTGACGCTCAACTTTAAGGGCAAAAATGCGCTCCCTGCCTTCAGCCAGCTGAACGTGGAGGGCACAGGACTGCGCACGGGAGGCGGTACTTCGGAAAGCATCACCCTGCTGCGCCCTGCTGCCGATAAATATACCTGGTGTGCTGTTATCAGCCCACGCACTGGCGGAATCACCATCAATGTATCCGTAACGGATGAAAACGGCGTCACCTATAAAGCAACCCTGACTCTTGCTACAGTAGTCGCAAACAACCATTATACCTTCACCCTGGAACTCCAGAACGACATACTGGTGCCTGTAGGTGGAGAGATCACCGACTGGAAACCGGAAGTAAGATATACAGGCGAATTTGATAAAGATACCACGGAATAGCCTATGAATTCAACAACTAAAATATCCCTCACCGCCCTGCTGTGGCTGTCCCTTGTCGGCTGCGACCGCACCGATTCCCTACAGCCCGCCCTGCCGCTGGAAGTCTCCGCCGAGATTGCAGGGGCGCATACCCGTGTGGAAACGACGGACGAGCATGCGACGGATTACGATAAGCGGACGAACTTTGTGGTGGGCGATGAAATAAATATCAATAAAGGCACAGAGTCCACGAATGATGCCGTCCTCTATACCAAGAACGCTAAGGGCTGGGCGCCTGTCACCGGCAGCAACTCCATCACCACCACTGGCGGCGAAACCTTTTTCGCCTCTTACCCCCCGAAGTTCACCGCCATCCTGTCCAACCAGAGTAACTATACCGACTTCTGGAAGAGCAACCGCCTGACCTCCACCGCCACCGCTACCGCCAACCGCGTAAACTTCCAGTTTGCTCCGGCAGCGGCAAGGATAACGATTATCGTGACCTATGCGAAAAATACAACGAATACAGCCGTAGGCGCCAAGATTACAGGAACTGATGTCTGCACCGAAACCGATAAGACCGGTGAACTTCAATTGCTCTGTACCTCCGGGGAAGCCACGCGGCATACCTATACAGGAATTATCAACCCCAGAGAGGTCACCGCGGCTAATCCTTATACAATCAGTGTAACCAGCAACCCGGGCGGAACGGGAACCGCCGATGTAACCCAATCCTATACGGAAAAAGGCAATGCAAGCGGAAGTACTACCTTTGCCCTGCAACCCGGCTATGAATACCAATACAACTTCACCAGCACCTCCGAACTAATCCTTTCGAGCGTAACGGTGAAAGACTTTGAGTCGACAGACGAAACAGATGTAGGACCTGCAACCTAATTTTAGGCACGGATTACACGGATTACACAGAAAAGATAGAATTATTTAAACCCCTTCCGTGAAATCCGTGTAATCCGTGCCTAAAGACATAAACAGCATATGTAATCATCAACTTTAAGAATAGAATCATGAATATAAAACCTCTCTTCCCCCTTGCCCTCGCGGCATCCCTGCTCTCCGCCTGCGGCGACGACGCCCTGCCGGACCAGCAGGACAACGCCCTGCGCCTGCAATCGGTGAGCGTAGCGGACGACGCCCTCGCAGGCACCACCCGCGCCACGCTTGGCGCCACTGCCCCGATAAGCGCCATCGGCATATACGCCACCACCAGCGCACATGCTGCGCTGGAAAATAACGCCCAGTCCGTTTTCAGCAAGAAGGGCGGTACGTGGAGTTGTGATACTCCCCCCGACATAACCAGCCAGGAAGGTGCCAAAGACTATATCTACGCCTTCTCCCCGGAAAACAGCGTGGTGACCCACAGCGCCACCGGCGCCCACACCATCCCCGTTACGGTAGGCAACGACAACTTCTCGGCAACCCTGCAGACCGACTACCTGTATACCCCCCCGCAACAAGCGTATGCCGGCAAGCGCACCGTCTCCTTCGAGATGCTCCATGCCCTGGCAAAGGTCAGCTTCAAGATTCTGAAATCCCAATATGTGTCAGAGCCGATGACCCTGACAAAGGTGGAACTGCTAAGCCCCACCAACCGTATACAAACCGGCACCGGAACCATGAACATCGGCACGGGCAAACTGACCAGCCTGACGGACGCCTCCCTGCTGACACTGACCGGCAGCACGGTGCTGAAAAAAGAAACCGATGCCGATGTCGACACCCCCAACGTCACCTGCCTGGTGGCCCCCATGCCGGGCGAAGAAAACGCCCTTTCCTTCCGCCTCACCGTAGCGGTGGGAGCAGGAGATTCGGCCGCCACCCTCGTCTTTGAAACCGGCGCCGTGAAAACCGCCCAGCAATGGAAAGCCGGCATGCACTACGTCTACAAGATAATAGTGAGCAAGATGGGCGGCGGGCTCTCGGGCGTGCAGATGGACGACTGGCAGAACGATGCGAGCCAGGATACGAGCATTGGAATTTAGGAATAGGTGATAGATGATAGTTGATAGATGATAAATGATAGATGATAAAGATGAAAACAGTTGACTTTAGAAAAATAGCGGTGATGCTGCTGGCAGGGCTTTCTCTGGGGGCATGCACCGGAGATATGGAGCCTGCGTCGCCTCCGGAGGAGCCGAAGGGCGAGCCCGTGACGCTGAGCTTCGTGATGTACGAAGCCGATGCAACGACCCGCGCGGCAGTACCTGCCGGCACGCTGTTCACAATCTATGCATATAGTGCCGGAAACACGGATATGAAATCCCCCGATGCGGAAGGCGTCTATACCGTGCAGGCGGACGGCACCGCCACGGGTGACATGCGGCTCTACCGCGGCAAGTACAACCTCTACATGGTGTCCTACAACTCCATCACCGAGACACCTGTGCGGACTACCGGCAACGAGTACGTAGACGTGCTGAACGACAATGACTTTATGCACACCCACCTGACGGGCCTCACCGTGCTGCCCGCCAGCGCAGGCGCTTCCTCTATGCTGGTGCCGCTCACCATTCCCTTCAAGCGCATGGGGGCGCAGGTGCAACTGCAGGTAAAGGCAAAGGATGGCGGTCAGCCCATCACTCCCACCTCGCTCGTCGTGAACCGCATCACAGTGGAAGGATTGCCCGAAAAACTATCTTTCCCGTTGGGCGGTACGGACTGGGTGACCACCGGTGTCGGTTATACCGGCTCCGTTCCCTATGAGAAGTTCTTATATAATACTTACGATGTGACCGTGTCCCGCGAAAGCGAACAAAAAGTATTGTTACCGGTCGATGGTTCGGCGTTGCTGAAGTTCACGGTCAACCTGACAGTAGGATACAATGATCAAGGCGAAACTAAATCAGTGACTGACGACTACGTCACTTCTATCCAGAAAGTTCTGTTGCCGGGTATGCTGTATAAGTTCGACTTTACGCTTACCTTCTACGGCATACTGAAGCCTTCGGACTTGACATTGGCAGTAAGGGGTTATACCACAACGCCGTTGCCTTCGGATGAAATAGGGAAATAATACAGGAAAGGGATAAATATGAGATATAAGATAATAAATACTTGGCTTGCCTGCCTGCTGGTATTGCTGGCAGCCACAGCCTGCGAAGGAGATGCGGGCGGAGTGGGGGAGAAGGCGCAATTCGTCTTTAAGCTGGAATTGCCCCCGGCATTGGAAGTGACGACACGGGCAGAAACGACTCCCAACCCTTCATTGGATGGCATCACGATTGAAAACGTATGGGTGGTGCAATACAATGCGACGGGGACTGCCGATGACGGAAAGTTTCTACATGCGGCCTGTTTCACCTCGGGCGGTACACTGAGCTTACAAGGCAAGATTCTGACAGTTGATACCCAGGGTGCTGAATTTTCCAGTGTCAGCAGCCGGTTCTATGTGATAGTGAATGCGGGAAGTAGTTTCCTGAATGACTTTATAAAGAACGAGAATACCGACAAGTCCGAAACTGCATTGCAGGCAATGCAGGTAAGCGCTACGTACACAAACGCGGAACTTAAGCTGATGACGGCAGGTCCACTCGACTGTACCCCTGGCAATGACAACAAGGTGGTGCTAACAGCCCCTTTGAACCGCGCTTATGCCAAGGTCTCCGTGACGTGGAACAATACCGGCACAGGCACTTTCGCCATCACCGGGATGGACATATACAACCTGCCCAACAAGATGGCGCTCTATACCCGTGGCGGCGGCAGCTTGAGTAGTACTTACCCCACGGTGGATGCCGATATTACCGCCGGGCCGACTGCTGTTGCCACCACCATGAGTTCGGGTACAGACTATTATTTCTGGATGCCCGAGAATCTGCGGGGCATGGGCACCGCCCCATCCTTTGCAGAGAAAGGGCTGAAGAAATACGGCCCAACAAAGGAGGCGGACGGCAGCAGCAGTCTGAAGAACTGCACCTACCTGGTGCTGAAAGGCACTTATAAGTATGACAATATGGCTGCCGATGTCAACAACACCATCGCCGTAGAGTATCACATCTACCTGGGCACCAATCTGAAAACCGATTACAACATCCAGCGTGGTTTTTACTATCAGCTCACCCTGAACCTTTCCGGTGCCAACACGGGCGACGTGCGCGTGCGGATAACGGACGGGCGTGTGGTCGTATTCGACAAGGTAGAAAAGATAGAGCATAAAATTGAGTTTGGAGATGAGAAATAAACTAAAAACAAAGATATGAACAGAACAAATATCCCCCTGCTGCACACAACTTTGTGCCTATGCGCCGCATGGCTTCTATGCACCACCACCGCCTGCGACGACTGGATAGAAACCACCACCGCCCTGCCCGAAGACGGCGAAACCGTAGAAGTAACCGTCCGCCTGGGCTTTGCCCCCGAAGAGAACGCCGCAGACGCAGCAACCGATACCCGCACCTATGCAGGAGCAGACAAAGGACAAGCGTTCAGCGCGAAGCTGCAGAAGAAGGCGGAGACGAGGGAAATAACGGAAGGAACAGAGGCTACAACACCGGACGGGCTGTATGAACTGAATGTGATGCAGTTCAAAGCAGACGGTACAAGTTTACTTACTACAAGCACTTATAAGTCCGGGAAAACAGATCTTGGAAGTGTACTTTCTATCTCTTTAGCTGCATCGGAGGATTGCCAGTTGGTAATTATCGCACGTGGAGAAGGCGCTTCGACTGCTGCGATTGGTACCACGACAATATCCGCCTTGCAAGCCATCTCCTTCGACCGCGATGTCATTGCTACCATTCCTACATCGGGTGCTACGCAAGACGAAATGAACAAAATGCCTTATGTGCTCCACCTGAAACATGTGAAAGTGGTTAAGGATGGAAATGTTGGCAAGCTGCAAAGCCCCGATGTCAACTCCGACAACGGTGCCCAAGACGTCCGCCTGATGCTAAAACGCCTCGCAGCTAAAGTAACGGTGAACTGGAACTATGGAGTAACTGTAAATACCGAAGAGTACACCTTGAAACAGCTCCTGCTGCAAAGCGTTCCGCTGAAATTCAACTACATCCCTGCACCCAACAAGGACGATGGAAGTTATCCCGATGTGATGGATCAATATACTACCCTGACAGTAAAGAATGACTATAGTGTATCGGGCAATCAAACAAACGGTTCTTATTCCTTCTGGGTTCCCGCCAACGTCCGTGCCGACAACCCCGCAGTATCTTCCGCACTGCTACGCACCAAAGACAACGCCCCTGCCGGCAGTTCCTACCTTACATTTGAGGCAGCGAACAATAAGAATGTGAACAAGAAGTTCCGCTATCGCCTATACATCGGCGATGACAACTCGCAGAATTTCAGCATCCGGCAGAATACCGACTATATCTATAACATTGATTTCAAGCATACCGGTATTCCCACACAAGACCGCCGCGTCACCTATGTCGACCCTATCCCCGCTTCGCAGAACAACGATAACTTTGTCCCCACCGCCAACTGCTTTATGGTGAAGCCGGGTGGTAGCTTCTGCTTCGACCCGTTCACGTTCAGAAGCGGCGGCAAGGATATTGATAATGATGTACTGGCAGGCTGGATTACTGCGGGAACCGCGACGAGAGCAACAGGAGATTACGGCATACAATACGTCAAACTTCTTTGGCAAACCAAAGAAGAAGGCGACTTAGGCGAGCCCGTAATGGGAATTGTAAATAGCGAAACCGACCACTCCAATATCGTCGAGATTAAACCTGCCGATGGCAACACCAACCTCGATCCGGCATCTTATGCGTTTACCGCTGCCAATCAATGCCGCATTTACTGCCGCGTAGCCCCCGGCACCACCGGTGGCAGTGGCTTGATAGCCGCCTATGATACTGAGGGTCAAATCCTCTGGAGCTGGCACGTATGGGTAACGGATTATAGCCCGGATGTTACAGGCAAAGATGAGAATTTTAATGACCCCAACAAACGGAAGCTGAAGCTCGACTATAATACGGCTACTCAGAGTAACCCGCCGATGATGATGGATCGCAATTTAGGTGCAATGGCAGGCTATGTTGTAACGAAAAGTAATGGGCAGTTTAGCGTAAATCTCAGTACACTTGAGAAGTCCAAAACCAATGGTTTCCACTATCAGTGGGGGCGGAAAGACCCATTCCCAAGCAGTTATACCAGTAAAAAAATTGGAAGTGGTTCGATAGCACTTCCGGATAATGTAACTAAACCCATTGAGGGACTACTCAACTTGTATAAAGCTGATGGAGTGACTTATCTGCCCTTCTCTAGAAAAAGCGCTCCAACTACATACAGGGTGGCATATCAAAATCCACAATCAATGTATAAAAAGCCATTAGGTGGTAGTGATGAAAAATCATGGATGCAGACAAATGCTCTTGGGGTGGATGCATGGTATTCAAATGGAGCTAAGACGGTGCATGATCCTTCTCCGGCAGGATGGCGGGTAGCTCAATCCTCTGAATGTTTATCTTTTCTGAGTAATAAAGATGCAACTCTAAGCTGGAGTAGCAACGTTATTAAGGGGCTTGACATCAAAAACCAAGATAGCAAAGTTGCCGATGAAGGAGTGCTCGTCTCCTATGACACGAATAGTGAACACTGCACATATATTCACTATATGGGGTATATGGCCGGAACAAATTTTACAAATATAGGACGAAATTTCTTACTATGGACAAGCTCTAAAAGACAATACGATGGTGGAGTTCACTTTATAAAAGACACTTATAATTGGTCAACTGGCGAAGGATGCTTTCAGAGTAATGGTTACGAGCAAGAAGCCATTCCCCTTCGTTGCGTACAAGAAAGCGGTGATTAGGCAAGGGAATCGGGATAGGGCGATGCCCTCGTCCCATCGGATGTGTTTTGTCCCGGCGGATTTGCAATCCGCCATTCTCAACTATCAAGATTTTTAATCTGAAAATATGAAGGCGCGTTCTTTGACATATTGGAAACGAAAACTATTTAATTAGGCTGAAAGCCTTATATTATACAGCGTAGGGCATCGCCCTACGTAAAAGGTCGCATACAACACAAGCCCTGAAAGGGCGGAACCGTGTGCATGTTCTGCCCTTTCAGGGCTCTTTGTATTAAGCCGATTGAACAGAAAATAAAAAGTCTGGGAAATGATTGTTGTTACAGTATAAATAGCTACCTTTGTGTTATTCTAAAGGAGAAAGGAGATTGTTATGAAAACTTTTGATGTTAACATCCATTTAGCAGACTATTACAATTCTATGCTAAGTTCTTTGAGTGACAAAGCCAAACTGTACTTGGTAAATAAACTTACAGAGTCTTTAATGAAGAGTGCTGATAAGACAGAGGAAACAAAAGAAATAGAAAAAGATGAGTCTCTTCGCAGGTTAGCAGGAATTTGGCGTAACGACCCGGATGCAGAAATAATAGAAGAAGCAATTCTTAAAGGACGTAGAAGCAATAAAACGCGCAAACTGATACCCTTTGAAGAATGACACAATATCTATTAGATACAAACATTTGCATCTTTTTTCTGCAAGGAAAATATGATGTTTCTGCACGCATAGAAGAAATAGGACGAAAGAATTGTTATATTTCAGAAATAACAGTCGGAGAGCTATTCTACGGTGCAGCGTGTAGTAATAAAAAGGAAAAACATCTTGCACAAGTCAAAGAATTAATCAACCTCTTTGTTGTTTTGCCTATTTATCCTATCTTATCGCTTTTTGCCGATTCTAAGGCTGAATTACGCAAACAAGGTAAATTGATTGATGATTTTGACTTGTTGATTGGTTCTACAGCAGTAGCAAATAAAATGATTTTAGTATCAGAGAATGTGAAACATCTTTCTCGCATTCCGAACATTAAAACAGAAAACTGGATAAAAAGATAACCATTTCGTCCCGGCAGATTTGTAATCTGCCGTTCTCAACTATCAAGATTTTTAATCTGAAAATAGATTGGCGCGTTCTTTGACTATTGGAAACGAAAACTATTTTTAAAGCAATACATTGCCGTAGGTTATAGTTTTTCATTATCTTTGTTAGCAAATAAAGAGTAATGAATATGCAACGTCCACAAATTGTAGAACGAATACGCAAAGCATTGGCTCAGGTAGCACCGGAAGCGCAGGCTATTCTGTATGGCAGTGAAGCACGTGGGGATGCCCGTCCCGACAGCGATGTAGACCTTTTGATATTAATTGATAAAGAAAAGGTGACATTGGAGGATCGACGTGCCATAACATACCCTCTTTATGATATTGAATTCGAGAGCGGTATTGTCATTAGTCCGATAGTGCTTTCCCGTAAGATATGGGAGACTATACATAAAATTACACCGTTCTATCATAACGTAATGAAAGAGGGAATCATGCTATGATGACAGAGGAAGACAGAAAAGCAGTTGTGGCTTATCGTATGGAAAATGCACATCACACTTTAGCAGAAGTAAATTTTCATATTAAGCAAGGTTTTTATAATACTGCCATGAACCGTATGTATTATGCTTGCTTTTATGCTGCTTCTGCTTTACTGGTGAATGCCGGCATTGAAGTAAAAACACATTCCGGGGTACGTCAAATGTTAGGTATGCATTTTGTGAGAACCGGGAAACTTCCGATTCCGTTAAGCAAGTTTTATACAGACTTATTTGACAATCGTCAAACCGGCGATTATGAAGACTTCATTTATTTTGATGAAGAAACTACTTCACAGTTATATCCGCAAGCAGTAGAGTTTGTAGAAGCAATAGAGAAGTTGCTATAATGATATGTATATTCTTCCGTCCGTTCGGCAAGAGCCACTACGCTTAGTGTGTTGTCCTGAGAAAGCAGGGCGATAATTTTCTCCCTACTTTTTGCCGTTTTCTCCCCACTTTTTGCATTTTCTCCCTACTTTCAAGGCTTGTGTTGTTGGTATGCCCGGCAGATTTGCAATCTGCCGTTCTTGAATATCAGGATTTTCAATCCGAAAGCAATCTTCAAAAAAAGCTAAAAGCGCTACATATCAACGGTAATTTATTATCTTTGCTGTACTAATTAGGATAAAATAAAGAAGATATGAAAGAGCAACTTCAAAATCGGGTGACATACATCATATACTGTATCAACGCCTTTGCTGCTCGTTACCGGCTGAATGCCAAACAAGCCTTTGCCTACTTGCAGCGTTTTAAAGGATTGGACTTCTTGGACGAATGTTACGAAGCCGAACATCAGCTTTCATTAGACGATGCTGTGAATGACCTCACTATAATCTGTAGACGAAATGGAGGAGCACTGGGTTGAAAAAGTTGGTTATAGGCTATTGGGGATAAAAAGGAAATTGCTATATTTGTAAAAAATAGGAGACTTGGAGATGGATGTTATTATAAATACGAATGATTACTGGAATGTTTTGAAAGATCTCAGTAATGATATGAAACTTGAACTGATTGCCCGTTTAAGCAACTCTTTAATTTCTAATAAAGGGAAAACTAAATCTTTGTCTGCCAGCCGTTTTTACGGAGTGTGGAAGGATAATGATTCAGTGTCTGCCGAGCGATTGAATAAAGAGATTAAAGCTTCTCGAATGTTTAAGGATGATATAGAAGCTTTCTGACTCAATGGAGAAATATTTACTTGATACGAATATTTGTATTTTCCTGCTACGTGGAAAATATGATGTCGATAAAAGGATAACTTCATATCTTCTATTCATGTGATATCTATAACGGGGGCACTTGACTTATTTGCTTCCGAGAAAGTAAGATTACGTATGTTGGGAACTCCTGCAGAGGATAATTTTGATTTATTGATAGGCTGCACTGCCATAGCTCATAATATGATTATGGTGACAGAAAACGTAAAGGACTTCAAAAACTTCTCAAATATACGTCTTGAGAATTGGATTAATCGTTGACTATAAAATTGTCCGTCCCGGCGGATTTGTAATCTGCCGTTCTTGAATCTCTGGATTTTAGTTCTCCAGGTAAAAATGTCGGAAATTATATGCCCCATCCTCATCTGAATCTATTTCATCTGTTCCATCATAAATCAACGCTGATTTTATCAATCGGTCTTTAAGAATTTCTTTTAGGTAATGGATTCCTTTGTAGAATTCTTTTTGATAAGATTGTCCTGACTTTATTTCATAGGCTTGTAGCAGATTTCCTTTCAGATATAGCAGGTCTACTTCTTTTTGCGATTTATCTCTATAAAAATACAAGTTGGGATCTTTGGCTCTGTTCAGCCTGTTTTTAATAGCCTCATTTACCACCATGTTCTCAAATATTGCTCCCCGTAGAGGATGGACAGCCAGTTGCTGCTCATCTTCAATTCCAAGTAGATAGCAAATAAGTCCTGTATCATAAAAATACAATTTAGGAGATTTTACAAGACGTTTCCCTATATTCTCAAAATAGGGGGGAAGAGAGTATGCGATGTATGAGGCCTGTAAAACACTGAGCCAGCTCTTTATAGTGCTGACGGTTACGCCAACCTCACCTGATAGTGCGGAAGCATTGAACTCGGTACCTATTCTTCCGGCACATAAGCGTATAAAGACCTGGAACTGACTGATGTCTTTTAAGTTAATGATTTGTCTCAAGTCCCTTTCTATATAAGTTGAATAATAATTCTTGTAAAGATCTTCTCTTGGAAATTTTTTAGACCAAACAGCAGGATAACAACCATTAAGCATTAGAGTATCCGCAGAAAGATTATCTATTCTATCTCCCAACTCATGCAAGGATAACGGCAGTAATGTAAGAACAGCAGTTCTTCCGGCTAACGACTGGGTTACCTTCTCCAAGAGTGCGAAATTGCTGCTTCCTGTTATGATAAAACGGCGTTTAGGATTTTGATCAACTACTACTTGAATGAATGAAAATAAGTCAGGATAGTGATGGGCCTCGTCTATTATTAATCCATTGGGGTATAAATCAAAGAATTTTCGGGGATCTGCCATCACTTGCGAACGGATTATAGGATCTTCCAGATTGGTGTAAGCATACTCCGGAAACATCTCGTGACACAATGTTGTTTTGCCGGATTGTCTTGGTCCAGTAATAGTTATCACCGGATAAAATTCTATTAATCGGCGAATTTCTGCTTCTAAAGTTCTATTAATCAGATTCATATTGTTGTTGTGGGCAAATTTATACTTCAACTATAAAATTGTCCAAAGATAACTCTTTTATTGGTTATATCGGAGTATTAAGTAGAAAAAATAGTCTTTTCGTTTCCAATCCCCCGCGCCACTAACGAATTTTAATGAAGTAAACGGATGATGCGTTCCCCCCGAATGCATCATCCGTTTGCTCTGAATGCATCATCTGTTCAGCCCGAACGGATGATGCATTTTGCGTGATTGTAAATAATTAGTCGAACAAAAAAGGTAAAAAGGAAATGAAAAGTAAAGGTATCAAGATGTCGGTAGAAGATGTGGAAGAAAGATTGGAAGCACTGAAAATACGCCGTAAAAAACAAATAGAACGCAAGGAAAAATTAGAACGAACCATGCGGAATACCAGCAACGACATAGAACAGCTGGAACACACCCTGAAAGAGATGAAACGCGCTGCTGCGCCCCGCATCATCCCCCACGACCGGGTGTCTGCCTTCATCACCCGCGCCACCCGCGTCTTCGACCACCTGCAGCACCGGCTGCACCGCTCGCTCAACTACGTTTGGTTCTGTCTCGCCCTCTGCTCCCGCTATCTCCTCGAAAGCCGTATCAAGCGTCCCGGACACCGGTACCTGACGTCAAGTTCGGTATTGGGGTACTTCAAGAAGGAGAAGGAGTATATGGCAAGATGTGTTCCATAAACAACTCTTTTCTCTCCGCCTCGGAGTTTCCTCATTTCTGCAATCGGTCTATCTTTGCGTCGTAATTTTTTAATAACAATAATAATTAAAAGAAAATGAAAGACCAAAGTTACGACTGGCTGCTCGAAGGCTGCCATCACATCACTGAAGTGGCTGTTGCCTATTATCCCCACTATGCACACAACTATTCCGCTGTAAGAACCCTGCGCTGTTCCATCACCGAACACGCTCAAATGCTGGAAGACCTTACTGCCGAAGGCTACACCAGCAGGACTACGCACCTTACTCCAAAGCAAATAGGAATCATCGTGTATTACTGGGGACTGCCCACCTATGTAAAAGACGGTATCGAGAAGAATCCTTACCTTACCGTCCCTAAAAGGCATGGGAAGAGTTAATGCATTTTAATGCATTAGTTATTTTATATATATTATTATATGGGGGCGGAAGAGTGGGCTCAACCCGTTTTCCGTCCCCTTCTGTATGCCTGGTGAACAGGGCGATGCAGACGATAGCGGACCGTGCTGAATGCCGGGTCGCAAAAAAGACGGAGATAAAGTTCCCTGTTTGTAGCGGGATAGCCATTTTCTATCCAACCACAGCCGGATATTTGTATTGCTTTTGCCCGTGCCCTACCTTTGCCGCATATTAACCAATAAATGATATTTTTTAGAATGAACAACCTAATCACGGAGATGATGAAAAAAGGCTATCTCCTCTTTCCTAAAGCGCTTTTTGAGGAACAAATGAAAATGAAAACGAGTAAACAGGCTGCCGGAGCTTTCGAGGCATTTGTCCTTGTAGTGACGCACACCAACTATAGCACCGTCTCTTGCTGCATTAATGGACACCCCTTCGAGTGTATGCGCGGCGAATCCATGATTTCCATCAGGCATTGGATGAAGATCTTTGGTTGGGATCGCGGTCGCACGCGCTACTTCTTCAACAAGATGTTCGACTGCGGCATCATCGAACGGGTGC
>JAUUPT010000069.1 GCA_030843315.1 Bacteroidaceae bacterium | reverse complement strand
TGCTTTCTGTCTTTATTCCGGCATGGCATGCCACCCGTCGCCCTATTGCCGAAGTTCTTGGCGGAGAATAACTGATTTATTCTAAAAACACTCACGATTATGATAAACTCCATTTTACACCAGATATGGAATCAGCGCCGTAGTAACGGCTGGCTGTTTGCCGAATTGCTTATTGTCTTTACCCTGATGTGGTATTGTGTGGATGTACTTTATGGCTTCACCCATGCCGAGCGACAGCCCAAAGGCTATGATGTGGAACACGTCTATAAGGTTAGGATTTCGTACAATCCTACGCAGGTAGTGTGGTGTGAGTCGGCTGATAGCTTGCAGCAATTCTGGTTTAAGCCTATGGAAGAAGTATTCCGGCGTATCAAGCAATATCCCGCTGTGGAAAGTGCGGCTATGTGGCTGGGTACCGATGCTTATACCCGCGGTCGCGTTTATCAGGGATATAGTACGGACAGTGTACATGTGGTCGAGGCAAATATTCGCTATGTGTCTCCCGAATATTTCGACGTCATGCGTATCCCGATAGTGCAGGGTAGCGGTATGTTTGCTCCGGGCAAGACTGGCTTTACAAGTGACGCCGGTTCTTCTTTGCTCTTTTCTTCTGCCGGATGGAATCCTACTGCCAGCCCTCAACCTGCTGTACTGACCAGTGACCTTGCTGACAGTCTTTTCCAGACAAGTGCCGGGGCACTGAACCGTGAGTTTATGGATTACTATAATTTCGGTTTCCGTTATCGCATCTCTGCTGTTTGTGCTTTGCAAAAGACAGATGATTATGCCCGTTACGAGCCTTTCATCCTGACGCCTTTCCCCGGCTGGTTCTATGAATCACAAAACATTCCGTTTGTATCCATCCGCATACGTCCCGAAGCCGATACGGAAGATTTTGCCGCCCACTTTCTTCGCGAAATGACTCCGCAGTTGCAGGTTGCCCCGTTCTATCTTTTCGATGTCCGTAGCTATAAAGATCAGAAAATAGAGCGTGATGCGGCTGAAGGTATAACTTCTTATATCCGCAGTGCGCGTCTTATCGTGATATTCTTTGTATTCAATGTCTTTATCGGGCTGATGGGAACTTTCTGGTTCCGTACCCGTCATCGCCGTAGCGAGATTGCCTTGCGCATGGCTATGGGGAGTAGTCGTGCTAAGATACGTGCACAGTTGTTGGGCGAAGGGTTGTTGCTATTGGTAGTAGCCGCCATTCCTGCTATAATAATATGTATCAATATGGTTATGGCCGATGTTACCTTTACAGAGGCGACAGATGCCAGTTGGGAAAGGTTTATTATCTGTGTTTTGGCTGTTTTCTGCCTGATGTCATTAATGGTGATTGCAGGCATCTGGTATCCGGCCTCAAAAGCAATGACAGTGCAGCCTGCCGAGGCATTACACGATGAATAAGTAAGTTTTTTTAATAATTTACGCTCTTTCTCAATATAACTTGTATATTTGCGTGATTAATTAAAAATATTTGCGCAGATTATCCAAAGTATAGATTATGAGAAAACACATTTTCATTCCATTATTAGTAGGTCTGCTGTGGTTGATCTCGGGAACGCTTTCGGCTGCGGAACGCACATACAATGTACTTTTTATACAATCATATACGAAGCAAACTCCTTGGCACAACCAGTTGACGGCAAACTTAAGAGATGGATTGGAAAGAGGTGGGGTGACGGCAAACATAGTTACGGAATACTTGAATGCCGATTACTGGGCTTTTACTTCCGAATGCTTAATTATGCGTCGCATCTGCGAGCGGGCTAGGCAACGAAATACCGATTTGATTGTAACTTCCAGTGATGAAGCATTCTTCACATTGACGCATTGTGGCGATTCGCTGCCCTATCAAGTACCGGTAGTGGTTTCCGGTATTAAGTATCCTGACAAAACGATGTTTGATAGAATGCCCAATGTCTCCGGATATACCTCTACAACCAATTTTGATATATTGCTGGAAGAAGCGATACAAATGTTTCCTTCGCGTAAAGAGCTGGTCTGTTTGTCGGATAGCAGTTTCTTAAGTCTTAGGGGGATAAGAGAGGTGGAAGCAGCTTGGAAGCGCATACAAAAGAAATATCCCGAGCATAGTTTGAAGCCGCTCAATGTGCAGGATCGCTCCATGAATTCTATCATAAGAACCGTTTGCTACGACTTCAATGCATATAAGCATATCGTTATTGCTCCCAAATGGATTCCTTTTCTTTCTTTGAAACTGAAATCTCCTGTGTTTGCCAGCCAAAACCTGGCCATGACGAATGGGGTGTTATGCGTCTACGACGTTGAACCGGGTGAAGACACTTATGCGGCAGGCCGGCAAGCGGCAAGTATTTTGAAGGGTACATCATCTGCTTCTTTTGGTGTAAGCGATTGTCATGGAAAGCTACTATTCGACTACAAGCAATTACAATTCTTTAATGTAGATGTAAAGCAGGCAGAAAGCCGGGGAACTATTCTGAACAGGCCTCTGGCAGAACGTTATCGCGCTTGGTTCATCCTGCTCTATTCGGTGATTGTAGGAGCCCTGGTGGTTCTGATCGTTTGGCTTTTCCGCATCAACCGCCGTGAATCGCGCCGCCGCATCCATGCGCAAACCCGCTTGCTGACACAGCACCGACTGGTAGAGCAACGGGATGAGTTTGATAATATTTTCTGTTCCATCCGTGACGGTTTGATTACTTATGATACCGATTTGCGTATTCATTTTGTCAATCGCTCTTTGGTAGAGATGTTGGGTTTGCCTCCCGAAACCTATACTGCGCGTTATTATGAAGGACAGATGGCAGGTTCCATCTTTCGTATTTCTATGGACGGCGAGGATATTTTGCATAGTCTGCTGAAGCAGGTGCGTGCAGAAAAGAAACCTGTTTCCCTCCCGGATAAGGCTTTTATGCAAGAGGTACATCAAGGAGTTTATTTTCCGGTTTCCGGTGAGGTAGTGCCTATCTTTGCCAATGAAAAAATGTCGGGAATGGCTATCGTATGTCGCAATATCTCGGAAGAAGAGATGCAAAGACGTATCTTCAGTATGGCGGTGGAAGAAAGTTCGATTCATCCGTGGCAATACAATATACATATGAATACCTTCCATTTCCGTGGAGAATTGTTGCAGCACTTTGGATATGCGGATGATTTAATAACGAGAAAAGAGTTTGAGCTCCTGATTCATCCGGATGATGTATTGCATTCAAACCGGCAGTTTGATGCTGTCTTAAATGGAGAGGAAGCGAATTCGCGCATGAGTTTTCGTTTGCGGAATGCAGAAGGAGGCTATGAGTGGTGGGAGTTCCGCAGCACTGCCTATAAGGGGCTGACGAATATTCCATACATGGTATTGGGCGTTTGCCAGAGCATCCAGCGATATAAAGATACGGAAGATGCATTGATCGCTGCGCGTGACCGTGCCTTGCAGGCGGACAAACTGAAATCGGCGTTCCTTGCCAATATGAGCCACGAGATACGTACACCGCTGAATGCCATTGTCGGCTTCTCCGATTTATTGCAAGACCTGGATGCGTTCTCTCCGGAAGAAGTGAAGCAGTTTGTAGAAACGATTAATATTAATTGTACGCTCCTGCTGGCACTGATAAATGATATTCTCGACCTTTCACGTATCGAGTCGGGCACTATGGACTTTAAGATTGCTTCCTACAATCTGACGTACATAATGCAGGAAGTGTACGAATCGCAACGTCTAAGCATGCCTCTTGGGGTAGAGCTGCGTGTTGAACTTCCCGAAGGTGAGGGCAAAACGGTTCTTACCGATGCCGTTCGTTTAAAGCAGGTGGTAAACAATCTGATAAACAATGCCAAGAAATTTACTGTGACGGGAAGCATTACTTTCGGGTATCAGACAGAAGAACCGGGCTATACTACTATCTATGTGGAAGATACCGGAAGCGGTATCTCCGAAGAAGCGCAGAAGCATATCTTCGAGCGCTTTTACAAGGCAGACAGTTTCACGCAAGGCGCCGGCTTAGGATTAAGTATCTGTCAGACCATCGTAGACCGCCTGCACGGAACTATCTCCGTTTCTTCCCAACTGGAGAAAGGAACACGCTTTACAGTAAAGGTACCGGATGTGGTTGAATAGAATTATTCAACCCGCTTGCAGGTGTTGGCTTGCAGGAATTCATCCAATACTTTCTCGTAATTGCCATGCAGCATGATGTGATGGTTGCCGAGCGGGCTTTTCAGGAAGTAATCGGCGGGAGTATTCAACTTGATGCGTACTTGCGTGCGGCACATATTGATGTAGTTGGTATTTTCGGTAAGTGTGCCGGTAGCCAGATAATACTCGTCCAGACTCTCGCTGCCACACTTCACGATGGTTACATCTCCCGTAGGCATGATGCCTTGGATGCCGATGCCGCTTTCCGTTTCAAAATGATTTCGGATGATAAACTTTTCTGTCTGTGCGATGCCGACGGTGCAATGCGCCAATACTATTTCGTTGGTACGGGCATTTATCAAAGAAGGATTGGCCATGAAAGAGGGCTTTCCGGTCAGCACCTTAACGGCAAGCATGGTGAAAATAGACTGCAAATCGCCTTCGCATCCGGCAATGATTCCTTCATCGTTCAAGAGGGCGAGGGCAAGGCAGCCGGTAGTTCCAGTCTGCTCTATCAATCGGAAGCAGCTTAGGGTGATGGCACTCAGATTTTCTTCTTCCACTACTTTCTTAATGGCACGGTAAAGGCGCATGGCTTTTATCATATCCTCGGGAGTCGCTTCGCGGCAGGCAAGCGCTTTTCCTGCCAATGAGGCGCAGGCTTCGCCTACTTCATCGTCCGTCGTCTGTTCGTAGTGCTCGTAGATATGTTCCAGAGGGATGTCGACGTATTCCACTCCCCAGCGCCGTTTGGAAAGCAGATAATCCACATTGCTTGCAATAAGCCAGTTGGACGGTGCTCCTATTACACCTATACGCATTCCGAAAAGACTGCGTTGCGCCATGAAGTTGCTGTGCAGAACAATGATGCGCTTGATGATTTCGGGCAATTCACCGTGGAGTATTTCGCTTTTCATTCCCCGGCTGCGTAGCCATGATGAGATTTCGAGGGCGGCGGCAAGTGAATTTTGCATACCGTCCGCCAGTAATATGGCGGGGCGGGGAAGTTGCTCGAAGTGCTGGATGACCAGCCGTTCCACTCCTCCGGTGGCAACGAATATTACACTGAAGTCATCGGGGGATAACTTATTTATATCTTGGTAGTCTATTAAGTTTACAATAAAATATTTCTCCAGTTCGGTTAATATTACTTCGTGCGAACTGCGGACAGAAGCTTGTTTATGCAGTAGGGAAGCAAAAGTTATTAGGTTGATGACCATAGTGTTATATGTAATTTTATAGTTTACAGTTTAATAAATGGAAGTTGTTGTTCTCGTTTGTTATTTCAAAGGTACAAGATTCTTTCTATATAGCATAACGTTTTTAAGATAGATAAGGTTTTTAAAGTTTTTATGTCTATGCTTCCTTTGGGTTTCAAATAATTCACTACATTTGCAGCTTAAATGATAATCTGATAGCAAAATCAGTAATTAATAGTAAATAGTAACACAGTAAATTATCTCATGCCAACAATATCTATTCGCGGAACGGAGATGCCCGCATCTCCTATCAGAAAGCTGGCTCCCCTGGCAGATGCTGCCAAACAACGGGGCGTGCATGTATTCCACCTGAACATCGGACAGCCCGACCTGCCCACGCCGCAAGTCGCGATCGACGCGATACGCAATATCGACCGGAAGGTGCTGGAATACAGTCCCAGTGCGGGCTATCGCAGTTACCGCGAAAAGCTGGTGGGGTATTACGATAAGTTCAACATCAAGCTTACGGCAGATGATATCATTATCACCTCCGGCGGCTCGGAAGCTGTGCTGTTCTCTTTCCTGGCGTGCCTCAATCCCGGCGACGAAATCATCGTTCCCGAACCGGCTTATGCCAACTACATGGCGTTTGCCATTTCCGCCGGAGCCAAGATACGCACCATTGCCACTACCATCGAGGAAGGCTTTTCATTGCCTAAGGTCGAGAAGTTCGAAGAGCTGATTAACGAGCGTACCCGTGCCATCCTGATATGTAATCCCAATAACCCGACCGGTTACCTTTATACCCGTCGCGAAATGAATCAGATTCGCGACTTGGTGAAGAAGTACGATCTTTTCCTCTTCTCCGATGAGGTATATCGTGAGTTCATCTATACCGGTTCTCCTTATATATCCGCCTGCCACCTCGAAGGCATTGAGAACAATGTGGTGCTGATAGACTCTGTGTCCAAGCGCTATTCGGAGTGCGGCATCCGTATCGGTGCGCTGATTACGAAGAACAAAGAGATTCGCGATGCTGTTATGAAGTTCTGCCAGGCACGCCTCAGTCCTCCTTTGATTGGTCAGATTGCTGCCGAAGCATCTTTGGATGCAGACGAGGATTATCTGCGCGATACGTACGATGAATATGTGGAACGCCGTAAATGCCTGATTGATGGTCTGAACCGCATCCCCGGTGTATATTCGCCCATCCCGATGGGAGCTTTCTATACTGTGGCAAAGTTGCCGGTCGATGACTCGGACAAGTTCTGTGCATGGTGTCTATCTGATTTTGAATACGAAGGTCAGACGGTGTTCATGGCGCCTGCTTCCGGTTTCTATACCACTCCCGGTTCCGGTTGCAACGAAGTCCGCATCGCCTATGTACTGAAGAAAGAAGACCTTACCCGTGCGCTCTTTGTGCTGTCCAAGGCCTTGGAGGCATATCCGGGAAGGACGGAATAATCGTATGAATTTATCCCGCTTTATAGCCCTTCGCATCTATCGCAACAGTGAGCCCGGGAAACAGGCATCCCGCCCTGCCGTGCTCATTGCCATGATTGGTATTGCCATCGGACTGGCAGTGATGATTATTGCCGTGTCGGTGATTGTCGGGTTCAAAAGCGAGGTTCGTGATAAAATTGTAGGCTTCGGCGCTCATATCCAGATAGGCAATCTGGATGCCGCGCGCTCCTACGAAACCCGTCCGGTGGTGGTGGGAGACAGTATGATAGCCGCACTCTCCGATTACCCTGAGGTGAAGCATGTGCAGCGCTACTCCACCAAGCCGGGGATGATAAAGACTTCCAATGCTTTTCAGGGGATGGTATTGAAGGGCGTCGGTCCCGAGTACGACCGTAGCTTCTTCCGTCGGCACCTGCTCGAAGGTGAGTTCCCGCAGTTTAGCGACTCCGCCTCTTCCAACCGCGTAGTGATTTCAAAGTCCCTTGCCGATAAATTGAAGCTGAAACTTGGCGATAAAATCGACACCTATTATATACAAGACGATGTGCGTGCCCGCCGCCTGAATATTGTGGGTATCTATCAAACCAACTTCTCCGAGTTCGATAACCTCTTCCTGCTTACCGACCTCTGTCTGGTGAACCGTCTGAACAAGTGGGAACCCGACCAAGTGAGTGGTGTGGAACTGGAGCTGCGCGATTACGATAAACTGGAAGAAACCACTTACGAGATAGCCACCGACACCGACGAACACCCCGACCGCTATGGTGCGGAGTATTGCGTCCGCAATGTGGAGCAACTCAATCCCCAGATATTTGCCTGGCTGGGCATACTGGACGTAAACATTTGGGTGATTCTTATTCTGATGATAGGCGTAGCCGGCTTTACGATGGTTTCCGGTCTGCTCATTATCATTATCGAACGCACGTCCATGATTGGCATCCTGAAGTCTATGGGAGCTGATAACTATACCATCCGCAAGGTATTCCTTTGGTTTTCCGTCTTTCTTATCGGGAAAGGGATGTTGTGGGGGAATGTTATCGGTCTTGCCTTTTATTTCATTCAGCACTGGTTCGGATTGTTCAAGCTCGACCCGGAGACGTACTATATGGCTACCGTCCCCGTTTCCTTCAATATCTGGCTATTCCTGTTGCTGAACGCCGGCACACTGCTTGCTTCCGTCCTCATGCTGCTGGGCCCGTCTTACCTTATTGCACGTATTCATCCGGCAAACTCCATCCGTTACGAGTAAAAATACCTTGTTTTTAGCCCTAAAAACAAGCACTTAATGTGTTGTAAACAAGTGTATTGCAGTTTCCTACCGGTAGGGAACGAGCGTTTCTCCACGCGGGAACGTCCGTTTCTGTTTATGGAAACGCTTGTTTCTCCATATGGGAACGCGCGTTTCCGCTTATGGGAACGATCGTTCCCGATCATGGAAACGGGCGTCACCATTTGTAGATACGGAATGAAGGCTTATTACTTTCTGAGGAAACCGCTCTTCTTGCGTAGCAGGCAATACAGTTTCCAGAGCAGCGACTGCATAGGTTGCAGCAGGTCGAACACAGGAAGGGTGAAGTAGTATCTTCTTTTTTCTCCCAAGTCTTTTGCCGTTTTATTGATAATGACCGCTTGCATGGTAAAGCGAAGCAGGAAGGCGAAGAATGCAATGCCTGCCGCCAGCCAGTGGAAGTGCAGGATACCGACGACGAGCGCAGCTATCCACACGGCATAGAAGGCAAGGCGGGTAAGGGTTTCAAAACCCGTCAGCCAGCGTTGTACACCACGATAAAACCGGGCGGTGGAGGCGTATCCGATCTTTTCTTCGCGCCAGTCTTTGGCTCGCTGAACGGGCTGCATAAGTACCGTGGCATCGGCATCGGTTTCTACACGGGTGTTGTCGGCAGTAGTTATGTGATTGATGAAGAGATCGTCGTGCCCGCGTTGCAGGTTCAAGTGGGCAGAGAAGCCTTTCTGCTGATAGAACAGTTCTTTGCGGTAAGCCATGTTGCGGCCGATGCCCATGTAGGGACTGTGGGCAAGGGCAAATCCCAGGTAGCGCATGGAGGTGAAGAGATTGTCGAAGCAGGCGCGTTTGTGCAACCAGCCTTTACCGCGTTCGTAGCCACTGTAACCCAGGACGATTTGAGTGCGCGAGGTGAAGTTGCGCGCCATCAGGCGCAGCCATTGGTTGCTCTGCGGCTGGCAGTTGGCATCGGTAAAGACCAGCCAATCGTGCTTGCTGGCTTTGACGCCGAGGGTGACGGCAAGTTTCTTCCGGCTGATGTAGCGGGAGGAATCGGGCACGAAGCTATGGTAGAGGTGCGGGTATTTCTCTTCCAGCAGGGTCAGGTAGTCTTCGCTTTCGTCGGTATTGCCGTCGTTGATGACGATGACTTCGAAGTCGGGGTAGTCTTGCTCTAATATTGCGGCGAGGTTACGACGCAGGTTCTCGGACTCTTCGCGGGCACAGATGATGACTGACACAGGGGGCAGTTCCTGGGTAAAGTGCGCGTCTCCCCGTTTCACGGCGCGGTAGCGCAGGTGAATGCGGTTGTAGAGACAGAAGTAGTAGAGGACTTGAATAAGGAAAAGAGCGCCAGTTACGGCGAGCAGAATTTCTTCAGTTGGATCTATTGTTAATGCTTCCATGTGTCGTAAGACGTTTATGTGCTGCAAATTTACAAAATTCACCACAGAGCACACACTGTTTCACGGAGTTTTTTATAGGAGGGGGTAAATTCCCATTTCAGGCACTACCTCAAACTTCGTCTCCGGGAAGTGCTTGGCGAGATAATCCTGGATATACTGCATGGTATCGTCCTGGATGGTCTTGTCTTCTACCGTGGGGTAGAGGTTGTAGAGCACGGTATCGAGTTGGATACCCCGGCGCTTGATGGCTTCGAAGCTCAGCAACGTGTGGTTGATGCTGCCCAGTTTGCCGGAAGTGACAAACACGAGAGGATACTGCTTTTGTGCAATGTAGTCTATCGTAAGGAAGTCTTCGGTAAGGGGTACCATGAGGCCGCCGGCGCCTTCTACAAGTACGATGTCGTAGCGGCGGGCAAGTTCCAGGGTGGCACGTTCTATCTTGTCGAAGTCGATGGGACGGCGGTCTATGCGGGCGGCAAGATGCGGGGAGCAGGGGTAGGAGAAGATTTCGGGCATGGTGAGTCCTTCCCGGTCTTCGGGCAGGTAGCCGGTGCCCATGAGACGGCGGTGCAGGTCGATGTCTTCGGAGTGACCTGTGTTGCCGGTTTGGATGAACTTCTGGGTGATGACACGCTGTCCGCTACGGACGAGCTCGCCAGCCAGCCAGGCGGTGCAATAACTTTTTCCGGCGTCGGTGTCGATGCCGCTGATGAAATAAATCTTTGGTTCCATAATCTTTATCAGTTATTTGTTGATGTTTTCATGCGGTCTACTCGTTTTGCGATGATGTAGATGGGATGATAAGTCAGTGTGACGTTGCCTTCTGCATGGCTGAACTGCCGGATGTAATCTTCGCAGAAAGCTTGCAGGCGGCCACGCGTCCATATCTTCTTTTCGGTTCCCGTTACTCCGGTTTGCTTCAAGTGTTTCAGTACCTCTTGCGGGGTGGTGAAGGGGAGGGAAACGATTTCTTCTTCGGCATGGATGATGTCGAAGTGGGGGGAGAGCAGGGAGAGCAGCTCCGGGAGGGGCGGATAGTACAGTCCGTGCCCGGTCAGTTGGCGTATCTCGTGCATGTTCTTTGGGCCGAAGGTGCTGAAGGCGAGGATACCTTCCTTCGTCAGCGCGCGGTGGCAACGGAGGAAGAAGGCCGTCGGGTCGTTGAACCATTGCAGGGTGGAGCAGGAGGTTATCAGGTCGGTGCCCTGGGGGAAGTCGAGGGCTTCGGCATCGCCGGGGTGGAAGCGGACGGCGGGTGCGTCGCTGCCTTCGGGGATGAGCAGTTCGTGGATGCACTCTTCCATTTCGGGACAGAGGTCGTTGAGCAGCAGCGTCTCGGGTTGTAACCGGTGGAGCAGGATGCGCGAGTAGCTGCCTGTGCCGCAACCGAACTCGACGATATGGCGGAAGCGGGCGGACAACTCGGCAGCAGATGTGGCATCGGCAAGCAGGCGCATCATTTTCTCGGCCACTTGCTGCTGCACGCGGGCTTCGCGGGTATAGGTTCCCCGTGCTTTGGCAAAGCGCGAGGCTATCAACTGTTTGTCCATAGGTCTTGCAGGTAATATCGGAAGATTTCTTCTTGATAGTGCGCATCTTCGGTTTGCCGCACCGGGGTGCCGAGCTTCTGCCAGGCTTGCAGTTGGTTGGCTGGCGGAATGATGCGGTCGGCACTGCCCACTACGGCTTGTTGCCAATGAAAGGCAGTAGAATTATCATCCCTATCCGCACTCTTGTAATTCGTAATTTGTAATTCGTAATTCTCCCCGATTCTCTCCAATTCTTCCCTCAGTTCCTCTAACGGACGTCGGGGGGTGACTTCCAGGAAAGCTCTGAAGGCCGCCCCGTCTGCACACATCCGGCGGAGGAACTTATGCAGGGAGGCTCCCGTCAGTCCGTCCAATGTGCCGCGGAAGATGGCGGGCGGGATGCCGAGGTGTTCGTCACTGGGGTAGGGCGTACCGTTGATGGCGATGCTGGCTGCAATCGGTAGCGCCAGTTGCGGCACAACCCGGGTGGCTGCCCATACGCCCATCGACCAGCCGATGACGTTTATTTCGCGATATTCGTTCAATCCGGTGGCATCGAAATCCAGCGTCCGGTAGTCGTAGCAAAGCATGAAGTCGCTTTCCGCAGGACGATAGTCTTTGAAAGGCGTCTCGTCTGCTCCCCAACCGGCAAAGAAGAGTAGCAGGCGGGGATGGTGCTCGTGGATGATATATACTTGTTTCATAGTTCTTTTATTAATTCTTCAATCTCTTCTTTCTTAATCTCCGCTGTCAGCGAGAATCGTATGCGCGATGTCCCTTCCGGTACTGTGGGCGGACGGACGGGCAAGGCATAGAACCCATGCCGTTGCAATGCTTCCGCACGCAGTACGGTGTCTGCGCTGGGGCCGATTATCATCGGCACAATATGGCTTACGCTGGGACACGCATATCCCCGGGCTTGCAGTGCTTCCTTCAGCATCCGGCTGAGGGCGCTCAGATGTTCTCTGCGCTCCTGCATGCCGGGCAGCCGACGGACGATGAACAACGTCCAGGCTATGTTTACCGGTGGTAGTGCCGTGGTGAAGATCAGTGTCCGCATCCGGTTGACAAGATACTCGCGTATCGCTCTGCGGCAGACGATGTAGGCACCTGCCGATGCAGCCGCCTTGCCGAAAGTGCCGACCAGGAAGTCGATGTCGCGGATGCATCCCGTTTCTTCGGCACACCCCAGGCCGTGCTTTCCCCGTACGCCGAAGGCATGGGCTTCGTCTACATAAAGCAGTACATTATCGTAATTCTGCTTCAAGCGCACCAGTTCCTGCAAGTCTGCCTGGTCGCCATCCATGCTGAACAGGCTTTCGGTGACGATGATAATCTGCTGGTACTCCGTATGGTTTTGTGCAAGCAGGCGCTCCAATTGCACCAAGTCGTTGTGCCGGTAACGGATGCATCGTGCCGGGGAGAGGCGGATGCCGTCGATGATGCTGGCATGCACCAACTTGTCTGCCAGTATCAACGTCTGTGCATTGCTCACGGCGGGCAGGATGCCGGTGTTGGCGTGGTAACCGCTGTTGAACACCAAGGCTGCCTCTGTGCCGAAAAGACGGGCAAGTTCAGCCTCCAGTTCGTCGTAGATGCTGAAGTTGCCTGTCAGCAGGCGGGAAGAGGAGGAGGTAGGGAGAAAGGTTTCCGGCGTCAGGGTTTGGAGAAATTCTTCTCTTAATTCCTTGTCGGTGGCCAGTCCCAGGTAGTCGTTGGAGGATAGGTTCAGCATACGCCGGCCGTTTACTACGACATCCCGTCCGTCGTGTACCATTTGCGGCAGACGGCGGAGGTTGCTGTGTTCTTGTAGTTCTTGCAGTTCTTGCTGCATTTGGTCTATCATACTAATTCAGTTTAACCCCCCGGACCCCCTGAAGGGGGAGGGGGATAGTTTTGGTTATATCATAATCGGAATTATAAAGAAGCGGAGTATTCCCCTCCCCCTTTAGGGGGTCCGGGGGGTAGTTATAATCTTCAGCAGTCCCGCTGTCAGCTTCGTCAACTGTTCCGGTTCTATGATGAACGGCGGCATCAGATATACCAGTTTCCCGAACGGGCGTACCCAAATGCCTTCTTCTACGAAACGGCGCTGCATCCATGCCATATTCACGTCTTCTTTCAGTTCTATCACGCCGATGGCACCCAGTACGCGCACATCATTCACCAGCGGAAGTTCCCGGGCCGGTTGCAACTCCTTTCGCAGTTGTTCCTCGATGCGGCGCACTTTGCCTTGCCAGTCATATTCGGGAGATGTCAGCAGCTTCATCGAGGCACACGCTACGGCACATGCCAGCGGATTTCCCATAAACGTAGGTCCGTGCATGAAAGCTCCCGGCTGATGGTTGGAGATGGTATCGGCCACCTCGTTCGTTGCCAAGACGGCGGATAGCGTCATGTAGCCGCCTGTCAGTGCTTTGCCTATGCACATGATGTCCGGTTCTACGCCTGCGTGCTCCCAGGCAAACATCTTGCCGGTACGTCCGAAGCCCGTAGCTATCTCGTCAAATATCAGCAGCAGATTGTATTCCCTGCATATCCGTGCCGCTTCGCGCAGGAACTGCGGATGATAGAACCACATTCCGCCTGCACCTTGTACGATCGGTTCGAGGATGAGTGCCGCCAGTTCCTGGTGATGCTCTTCTACAATCTTCTGCAATTCCGTTATGTCTTCGGGATTCCATTCACCGTCGTATCGCGAGCGTGGTTGCGGGGCAAAGTACCGCACGGGCAGCGCCGGACCGAACAGCGAGTGCATGCCCGTTACCGGGTCGCACACTGACATTGCATTCCAGGTATCTCCATGATAGCCGCTGCGGATAGTCACAAAGTTATGCTTTTGGTTCAAATGCTCCATTGACGATGCCGAGAGGCTCTTTGCCTGCCAGTACTGCACCGCCATTTTCAAGGCAACCTCTACCGCCACCGAACCGGAGTCGGCATAGAAAATCTTCTGCATGGATGGCGGAACCATCGGCAACAGCAACTTGCCCAGTTCTATCGCCGGGTCGTGCGTCAGTCCGCCGAACATCACATGCGACATCTTGCCGAGTTGTTCTTCCACGGCACGGTTCAGTACCGGATTATTGTAGCCATGCACGGCGCACCACCACGAGGACATACCTTCGACCAGCGTCTGCCCGCTCTCCAAAGTAATCGTTGCACCATCTGCCTGCTTCACCTTATATACAGGCAGCGGGTTGGTAGTCGATGTATAAGGATGCCATAGGTGCTCCCGGTCGAACTGCGAATCGCTGAAGTGGTAGCCTGCTTCTTCTATCAACTCCTTGTCTTCCGATACCTTCGAGCCGAGCGTCGTCAGCAAATCTCCTACGATGGCGGAGTTGATGCCAATGTGCAGGGCTTTCTTCACGGCTTCCTTGCTTAGTTGGGAACGTCCTCCGGCAAAACGGAGGAATGCCGTGGGGTTGATGAAGCGGAACAGGGCGATGGTGGTCAGGATTTCTTCTTCCGTCAGCGGTGTTTGCTGCTCCAGCGGCGTGCCGGGGATGGGGCTCAGCAGGTTGATGGGGATGGATTGTGCGCCCAGTTCCTTCAGGGTGAAGGCAAACTCAATGCGTTGCTCCATCGTTTCGCCCATGCCGATGATGCCGCCGCTGCAAATATCCATGCCGACATTGCTGGCAGCTTGCAGGGTGCGTAGCTTTTCTTCCTGGGTGTGGGTGCTGCACAGGTGGGGAAAGTAGGAGGGAGCTGTTTCCAGGTTGCAGTGATAGCGCGTGATGCCGGCTTCGTGGAGGGCGCGCATCTCTTCCTCATTCAGCAGCCCCAGGGAGGCGCATAGCTGTATGGACGAGTGGCGGCGCATATGGCGTGCAGCTTCGCACAATTTTTCCATGTGCTTGCCCGAAGGTTTTCGTCCGCTGGTGACGAGCGAGAAGCGTGCCACGCCTTGCTCTTCATTGTACTTGGCGTGGCGCAGGCATTCTTCCTTGTCCACCAGGTCGTACACATCCGCTTTCGTCTTGTAGTGCGACGACTGTGCGCACCACTTGCAGTTCTCCGGGCATCGACCGGACTTGGCGTTGATGATGGAGCACATATCGAACTCTGTCGAAGCCAATGCTCCGGTTATCTCATGGGCAGCCTCGTACAGTGCTTCCTTATCAGGCTGCGCAGCCAGCCATTCGGCTTCTTCGAGACTGATGCGGTTGCCTTGCAACACGCGTTCTTTCAGTTCATTAGTTGTCATATCTTTCGTGATTAAGAGGTGAATGGAGATTCTTTTTGTTCACGGAACACACGGAGCACACAGATGACACGGATAAAAAGAGAAGAAAAGAATCCGTGAATTTCCGTGTGTTCCGTGTGCTCCGTGAACAAAATGGGCACGGACTACCGGAATCTTGTAGCCCACTCATTGCGCTACTTGAATTCCGATAATCCGTGCCCTTGTTATTTCTTTGTTTTAGAATATACTCTTCCTGTCCGCCCGCATTTGCATTGGAGCCGACGGCTTGTACTTGGAAAAGAACTTGCAGGTTCATTCCCGTTCCAGTCATGCCGCAGAGTAGGGCTGTGTTGCTGCCCAGCGGGATGCCTATATCCGTCTCCCGACCTTCCGTGGCTCCTTTCCACGCACTTTCTGCATTGCATCCGGCTTGCCCGGCAGTTCCCGCAGCCTTCTGCTTGGACAGCGAACTGTCTGCAACACTCTTGCGCAGGCTACCGATGGTGACGCAGCGTCCTATGCTGGCAAATGCAGCGTAGGCTTTCCTGCTCCAACGACGGAAACGGATGGTATGTCTGGCGGGTGTTGTATTCTTCATGCTCGTCTGCTCTGTGCAGTCCTTTCTGCTTTAACAGCTACAAGTTTTGTTTTAACGGCTACAAATGTAGAAAAAATATTCTCATCTGCATGATGATTGCTTCTTCTTTTCTTTGTAGGGGGAAGTGCAGGAATGACTAATTACACAAAAAAGGAATGACTGACTATACACAAAAAAGAAGGCTGCACAGCTACAACCTGCACAGCCTCCTTGGAGTCAATCTATCTGGTTTTATGGTTTTTGAGGGCTTATGGCTTTGAGGTTTGGTAATATAGATACCAATCTCCATCCGTTTTTCCGTTTGATTCAACCCATTTGCTGAATTTAGGATATTCCTTTTCAATACTTACGGTTTCTGTAACCGGAGTATATCTGTCGGAGGCTTCCGGTATCATGATGGCAAATGGATGTTCACCATCCTTATTTATATAATAAGCATCATCTTCTTTCCCAAACTGGTCAGAATTAGCATATTCGGTAGCCTTATGCTTAGGCAGATGCACTTCTGTTCGGTTTTGGCTTCCTTCTTCGTATTTGGAAATAATAAATGGATTCAGGTCTGTGATAAAGCTTTTATCTTTTAGCTGGGTTTTATCTGTAAATACACGGGTAACAACAAATTCTTTTCCTTTTACTGCTCTTGCATCTGCAAATAGAATAATGGAACCGGTTGCTTTTTCATTTATAGCATCAGTAGGCAGTGAGATTGTGCCCTGTTGACTATATTGTACAGCAAAAGCATCTACGTAGGTAGCAGAACCTGTAGGTTGTACCGGAGTAAAAGTATCTACAACTTTGGTAATATAATTGTCTTCTGTAAACGTTACTTCACTCTTATGTTCGATAATGACATCGTTCAAGTCGTAGTCACCGCCCGTAGGCCATATATCCTCGTATGCATAAGTGCGATAGGTCGTTTCGGTAGTTGGTTCCGGTTCCGGCTCTGGTTCCGGATTACGATTTGGATCCTCAATTATTCCATTCGGATTTGCATCGATACAGAATAGAACATCTTCATAACTGGTATCTACTCCATCTTCTACACCGTAAACTACTGCTTTATTTGTTTTTGCTGTATAAGAAATGAAACGAGCTTTTTGTTGCTTTTCTCCATATGGTTTATTCCATTCGGCATTTGAATATATAAAGTCTTGGTTATAATTTAAGTTTTTAGAATCATAGAAACTATTGGAGATAAGAAAATATCCAACGGTATATCCTCCCGGAAATTTTGTAGAAACTTCACCATTCCCGTCTTCAAACAATAACTGCACTCTTGTGTTTTTCGTTATCGGGGCATTATCCTTATTCCCACCAGTGTAGGGGTCATTGCCACTAACTGATGCATTCGGAATGATAATATACTTCTTTATAGAAGTAAGATTAGGAGTTGTTCCAGTCTTATAGTAGTAATAACCTAAAGTTGACTGGTATGCTCCACTTTCTGTCAAGAAAGTTAAGTACAGATCGGCATCATTAACAGTAACTGTTTCTCCTTTTCCGTTTTTATAACTGTAGCTCTCAGCAATAGTCGTATTTACATGTTTGGTTTCTTGTACCATACCACTATTATCTAAATTTTGAGGCTTCCCGGTTTTTCCTCCCCATAATGCTTTTTGCACTGATGTAATGAAGTCGCTGTTTATATTGCTGTTAGTGGTTACAATCTTGTTGAAGTCACCGGCGAATTTCCCGCTTTTTATCTTGCCATTGTCAGTCCAGCTAACGATAGTATATACATTCGTAGCACTGGTATTCTTCACACTAGGGCTATTCACCACCCGTGTAGCCACTCCACGAGTCTCTGCTTCATCTTCGGTTTCATCTACAATCACTTGCCCATTCTCCACATTTGCTTCTACGAGCATCGGTGCTCCCCAAAAGGGAGAGTAAATATAGACCTTGCTTGCAGCCTTAGGAAGCTCTACATTTCCTACGAAGCGTCCGTTCTCATCAGCAAAAATCTTATATCTGGCTTCTCCGTTTACAGCATAGCTTCCATCTTCGTTATAAGAGATAGGGTCCTCTGTAAAAAATTCTAATAAAGCACCGCCTGCCAATTTTCCATAGTTCACATCGAAAGCTACATTGCCTGTAGTAGCAAAATCGAAGTATTCGCTTTCCGGTTTAAGTTCCGGCTTTCCTTTTTCAGGATTGTAGACATCATTGTCTGTACATCCAGTCAGTGCATAGCATGCTAACATTGTAATGAATGCTATTGCCCCCGTTTTAATCATAAATAGATTCTTCATTGTCCTTGAGATATTATTGAATATATAGCCTTTTTTCTAACTGGTTTTATTCAGAACAAACGTCCTTTTATACAAGTAATCTGTAAATATTACGTTCTTTTCATGAGATATTTATGGTGCAAATTTAATGAATTGCATTATAAAATACAAGTATTTTAAGATAAATATATTCTTTGTGTGATAAATAGTTGTATAAAATATACTGCTACATGTGTATATGCATAATGATGTCGGAGAGTACGGAAAAGACATGTCGGATTAGTGAATAGTAGTATGTGAAGAATTGCATCATCTGTTTAGGGCAAACGCATGGTCTGTTTGGGGTAAATACATCATCTGTTTAAGGCAAATAGATGATGTGTTTTGATCCGATGAATTATCTTTGATTTTATCATGCCCTATGAAAGCGGAAGGTGGGATATGGGCATAAAAAAAGGCTATCTATCCCAGACAGCCAATCTTTTGTTAACCTTAAATCTAATACTATGAAAAACACATTGCAAAGATACAGGCTTTTTGTGAATCTCCAAATTTCGGGTAAGAAACGGAGGCGATTATAACATGGTTTAATAGATATATCAAGGCGTTAACTCTTGATTGATTGATTGTTAAATTAGATTTAGTGAGATTATCCATTTCAATGTTATATTCGCCTCCAAACTTATTCGTTTCTATTTTACTTATTCGGCTTCAACCATTTATCCAGCCATTCAAAGAAGGTGCGTTGCCACAGAATGCCATTCTGAGGTTTCAGTACCCAGTGGTTTTCATCAGGATAGATCAGCAACTCGGCAGGAACGCCACGCATCACGGCAGCATCGAAGGCAGCCATAGCCTGGTTGGCAAGGATGCGGAAGTCCTTTTCGCCGTGGATGCAGAGGATAGGAGTATCCCATTTGTCGACGAAGAGGTGCGGGGAGTTGGCAAATGTGCGTTGTGCTGTGGCATTGTTCTTTTCCCAGTAAGCGCCGCCCATATCCCAGTTGGCAAACCATTTCTCTTCTGTTTCCAGATATTGCATTTCCATGTTGAAGATACCGTCGTGGGCAATAAACGCTTTGAAACGTTTGTCGTGATGTCCGGCAAGCCAATATACGGAGAAGCCTCCGAAGCTGGCACCTACACAACCCAGACGGTCTTTATCCACATACGGCTCTTTGGCTACTTCGTCGATGGCAGTGAAGTAATCCTTCATGCACTGGCCACCGTAATCGCCGCTGATGGCTTCGTTCCACTCCTCGCCAAAGCCCGGAAGGCCGCGACGATTGGGGGCTACGATGATATAATCGTTTGCTGCCATAATCTGGAAGTTCCAACGATAGCTCCAGAACTGGCTGACGGGGCTTTGAGGACCGCCTTCGCAGAAGAGCAGGGTGGGGTACTTCTTGTTCGGGTCGAACTGGGGCGGATAGATTACCCAGGTCAGCATCTGCTTGCCGTCGGTAGTCTTCATCCAGCGGGCTTCCACTTTACCCATCTCCAGTTGGTCGTAGATTTGCTTGTTCTCGAAAGTCAACTGGGTGGCTTCGGCGTAAGCGTCGCCGTTGCGGGTATTGGTTACGGCATAGATTTCGTCGCCCATGCTCATGGAGTGGCGTTTGGCTATTACTTTATCTCCGCAGAGGGCGAGGGAAGCATAGTC
>JAUUPT010000068.1 GCA_030843315.1 Bacteroidaceae bacterium | reverse complement strand
CCGGGCTTTGTGCATAAAAAAAGGTTGTGCCAGCATTTTGACACAACCTCTTTTTCTTTTTTACTTTATCGAGGTTCTATTTCTTGGAACGCTGCACGTATATCAGTTCTATCCCTTTGCCTGTACCCAGGTTGCGGCTATACTGCTTGTCCTGCGGATTGTTCCAATGCTCTGCTACGCCCAGACTGGGCAGAGGTGTGCCGTCACCTTCGGGGTCGTACCGGGTACCGGAAGGAGCATGGTCGGCTTGCGCCGCTTCCAGCAGATACATATCCGAGTAGTTCACGTCGGGCATATCGGGGAACTGGTTGATAAGGAAGTCATTGCCCACCATGTCGATGGCTACCGGGTCGAGGCTGCCGAGCAGAGAACAGGGCCAGTTGCCGTTGAAAGGCTCCATGCTCCATTTGGGAGAGGGAGCGCCGTCTACTTTCTTGCATCCGTACAGACCGTCGATCAGCCAAAGCAGTCCCTTGCCGCCCAAGTCCTTGTGTCCCATGAAGTCGACGAAGGTGATGTACTTGGGGGTGCCGTCTGCGCTTTGGTTGAAGTTGTTGTGGAAGTTCTTCCGCCAATCGGCGTGGATGCTCATGGTACCGTACCAATTTTTGCCGCAGAGGGTTACGCCCTGTCCGACGTGTCCTTTCAGTAATGCCATATTGATGACGTAGTCGGCTTCGGTAAAGGCAGTGGCAATGCCGCGTGCCACCGGACCGTTGTCGCGGGAGTAGACCATTGCATCTGCTACGTAGGTAGATTTGATACGTCCGTCGCCGCCATGATTATCTACAAAGCGGATATTTGGGAAAGCACTGTGGCACTTCTTGAACAGATAGTCGGTGATGAAGCGGCTTGGCTCGGCCACCGTAATGGCTTCTTCAGGTACTCCGGCATCGTGGACCAGGCTCTTGAGCAATGCCAGCAACATTTGGGGAGAAGAGTTTATCTCCTTGCAGTCGGTATGGGCATAGGTATTGTTATTGTTTATTTTAATTGCAATCTTCTCGTTGGGGGCATAGCCGGCTTTTCCCTTTCCGTGGTTGGCGTTGTAATACTTGAACAGGGCTTTCCAGGCAGCTTTGGTACTCTTGGTTCCGGTCAGCGAACGAAGGGTTTGGGCTATCAGCCAGTCACAGTCTTCCTGGTTGTTGAAGCGGTCTTCGAACCAGAAGCTGTCTCCTTCGTCCCAGCGCGCCGCGCCGGGGGCATGGCTCCAGGTCACCCGACCGGGGAATATGCCGAGGGCTGTTCCCACCGGTTGGTTGGGCAGGAGGCATTGCTTTACCGGAGATTCCTGCGAAATGTTATTGCCTTGTACCTCTTTGGGTGTAAAAGAGCTTCCTGTAAACAGGAGTACAAACAATAGTGCCAAGCTGCCGGTCGTTTTTCGGCTGTCTTTCGGAATAAAGAAGATGTTTCTCATCATACAGTTGCTTTATTTAGTCTTTCGTTAGTCAAAGGTAGTTAATATCCTTAGTATTACCAAAAAATAGCAGTATAACAACCGGATAGAACCTGTTTTTCTGTCATAACATTTGCGCGGAGAACTATTCTACCTTATATTTGTGGTGTTTTTATCGCATAGAATGTAAATAGAAATGCAAGAAAGATAATACCTAATAATAATGACTGATATAAAAGAAGGTACGACACAGCGGTTACCTGAATTGAAAGAACGACATTTGCCTGAAGCTTGCCGTGGAGAAGTAAACACACTTTTGAAGGATATTTATGGTTACGACCAGTTCCGCAGTCTCGAAATCTACGATGATTTATTCAAGAGTAAGGAGAAGCTTTGCATCTCGCAAGGGCAACTGATAGAGAATGTCATCCTCGAAGTGGAGAAAGCACAAAAGGGTGAAACACAAGTAGACAATATCTTGCTGACGGCTCCCACCGGTTCGGGAAAATCATTGCTGTTCCAACTCCCTGCCATCTACCTGGGGCAGGAATACAAACTGCTCACCATTGTCGTATCTCCTTTGAAAGCACTCATTGTAGACCAGGTGGAAAGCTTGCTGGATCTGGGCTATACGCGCGTGGCGTATGCTTCTTCCGACCTCTCGCCGGAGCAGAAAGCGGAGGTTTACCAGCAGGTGCGCGAGGGGGAGATAGATCTTTTCTACCTTTCTCCGGAGTTGCTTCTTTCTTATGACATCAAGCATTTTGTGGGCGACCGCCACATCGGGATGGTTGTCATCGACGAGGCGCATACGGTGACTACCTGGGGTAAGGAGTTCCGCGTGGACTACTGGTTCCTGGGACGCTACCTGAAGACCCTGAAACAGAGCCTCGGCTACAACTTTCCGCTATTTGCCCTGACGGCTACTGCCGTGTGGAATCCGAAGGGAAACAACGATATGGTATTCGAAACCATCCGTTCCTTACAGATGGAGCCTTGTGTGCTCTATGTAGGTACGGTGAAGCGTCGGAACATCGGCTTTGACATCCGCCAGATGGAGATAGAAGAAGACGAAACTTATGATAAAGCCAAGCAACGCGTGATATCCGCGCGGACAGATGATTTCCTGGACGGGCATAAGACACTGCTCTATTACCCGTTTGCCAGTGGCATCGATATGCGATTGAAAACATGGGTGAAACCTGCCGGATGGAATCTGGTGGCTTCATACTATGGCAAGAAGGAAAAGGAACAGAAAGCTGCCATCGTGCAAGAGTTCAAAGAAGGAACCAAGCGTCTGATTGTAGCTACCAAAGCGTTTGGCATGGGGGTGGATATCAGCGATATCGACCGCGTGTATCATGTGGCACCGTCCAGTACGTTTGTCGATTATATCCAGGAGATAGGGCGTGCAGCGCGTGATGCGGATATCCAAGGTCTTTCGGCTACCGACTATCACGAACGCGATTTCTATTATATGAAGCGTCTGCACCAGATGGGGAACATTGCCCAGGAGCAATTGGTGCTTATCTTGAGAAAGCTGATGGAGGTATACCGGATGAAAGGGGAGAAACCCGAAATGCTGGTGTCCTTGTCCGACTTCGAGTTTGTGGTGAAACTGCCGCGCACAAAGAATAAACTGGAATATGAGGCGGAACTGGGGCAACTCATCAAGACTGCCCTTCTGTGGCTGGAAGACGACCTGGCACAACGCTTCGGGAAGCATCTGCTGGAAGTCAGCCCCAAGAACCTGCTGGCCGAAGGATATGTTCAAGATAAAACCGGTGATGCCTTTGCCCGTGAGTTCAAGGCTTACCTGACGAAAATAGAAGGAGAAGAAGGTGTCTACAAAGCACGCCTGGACGATCTTTGGGAAGAACGCTTCCCGGAATTCGGCTATAAGGAATTCAAGCAGAAACTGAACAACGGAACGTTGTGGGAAGGCTCGCGTGCCGTGTCTGTGGGCAAGCACGAGGTCTTGCTGAAAGAAGATGCAACGGTGATTCGCGAACGGATGGATGCCTTGTTCAAGGACCTGACGGCGATGCTCAAGACTGCTTTGATAAAGTCGAAAGGCCGCTTCGACGAGGAAGAACTGCGGGCACTCTTTGCCGAGCATGGCATGGATGTGCGTTCTGCCAAGCGCTTCATCGGCTCTTTGCTGGAAAGCCGTACGGAAGAAGGGCGTAGCGTCAGCTATATCAGCAGTGTGAAGAAGAAAGACTCCAACGAGCTTTCCTTTACCGTGACAAAAGGTTTCGATCTGCTTCTGTCCCGTTATCAGAAACTCTTCGGCCAGCGCATTGTGGGCAGCAAGGGCGACCGTTTGCAGTTCTACTGCACGCCTTTCTCCGATTTGAATATGCTTCTCAATTTGCTTTCCATGCTCGACTGCCTTTCATTCAGCGTAGAAGGCGGCGGCACGCCTTGTGTCTTTATCCGCTTCAATAATCCCGCGGATTTGCTGGCACTTGCATCTTCCGATGA
Source organism: Bacteroidaceae bacterium (assembly GCA_030843315.1). Lineage (GTDB taxonomy): Bacteria > Bacteroidota > Bacteroidia > Bacteroidales > Bacteroidaceae > Bacteroides. Next base: position 15,766 of record JAUUPT010000068.1, on the reverse strand, counting down.
CTACCGGAACTTCATCCTGGACAATAACGAACGGGTGTTCCAGGAGCAAATAGAATTGTTCAGTTTCTTCTTCGGAACGGACAAACTGACCGATGAACAGCGCTGGGACTTTATAGAAGATTACTTTACGGGTATGGATGTAGAGGACTTGAAAAAGAAATTCGCCCAATAAGGAAACGGCTTATTTGTTGGGAGGACTGTTATAGAACCAACTCCTTGAACAGTCTTTCCAGCGTTTGATCCAAATCATCGGAAAAGCCTGCATGCGGACGGGAAGTTTGGATGCAGGAACTCCTTACGGCAGTGAGCCACCGGAAGCGTTCGGGAACGTCGAGCATTGCTATCGGTCCGCCGTCCTTATCGCCTGCGCATATCTTCTGGAACACCTGCAAGTGGGTAGAAGCCTGTTCCGGGTCCACTTCGGAGGCATATAATCTCAGCTTGTTCTCGTCTATGCGGCAAAGCGAGCGGATGAAGTTTGCCTTTTTGGAGAACAGGATGACTCCCACATTGAAGAACTCTTCCCGTTCTACTTTGGGAACCAGGCGGATGACTGCGTATTCATATAAGTGTTTTCCTTGCATCTTGTGCTTCTTTTACAAATGTTGCGGAATGTGCCAGTCTTTCGGTGAGAAAGCGGGTATATACTTCTCTGATTTCTTCGGGTGTCTCGGATGTGTCATTCCACTGCAACCAGTCATCGGGCAACAGAGACACGATGGATTGTATCTTTTCTTCCGTCAGCAGGGCGCTGAGTTCGGCATCTGCCTTGTCGAGCAGAGATGCTTCGGGTAGCAAAACATGATTTTTGACGTAGCTGAACGGGCTTTGGGCATGCTTCTTCCAGTCTCCCCAGGAGTGGTGGAAGTAGAGGGAGGCGCCGTGATCTATCAGCCAAAGTTCTTTATGCCACATCAGCATATTGGTGTTGCGGAACGTGCGGTCGATATTGGTCAGATAGCTGTCCAGCCAGACGATGCGGGAAGCCTGCTCGGCATCGATGCGCGTGGCTACGGGGTCGAAGGTGAGGGCACCGGACAGGAAATGCAAACCTAAGTTCAATCCCCGGCTTCCTTGCAGCAGGTCTTGTATCTCTTCATCCCCTTCGGTGCGGCCGAAGGCTTCGTCCAGATTCAGGAATACGAGCTCCGGCACGCGGAAACCCAGTACGTGGGCTATCTCTCCGCCTATCAGTTCGGCAATCAGTGCCTTGGTGCCATGTCCGGCACCACGAAACTTGACCACATACTTGAATTCATCATCTGCCTCGGCAAGCGCAGGCAATGAGCCACCCTCGCGTAGCGGGGTGATGTATCGGGTCAGGTTGACGGTGCGTAATTCTATCATTTCTATTATAAACGGTTCTTTTTCGGTTATTGTTCTATCTTTTGGTATGCCAGCCTTTCGTCTCCGTTGGCAAGGAAGATGATGCCGCAATACCGGAAGCCGTGCTTCTTCAGGATATATTGCAGGATGTGGTTGTCACGGTGGGTATCGGCACGCAGGTTTGGAATTTGTGCATAGCACCATTCCAGACAGGCGGCGGCCACTCCTTTGCTGCTTTCGGTGCTTGCCAGCCGGTGGATGACGCCATAGGGGAGAGTGTCTTCCAGCCATTCGCCTTCGTAGATGCGGGCATAGGTGGGGTCGTTCCCCCGGATGAAAGTGAAAGTACCGATAATCTCTCCCGTATCGTTGAGACATACGTAACTGTTACCGTTCGCGATGTCCTGCAGAATCAGTTCTTTAGAAGGATAGTTGCCTGTCCATTGCTTCATGTTTCCATCCTCGCGCATGATGCGTTTGCCTTGTTCAAAGATGTTCATGAGGATTTCTATTTCTGCGGGTTGCGTCTTTCTTATTTCTATCATAGGCTTTATTGGCTATACAGCTATTCTTGAATAAAAAGGGGATACAGTGCAAATGTAATGTGTTTTGTGGTTTATTGTTGTATCTTTAGGAAGATTTTGCATATATTTGTCCCCGTAATTTTAAACACAATGAATTATGAAAAAGATTATTAGTGCCTTTATGATAGCTGTATGCTGTACGCTGTGTGCTATGCCTGCTCAGGCGCAACTCCTGAAATGGGGTATCAAAGGTGGTGTGAACGTAGCAAAGTTAGACGTGAAGAATCCGGGAGATAATTTCAAGACAGATAAGATGGGTGGTTTCTTTATCGGTCCGATGGCCGAAGTTACCATTCCGATTATCGGCTTGGGTGTGGACGGTGCTTTGCTGTTTTCTCAGAAGGGTATCAAGGCCGATACCGATGCATCGAAACAGTATGGTCTGGACATCCCTGTGAACTTAAAGTATACAATCGGTTTGGGCAGCATGCTGGGTGTATTTATAGCTGCCGGTCCTGATTTCTACTTTGACTTCTCCAAGAAAGAACAACTTGACGGGGTGGACATTGACAGAAAGAAAAGTCAGGTGGGTATCAATGTAGGTGCCGGTGTAAAACTCATCAAGCATTTGCAAATTGGGGTTAACTATAATATCCCGATGGGGGATAGCTTTACCTGGAAGGGTGCAGGAGATGCATTGACCAGCAAAGCTAAGACTAAGACCTGGCAGATTTCCGCTGCTTATCTTTTCTGATACTGACAGTACCTATTTATATAAAGAAAGCTCTCCCGATGGGAGGGCTTCTTTTGTTTAAAAGTAGTATCTTTGCCGCACGATGAAAAAGTTTGTAGATGTCATATTGCCTTTGCCTTTGCATAGTTATTTCACCTACTCCTTACCCCAGGAATGGGCAGATGAAGTGCAGACGGGCTGTCGTGTGGTAGTGCCTTTCGGACGGAAGAAGTACTATACGGCGATTGTGCGCAACGTGCATTATTGTGCGCCTACGGAATATGAGGTAAAGGAGGTGTCGGTATTGCTGGATGCCAGTCCGGTGCTGTTGCCCAGGCAGTTCAAGTTTTGGGAGTGGCTGGCCGATTATTATCTATGTACGCAGGGTGATGTCTATAAAGCCGCCTTACCTTCCGGTTTGAAACTGGAAAGTGAGACAATGGTAGAATATAATCCGGACTTTACATCGGAAACCCAACTACCCGAAAAGGAACAACAGATACTGGACTTGCTCTCCGCAGAACCGGAACAGTGCGTGACGAAACTCGAAAAGGACAGCGGCATCAAGAATATCCTGTCCGTCATCAAGTCACTGCTCGATAAGGAGGCCATCTTCGTGAAAGAAGAAATGCGCCGTACGTATAAACCCAAGACGGAGACACGTGTGCGTCTGACACTTGTCGCCCGCAACGAACGCCGCTTGCACTTCTTCTTTGACGAATTGCAGCGCCGTGCTCCTAAGCAGTTGGACTTGCTGATGAAGTATATCGAACTCTCCGGTTGTCTGGGTGGGGGAAACGTGAAAGAAGTATCCAAGGCAGAACTGCTGAAACGTGCTGCAGCCACTCCCGGAGTATTCAACGGATTGGTAGAGCGGGGTGTGTTCGAGGTTTATCAGCAGGAAGTAGGCAGGCTGGATACTGCATTGGTCAGAGATACGGTTCCCGTCAATCCGCTGAACGAGCACCAACAACGGGCATATAATGAAATTATAGAAGACTTCAAAACCCGGAACGTCTGCCTGCTGCATGGGGTCACTGCAAGCGGTAAGACAGAGGTGTATATTCATTTGATAGAAGAAACAATCCGGCAGGGAAAACAAGTACTGTACCTCTTGCCGGAAATTGCCCTCACCACACAGATTACAGAGCGCTTGCAGCGTGTATTCGGTTCGCGGCTGGGCATCTACCACTCCAAGTTCCCGGATGCCGAACGGGTGGAGATATGGCAGAAGCAATTGTCAGAGAAGGATTATGATATTATCTTGGGCGTCCGCTCTTCCGTATTCCTTCCTTTCCGCCGTCTCGGTCTGGTGATTGTGGACGAGGAACACGAGAATACCTACAAGCAGCAAGACCCGGCTCCCCGTTATCATGCCCGCAACGCTGCTATTATATTGGCATCTATGTACGATGCCAAGACGTTGCTGGGCACGGCAACTCCCTCGGTAGAGACCTGGCACAATGCCACGTCCGGCAAATACGGGCTGGTGGAACTGAAGGAGCGGTACAAGGAAATACAGATGCCCGAGATTATTCCGGTGGATATCAAAGAACTGCATCGCAAGAAGATGATGAACGGCCCTTTCTCCCCGTTGCTGCTACAATATATAAAGGAAGCTTTGGATCAGAAAGAGCAAGTTATCCTGTTCCAGAACCGCCGCGGCTTTGCCCCGATGATAGAGTGCAACACCTGTGGCTGGGTACCGAAGTGCAAGAACTGCGACGTGAGTCTGACATTCCATAAAGGACTGAACCAACTGACGTGCCACTATTGCGGTTATACCTATCAGCTTCCCCGTGTCTGTCCCGCTTGCGAAGGCACTGACTTGCGCAACCGGGGCTTCGGCACGGAAAAGATAGAAGATGACATCAAAGGCTTGTTTCCCGAAGCGCGCGTTGCCCGTATGGACTTGGATACCACCCGTACCCGCACGGCTTATGAGCGTATCATCGCAGATTTTGAGCAAGGCAAGACGGATATCCTGATAGGTACTCAGATGGTATCCAAAGGGTTGGATTTCGATCACGTCAGTGTGGTAGGTATTCTCAATGCCGACACCATGCTGAATTATCCCGACTTCCGCGCCTACGAACGTGCCTACCAGCTGATGGCGCAGGTGGCAGGCCGTGCCGGACGAAAGAACAAGCGCGGGCGGGTGGTGCTGCAAACCAAGAGCATTGACCATTCCATCATTCCGCAAGTCATAGCCAACGACTATGAAGGTATGGTGGACGGACAGCTTGCCGAGCGCCAGATGTTCCATTATCCGCCCTACTACCGCCTGGTATATGTCTACTTGAAGAACCGGAACGAAACCCTGCTCGACCTGATGGCACAAACCATGGCTGCCAAGCTCCGCGCTATCTTTGGCAACCGGGTGCTGGGGCCCGACAAGCCCCCTGTGGCACGTGTGCAAACCTTGTTTATCCGCAAAATTATCTTGAAGATAGAGACGAAGGCTCCGATGGCGCGTGCGCGTGAATTGCTTGTTCAGGTTCAGAAGGAAATGCTGATGGAAGATCGTTTCAAATCGCTGATTGTTTATTATGATGTAGATCCTATGTAAATATGAGTAAGAAGAAAATACTTTTTGTGTGCCTCGGCAATATTTGCCGTTCTTCCTCTGCGGAGGGAGTAATGAAGCGTTTGGTAGAAGAATCCGGATGTGAAGATGACTTCATTATAGACTCTGCCGGCATCTTGTCCTATCATCAGGGAGAACTACCCGACAGCCGGATGCGTGCCCATGCCGCCCGACGCGGATATGACCTTACCCACCGCTCTCGCCCCGTGCGCACCGAGGACTTTTATAACTTCGATCTGATAATAGGTATGGACGACCGCAATATCGACGACCTGAAAGATCGTGCCCCTTCCACCGAAGAATGGAGTAAGATTCATCGCATGACGGAATATTGCACCAAGTTTACGCATGCCGATCATGTACCCGATCCTTATTACGGAGGCGCCGAAGGCTTCGAATATGTGCTCGACTTGCTGGAAGATGCTTGTGCAGGGCTGCTGGCAAGTCTTAATGATTGACGTATGTGTCCTTATAGAACCTCTTACTGTCGTTGAGGCTGCAAGTGGCATCCACACCGGCTTCTTGCAAGCGCTCGGCTATTTCATTCAGTTTTTTCCTTGACACCCTGCCGATATAGAACAATCGGTAGCGATAATCTTTATCCAGCAACTCCATGACGTGTGTAAAGTTCTGTTCGCGGGCAAAGTCGAAGTTCACCTTCCGCAGGTCTTCGTATGCATAGCGGATAGTTCGGCCTACACTGTGTACCAGGAGGGCATCATTTGTCAGCGTCAGATAGCAGAAACGGGTCATCAGCATACTGATGAAGAAAAGACTTAACCCGAAGGAGATGATAGCAGGTATGAATCCCCACCATACCGAGCCGCTGATAGAATAGTATCCCAATATCAGGAACATGAGGAACAGAACGAAGAACCAGAACATATAGAGCGAAGGACGCTGATATGTTTCCACAAGAAGTTCGGCAACGGTACGTTCCTGTGGCGTATAATTGTCAAACGGTATTTCTTTTGAAATAAGGAAGCGGATAACCGATGACGGATGGCGGAAAGGAGGCAGGTAAACAGCCTTTTCTTTGCCTTCTTTCAGGTGCAGGGTCAGTATGCCGGGACCATATTTGTCTTTGCCCGCAGACTTGCCTTTGCGGGAGGCTTGGTGATAGCGTTTCATAAAGCTGAAACTCTGAATCTGATGTAGCCCTATGTGCTGGCTTTGCAGCAGTTGTTCGGCTCTTTGCTGTTCTTTTACGGTCACTTCCATGGTCTTATTTTTTTAGTTCGGGATAGCTGATGCGGGTATGGTAAATCGTCTTTAACTTCTCCTTGAACACGTTTTTCACGGTAGCAATATCCTTGAAGGTAATGGGGCATTCTTTGAAATAGCCTTCTGCCACCTGCGAGTCGATAATCTTGTCTACCAGATTGCTGATGCTTTCTTCTGTATATTCGGACAAACTGCGTGAAGCTGCTTCTACCGAGTCTGCCATCATAAGGATGGCTTGCTCTTTGGTGAACGGGTTCGGGCCGGGGTAGGTGAAGAGTTCGTCATTCGGTTCTTCGCCAGGGTGCTCGTTCTTCCAGGATATATAGAAATATTTCGTCTTTCCACGGCCGTGATGGGTAGTGATAAAATCCTTGATAACTTTAGGCAGGTTGCTTTTCTCTGCCAGCTTCAGTCCGTCTGTCACGTGGCTGATGACTACCTGGGCACTTTGCTCATAACTCAGATTCTTATGCGGATTGACGCCTCCCAGCTGGTTTTCGGTGAAGAATACTGGATTCTCCATCTTGCCGATATCATGATATAGAGCTCCGGTACGAACCAGTTGGCTCTTGGCTCCGATACGGTTGGCAGCTTCTGCCGCAAGGTTGGCCACTTGCATGGAGTGCTGGAAAGTGCCCGGAACAGTCTCGGACATACGGCGCAGCAGGTTATTGTTGATGTTGGATAGCTCTACCAGTGTTACGTTCGATGTAAAGCCGAATGTCTTTTCTACAAGGAAGAGCAGGGGATAGGTAAACAATAGCAGCACACCATTGACTACAAAATAAGTATACATGCTTCCGTTGAGTTTCGACAAGTCGTTCTCCGTTATCAGCTCAAAGGCCAAATACACGGCCGCATAAGTCAGTATCACCAGGAATGCTGTGCGGAATAGCTGTGAGCGCTGGGAAAGCTCGCGCAAACTGAAAATGGCAACCATTCCGGCAGCGAGTTGCAACAGGATGAACTCATGCGGATAGCGCAGGCAGATGGAGCATATCAGTATCGTAACCGCTTGCGTGACGAATGCCGTGCGCGAGTCGAGGAACACGCGGATAATGACCGGTAGCATGGCATACGGAATGATGTAGACATTGAATATATTATTGGCCACCATAACGGCGGTCACGATGCAATAGAACATAATCGATGCAAATAGTAACGCCAGGCTGCCTTTGCGTGCGTAGTAGTCTTTGCGGAACAAGTCGAGATAAAGCATGAAACACAGCATGAAGATACTGACAAACAGGATTTGCCCCACTAGCATCAATCGCTTCTGTCCGATGGACTCGCTGCGCTTGATGGACTCCCTTCGGAGGCTCTCCAGAATGTTGTAAGTTTCCCGGTCGATAATCTCACCACGGTCAATGATTTTCTGTCCGCTCAGAACGATGCCGTTGGCCCATGAGTAGTTGTCGAGCATTTCTTTCCTGGCCGTCTGGGTTCGTGTTTCATCGTAGGTCAGGTTGGGAAACAGATATTCGTTCAGTGAGCATTGCCGCAGAATGTCGGGACGATAATGGATGGTATCCCCCGTAAGTATATAGTTGTAGGCATCTTTCACGGAATATAGCTTGTCCGTACTTCGTTGGTTGGCAAGTTTGTCGTCGATGGCCATGATGGCGGTCGTACTATCCTTGTGCAGTTTCTCCAATTCTTCTGTCGAGAGGATGCCCGCTTGATACACTTCTGCAAGTTTCCTTTCTAGGAACCGTACGTAGTCGGAGGAAGGGAGCAGTTCGCGCAGATGCGTTTGATAATCGGTTCTCAGCTTGGCCAGGATACTCTTTTCTATACTTTTGTCCAACTGGAAATAGGGCTGGAAGCTGGCAAGTATGCTGTCTTGCTCATGCTTCACCACTTCATCCCCCTTATAAATGGGGAAATCAAAAGTAGCCATCAACTGGCCATACTTCCACGGCTTGTTGAGGTCGAACTGATAATTGAATTTACCGTCGCGTGGTAGAAAATAAACAATAACTGCCACCGTACCAATAAATATCAGTGCTCTGTATAGCAAATCCCTGAGTGAGAACTCTTTTTTCGTCTTGAAATAACTCATATCGGTTGAAATTTTTGCGAAAAGTACAAAAAAAAACATTAGTGTGGAAAAAAAGATTTAATTTTGCCGTCTAAATTATTCATTAGTAAGGTAGATTATGACAGAAAGAAAGGTCAGAGTCCGTTTTGCCCCGAGTCCTACGGGGGCGTTGCACATCGGTGGTGTGCGTACAGCTTTATATAATTATCTCTTTGCACGCCAGCATGGAGGAGATTTAATTTTCCGTATTGAAGATACTGATTCTAACCGGTTTGTGCCGGGTGCAGAGGAATATATATTGGAGTCTTTCAAGTGGTTGGGCATCCCGTTCGACGAAGGGGTGAGCTTTGGTGGAGACCATGGTCCGTACCGCCAGTCGGAGCGCCGCGAAATATACAAGAAGTATGTTCAGATATTGCTCGATGCCGGAAAGGCATACATCGCTTTCGATACTCCCGAAGAGTTGGAAGCCAAACGTGCCGAGGTTGCAAACTTCCAGTACGATGCTTCTACCCGTATGCAGATGCGCAATTCGCTGACACTCTCCAAGGAAGATGTGGATGCGCTGATTGCTGATGGCAAGCAGTACGTGGTGCGTTTCAAGATAGAACCCAATGAAGATGTACATGTCAACGATTTGATTCGTGGCGAGGTGGTAATCAACTCCTCTATCCTCGACGATAAAGTACTTTATAAATCAGCCGACGAGCTTCCTACTTATCACCTGGCAAATATCGTAGACGACCATTTGATGGAAGTGTCCCACGTGATTCGCGGTGAAGAATGGCTGCCTTCCGCACCGTTGCACGTGCTTCTGTACCGTGCTTTTGGCTGGGAAGATACGATGCCGGCTTTTGCCCATCTGCCTTTGTTGCTGAAACCCGAAGGTAACGGCAAACTGAGCAAGCGTGACGGCGACCGTCTCGGTTTCCCCGTTTTTCCGCTCGAGTGGCACGATCCCAAAACGGGCGATATCTCTTCAGGCTATCGTGAATCCGGTTATCTGCCCGAGGCTGTAATCAACTTCCTTGCTTTACTGGGGTGGAATCCGGGCAACGATCAGGAACTGATGTCTATGGATGAACTGGTGAAACTGTTCAACCTGAGCCATTGCAGCAAGTCGGGTGCAAAGTTCGATTATAAGAAAGGCATCTGGTTCAACCATGAATATATCATGATGAAGCCCGATGAAGAAATTGCCAAACTTTTCCGTCCCGTATTGGAGGCTAATGGCATAGATGCCGCACAATATAGCGATGCGTTCCTCACCAAAGTGGTTTCTCTTGTGAAAGGGCGCGTCAACTTTGTGAAAGAATTGTGGGACCAGACCCGTTTCTTCTTTGTTGCTCCCACCGAATATTCGGAGAAGGATGTAAAAAAACGCTGGTCTGAGGATACTCCGCGCATCATGGCCGAACTGATGGACGTGCTGCGTGGCATTGAAGATTTCTCGTCGAAACCTTCAGAAGATATCGTCATCGGCTGGATTACCGAACGTGGCTACCACATGGGCAATGTAATGAATGCTTTCCGTCTGTCGGTAGTGGGAGAGTGCAAAGGGCCTCATATGTTCGATATTACCGAACTGATTGGTAAGGAAGAAACGTTGGTCCGTATACAACGTGCTATTGAAGTTATAAAATAAAAAAGGAATCAAAGCAAAGATTAGGTATGCTCTACGACTTGGCAATAGCCATCTATGATATCCTGGTACATTTGGCTGCTCCGTTTAGCCGTAAACCCCGCAAGATGATGAAGGGGCATTGGGTGGTCTATGAGCTTCTCCGTCAACAGTTGGAGAAGGATGTACGCTACATCTGGTTCCATGCTGCTTCTTTGGGGGAATTTGAACAAGGGCGCCCGTTGATTGAAAAAATCCGTGCAAAGTATCCGGATTATGGCATTCTATTGACTTTCTTTTCACCTTCGGGTTATGAAGTCCGCAAACATTATAGAGGGGCTGATGTGGTTTGTTATCTGCCTTTCGATAAGCCTCGCAATGTGAAGAAGTTCCTGGATATTGTGAATCCTTGTATGGCGTTCTTTATCAAATATGAGTTCTGGAAGAATTATTTGGATGAACTGCACAAACGCCGTATTCCGGTGTATAGCATATCGTCTATTTTTCGTCGCGGGCAGGTTTTCTTTAAGTGGTATGGCGGTACGTACAGACATGTACTACGTGACTTCGACCACTTGTTTGTACAGAATGAACGCTCCAAACGCTACCTGGGCAAGATAGGTATCAACCGCGTCACGGTGGTGGGCGATACCCGTTTCGATCGTGTGTTGCAAATCCGTGAAGAAGCTAAAGATCTCCCTTTGGTGGAGCTCTTCAAGAATAATACGATGACTTTCGTAGCAGGGAGTTCTTGGCAACCGGATGAAGATTTGTTTATCGAATACTTCAATCAGCATCCTGAAGTGAAACTGATTATTGCTCCGCACGTTATCGACGAGAACCATCTGGTAGAGATTATCAGTAAATTAAAGCGTCCCTATGTGCGCTATACCCGTGCCGATGAGAAGAATGTCCGCAAGGCGGATTGCTTGATTATCGACTGTTTTGGCCTGCTTTCTTCCATTTACCGTTATGGAGAAATAGCTTATATCGGAGGTGGTTTCGGTGTAGGTATTCATAATACCCTCGAAGCTGCAGTTTATGGTATTCCGGTAATTTTCGGACCTAAATACCAGAAGTTCCAGGAAGCTATCCAGTTGCTCGAAGCCAAAGGCGCATTCTCAGTGAAGAATTACGAAGAGCTGAAGACTCTGCTCGACCGTTTATTGGTGGATGAAATCTTTTTGCGTGAGGTGGGGATGAATGCCAGCAACTATGTGACCAGCAATGCCGGGGCGACGGACAAGATCATGAATATGATTAATTTCTAAATATGCTAATGCGGTAATGTTGCATTACCGCATTAGCTATTATCTATTCTTTATACCAATTCGAATACATCAGATAATTGTGTGCAATCTTTTGGTTTAACTCTTTGGCCTGTTCCGGGTCTACCTTTTTGATAAACTTGGCAGGTACTCCTCCCCAAATGCTTCCCGGCTCAATCACCGTATTGCTCAGTACCAGAGAACCTGCGGCTACAATCGCTCCTTCGCCCACCACTGCATGATCGAGGATAGTGGAGCCCATCCCCACTAAAGCATAATCTTTGATGGTAGCTCCGTGTATGGTCACATTATGCCCCACGGATACATGGTCGCCTATTTCTATCGTTGATTTTTCGTATAAAGTATGCAGTACGCTTCCATCCTGAATGTTTACTCCGTTTCCTATGCGGATGGAATTAACATCCCCCCGCAATACCGTACTGAACCAGATGCTGCAATCGCGTCCCATCTTGACGTCGCCGATGATGGCAGCATTGTCTGCCAAAAAACAATTCTCTCCGATTTCGGGAGTGAATCCTCTTACTGATTTTATTAATGCCATTTCTATTTTAGTGATTAACGATTAAATTTTACTTGTTGCTTCTCTCAGCCATTCTTGTTCTTCTTTGCTCAAGTCCGGTGAAAGTCTCTCGTATACATTCCGGTGGTAATCGTTCAGCCAGTCTATCTCTTCCGCTGTCAACATTTCCTTGATAATACCCTTTTTGCAGATAGGACAAAGAGTGATCGTTTCGAACTTCAAATAATTACCAAACATGCCTTCACCTGCTTTTACAGTCAGCACGATATTCTCGGTACGTACGCCGTGGCTGTTGGCTTTGTAGACACCCGGTTCGTTGGACGTTACCATTCCTGCTTGCAGGGTTACCGGATTCTCGTTCATACGGATGCTCTGCGGCCCTTCGTGCACATTGAGGAAATGCCCTATTCCGTGCCCGGTTCCGTGCAGGAAGTTCATGCGGTGTTGCCATATCGGCATACGTGCCAGTACATCCAGTTGTGCCCCCCGTGTGCCTTCCGGAAAGACAGCCATAGCCAGATCGATATGTCCTTTCAATATCAAGGTGTAGTCTGTTTTTTCTTCTTCTGTCAAGGCTCCCAATGCGATGGTACGGGTGATGTCCGTAGTTCCGTCCAGGTATTGTGCGCCCGAATCCAGCAACAGGAAACCTTCCGGTTTCAATGGAACGTCCGTCTCGGGAGTAGCCTCGTAGTGTACGATGGCTCCGTGTTCCTTGTATCCGGCAATGGTATCAAAGCTCTCGCCCATGTAAAGCGGTTGTGCGGCGCGGAATTCATGCAGTTTCTTGTCTACGCTGATTTCGGTCTCTCCGCCTGCGGGAACGGACTCTTCCAGCCATTTCAAGAATTTCACCAAAGCCACACCGTCGCGTTGCATAGCTGCATGGATGCCTGCTATCTCTTGCTCATTGCGGATGGCTTTCAGTAGAGCCACGGGCGATGCACCTTTGATAATCCGGCAATCGGGACAGATGGCAGAATAGGCTGCATAATTTGTTTTGCCCGGATTCAGTAAAATGCTGGCGGCGGTAAGGTGGTTTAAGAAAGACTCTATATCTTCATAGTTGTGTATGGAGACTCCTGCCGCTTTTAGATAAGCAGAAAGCTCTTCAGTGACTTTTTGAGGTTGGATAAAGATATGTGCGTCATCCTTTCCTATCAGCAGGTGGCTTACCACTACCGGATTGCAATGCACATCATTGCCGCGGATATTCAATGTCCATGCTATCTCGTCCAGGGCAGATATCAACAGGGCTTCTGCACCAGTATCTTCCATCTCTTTCCGGATAATGGCTATCTTTTCCTGGCTGCTTTTCCCTGCATATTTCGTCTCGTAGATATAGGCAGGCCCTTCCGGCATAGCAGGGCGGTCTGTCCATATCTGGTTCATGGGGTCAGCAATGCTTTTCACGGAGATACCGTCTTTCTTCATCTTGTCTTGCAGTTGCATAGCTTCCTCTGCGGAAAATACGGTGCCGTCAATGCCTACCGATTCTCCAGACTTCAGGTTTGCACTCAGAAATGCGGGGATGCTTGGAGTTTCGGGAAGCATTTCTTTATATAAATCGATATCGCTTCCTTCCAGCTGTTGGGCAGCCTGGAGAAAATAACGCGAGTCCGTCCACAAACCGGCCTTCTCACGTGTAATGACTACGGTTCCTGCCGAACCGGTAAATCCGGATATCCATTCTCTCGATTGCCAGTGTGGAGCAACGTATTCACTTAAATGCGGGTCCGTGCTGGGGACGATAAAGGCAGCGATGCCTTCTTGCCCAAACATTGTTCGGAGGGCATCTGTACGTTGTTTGATAGTTTGGTTCATAATTAGATATATAAATATGATTTTCAAAATAAATAAGCATTCCCCAAAGTTACTTGTTTTCTTTCAATAATCGGGCAACTTTCCTTGGGTTTGTCTGTCGGGACTCATTTCCCTCTATTGTGTTTTCTTTCTTCTTCCTGATTACTCCGTGATTGTTACACTATAATTCCAATGCAATTCCAATACAACTCCAATATATAGTATTGGACTTGCATTGGAGTTGTATTGGAGTTGCTACGGATAGGGTACTACTGAATTATGTGTCGGGATGAGGCTTCCGTGCCAAAATGCTTTTTCCTGGAGGTGGTTGTCTTCCTTCTTCACCGGCTGCCTGACATAAATATTAGGGTGGGTGGAGTAGTTTTTTTGCCGAAAGTTTTGTGAATAAAGAAAGTATGTGTAATTTTGCCGCTCAATTTAATCGTGAGATTTTTTTAACCATTAACATTTAATAAAAAGAAAATGATTGTAGTACCTGTAAAAGAAGGCGAAAACATTGAGAAATCGCTGAAGAAATTCAAAAGAAAATTTGAAAAGACTGGCATCGTTAAGGAACTTAGACGCAGACAGCAGTTTGACAAACCATCTGTGACAAAAAGACTTAAGAAAGAACGTGCAGTTTACGTTCAGCAACTTCAGCAAGTAGAAGATTAATAATTCGTAAATTCCTTTGAATTATTGAATTCTTTTTCATACATTCGTTGCATGATTTTAGATATGTGACGATATGTTGTTGACAGACTCTTTTCTTGACTATCTTCTGTATGAACGGAACTATGCCGAAGGCACAGTGAAGCACTATCGGGCAGATGTTCTTGAGCTACAGAAATTTGGAGAGGAAATGCTGGGTGATTTGACTCCGTCGGATGTGAGTGCAGAGCTTGTTCGTGAATGGATTGCTTCTATGATGGACAAGGGGTGCGCTCCCAATACGATAAACCGAAAGCTGAGTTCTATCCGGGCGTATTACAGATTCCTTCTGAGGAGAGGCGAAGTGGTGGTAGATCCGTTACAGAAAGTGGCGGGGCCCAAGAAGAAAAAACCGCTTCCTGTGTTTCTGAGAGAAGGTGAAATGGATAGGCTGCTGGATGACATGGATTTTGGAGAAGGATTTGAGGGGTGTCGCGACCATGCGGTTATTGAAATGTTTTATGCTACCGGCATGCGACTTTCGGAATTGATAGGGTTGGACGACAAAGATGTTGACTTTTCGGCTTCTCTCATTAAGGTGACGGGAAAACGGAATAAACAACGTTTGATACCTTTTGATGAAGAGTTGAGACGCTCAATGCAGGAATATGTCAACACACGGAATGAAGCAGTTCCGGTTCGCTCCGATGCTTTCTTTGTTCGGACGAATGGAAAACGGCTTTATCCTGGTATCGTAGCATCTCTTGTGAAACGAAACCTCTCGAAGGTGGTAACTGTAAAGAAAAGGAGTCCCCATGTGCTGAGGCATACTTTTGCAACAGCTATGCTGAATAATGGTGCCGATTTAGGCTCGATAAAGGAACTTCTCGGACACGAGAGTTTGGCGACGACGGAAATTTATACGCATACTACTTTTGAGGAACTTAAAAAAGTGTATAATCAGGCTCATCCTCGAGCCTAAAGTAAAAAGGAGGTAAGTATGGAAGTAAGAATTCAATCGATTCACTTTGACGCGTCAGAGCAATTGCAATCCTTTGTTCAGAAAAAGGTTGTTAAGTTGGAGAAGTATTACGACGATATAAAGAAAGTAGAGGTGTCATTAAAGGTCGTGAAGCCAGAAACAGCCGAGAATAAAGAAGCCGGAGTGAAAATATTGGTTCCCAACGGTGAACTTTATGCTAATAAGGTTTGTGATTCGTTTGAAGAAGCAGTCGATTTGTGCGTAGAAGCTTTGGAAAAACAGCTGGTTAAGTACAAGGAAAAACAACGGAGCAAATAAAATCTCGCTAAAATTTTGCGGGTAAAAAATAAATGTCTAAATTTGCAGCCGTTTCGCTCGCGATAGAACGTTACGGTTGCATTTTTTAAGCCTGCCTCTTTAGCTCAGTTGGCCAGAGCACGTGATTTGTAATCTCGGGGTCGTTGG
>JAUUPT010000003.1 GCA_030843315.1 Bacteroidaceae bacterium | reverse complement strand
AGAGCATTAGCCTTCCAAGCTGAGGGTCGCGGGTTTGAGCCCCGTCTTCCGCTCTTAAGAGAATCAGATAGTTATCGCAAGATTTCTATCTGATTTTTTTCTTTTTAGGAGTTTACCGTTCACTAATAAGATATATCTTTGCACGCGAATTATTTCACAACCACATAAAGAAAGAATGAAAACAATTGTAAATGTTCCCTCGCGGCAGAATACCATGCGCGAGCTGAGAGATTATCTGATGATTGCCTTAGGCATGATTATGTACGGTATAGGCTGGACGGTATTCCTACTACCCAATGACATCACTACGGGAGGTGTGCCAGGCATTGCTTCTATCGTCTATTTTGCTACCGGTTTTCCTGTACAATACACGTACTTCACCATCAATTTCCTTTTGTTGCTACTCGGTATACGCATCCTGGGATGGAAGTTCAGCATCAAGACTATCTTTGCCGTATTTACGCTCACCTTCTTCCTTTCGCTTATCCAGAAGCTGACGGAAGGTCTTGCCCTTCTGCACGACCAGCCGTTTATGGCTTGTGTCATCGGGGCATCGTTCTGCGGAAGCGGCATCGGCATTGCATTCACTTCCAATGGCAGTACGGGAGGAACAGATATCATTGCCGCCATCATCAACAAATACCGCGACATCACGCTGGGACGGGTGATGCTGATATGCGACCTTATCATTATTTCATCCAGCTATTTTGTATTAAAAGACTGGGAGAAGGTGGTATACGGGTATGTCACTCTCTATATTTGCAGTTTTGTGCTCGACCAGGTAGTAAACAGTGCCCGCCAATCGGTGCAGTTCTTTATCATCAGTGAGAAGTACGCGGAAATAGGAAAGCATATCAATGAATACCCACACCGCGGCGTGACGGTCATTAATGCTTCCGGTTTTTACAGCGGAAAAGAACAGAAAATGCTGTTTGTACTTGCCAAGAAGCGGGAATCGACTATTATCTTCCGGTTAATAAAAGACATAGACCCCAATGCATTCGTATCACAGAGTGCCGTCATTGGAGTCTATGGAGAAGGATTTGACAGAATCAAGGTAAAATAGCTGCTTTCCCTTGATTCCAGCTATAAACGATGGGGCGGCGGAGGAACGGTTTCAGTTTCTCTGCCGCTTCTTTTTCCATATAATCGGGCGTGGTGAAAGTAAAGGTCAAGGTGGCATCCTTCGCAGAAAGATCTGCTTTCATCAGCAGCATATCTGCCGGACGAAGGGCGGCCTGATACTCATAAACATCCACTGAATCGGAAGCCTCAGCGATAAAATCGTCCATAACGGGCTGCTTCGGCAGATAAGACGAAAGCGGGAGTTCCTTCCAATCAGTGGTATAGAACTTGATATGGCTATCGCAGGCCGGAGCGCATACGGTGGAAACGGTACAAATCACTTTCGTACTGTCGTTCACCGGCAGGAGCTTCATTTGCCAGGTGCTTTGGGGAGTCAGATTCACACGAATATAATCGGGAGAAAGCTCTGTCATCTCCGATTTTCCACCGAAGCTGTTGGTCACTTCCGCCTTCATCTTGCTATCCAGGAAGTCTATAAAGTCTGCACGATTCACAGGAGTAAGCAACGGGCATAGGGAGTCCGGCATATTTTTAAAGCATGTTTTAGCTTCCTGGGCTTGCACAGTGCCTGCCCAAAGAAAAGCCGAACACAAAAGAATACTCAATTTCTTCATCATATCATTTTTTCTATTCATAACATATCGCATAATATCCCAAGGAAGTGGGCATCTGTTTCATCAAAGCTATTCAGTTCTTCGCTGTCGATATCAAGAACCCCACACACATTGCCGCCTCCGGTCTTTAGCGGGACAACGATTTCGGAACGGGACAATGAACTGCAAGCTATATGTCCGGGAAACGCATCGACATCGGGCACGATCTGCGTCTCGGCTTTCTCCCATGCCGTGCCGCATACACCACGACCTTTCCTGATGCGCGTACAAGCCATCGGCCCCTGGAAAGGGCCAAGTACCAACTCATCCCCCTTCACCAGATAAAAGCCTACCCAGAAGAAACCGAAAGTTTCTTTCAATGCCGCCGACACATTCGCCAGATTGGCTATCATGTCGCTTTCGCCTTCTACCAGATTCTTCAACTGCGGAAGCAAAGCACGATACTTCTCGTCCTTAGTGCCGCCATCTACATATAAGTTTTCTGCCATAACAGTCTACAATTATACCCCTAATATAATATTAGCATCAATGCTAAGCTTTCTACTCATTTCCCGGGCTACCTTCAAAGTAGGTTCGCATTTACCGGAAAGATACTCACTAACCCGTGAAGGACTAACGTTCAAGAGTTCCGACAATTTAGTCTGGCTCAACCCCATTTCATACATACGAAGTTTAAGAACCTCGACTAAAGACGGAGCTTCCACGGGAAAATGTTCTTCTTCATAATCGGCAACCAAATCAGATATCAAATCCAATTCTATGAAATTCTTATCATCGGCCGGAGTATCATTACCGACGATTTCAAGCAGTTCTTCCACTCGGGCACAAGCTGCTTTGTACTGTTTCTCTGTCTTTATCTTTGCCATATCCTGTACAGTTTTACGTGTGTCTCACAAACCTGAATATTAAGCCTTGGAACAATCCTTATCGTCATATTCCCTATGAGTGCCAATAAAACGGATAAAAACCTTTTTAGCGGCAAATAATACAATTGCAACCAGCCGATAGTCATTGCCTTTGATATTAAAGACAAACCTGTCATTGCCTACATAGTCGGCACTATTAAAAGTTTGCTTTATATCGGCAAAGCACGTCCAGTCTGCCTTTTCAGTCTTTTTATACCAGTCACGCAGAGGTATATCGGCATCGGAGTGCTTCTTGACATATTCTCTTATGGCTGAAAATGATATTATTCTCATAGCCAGTTTATTTAATGCAAAGATAGAGATAGTTTCCGAAATACAAAACTTTTTTCCATTATTCAGAAGAATTTAAATATATTTACTTACTTCCCAAATATAGGAAGAACATTCCAATCAACACTAAAATGAGGTCGATAGCCTTGCTTTTTAAATTCTTTTCACGGAAGAAGAGGGCGCCGAAGAGGAAGGAGACGACTACGCTGCTGCGGCGCACCATCGAAACGATGGAGATCATGGAGTCTTGGTAGCTCAGGGCGTAGAAGTAAGCAAAGTCGGCGGCACAAAGAAAGATGGAGATGCCGATGATTGTCCAGTCCCAATGGAACGGGGTGCTTTCTTTGCGCTTGGGATACCACAGCAGCAAGATGATGGGGCACATGATAAAGACCTGGTAGACGTTATACCAGGATTGTACCAACATCGGGTTGAGTTGTTTCATCAGATATTTATCGTACAGACCGCTGATGGCACCTGCTATGGCGGCAAGCACAATGAAGAGAATCCATTTGTTGCGTTTGAAGTCGATTCCCTCTTTCTTGCCGGAACGGCTCAACAGGAAGAAGGAAAATATGGCGAGCATCACGCCAATCCATTGATAAAGGTTCAGGCGCTCGCCGAACACCAGCATGGCACCGACAAGCACCATCACGGGACGGGTGGCATTGATAGGCCCCACAATCGTAAGCGGCAGGTGCTTCATGCCGAAATAGCCGAATATCCAGGAAGAGAGTACGATGAACGATTTGATGATGATGTATTTGTGCACCTCCCACCCCACTACGGGGACATCGAACATCGTGCCGCCCAGCACCGAAGGGGCAAAAGCCGATATCAGGATGAAAGGAAGAAATATAAGGCTTGAAAACAATGTGTTCAGAAAGAGCACCGGAAGTACGGCGTTGTCGCGAAGCGACTGCTTCTTAAAGGCATCGTAGAACCCCAGCAGGGCGGCGGAGAGGAAGGCGAGTAATAACCACATGATATCAATTCATATTTAGTTTGCTAATTAAATGGGAATTTATCATTCCAAAAACAATTCCTCCGGATAAGCCACATCAACCAGGAACAGTGCATTGCCGGGAACGGAAGTGCCGGCACGGCAGCGGTCTTTCTGCTCGATAACACGGCGGAAACCTTCGACAGTAAGTTTACCACGACCCACTTCGAGCAAGGTACCGACGATGGCACGCACCATATTGCGCAGAAAACGATCCGCCTGAATGGTAAAGACCCAGGTCAGTTCATCCTGCTGCGTCCATTCGGCGTGCATAATCTTGCAGTTGTTGGTCTTGACGTCGGTATGCAGTTTGCTGAAGCTGGTGAAGTCGGTGTAATCGAACAGGGTTTGTGCGGCTTCGTTCATTAGCCCGAAGTCCGGAGTCTGAAAGAGGCGGCAGCGATACTGACGATTAAAGGGCAGCTTGGCGGTGGTGACGTAGTACTTGTACGTGCGGGCGATGGCATCGAAGCGGGCATGCGCATCCGACTTTACGGGTCGCAGACGGTAGACGGAGATGTCCGGCGGAAGAAGCCGATTCAGTTTATCGGTCATGAAAGCAGGGTCCAGAGGGACTTCACTATCGAAATGCGCCACCATCAGAGAGGCATGTACGCCGGCGTCGGTACGCCCTGCTCCTATGACCTCTACTTCGCGGCGAAGCAGGGTGGCGAGAGCTTTCATCAGATGCTCTTGCACACTTGCCCCGTTGGGCTGGATTTGCCAGCCGTGGTAGGCTGTGCCGTCGTAGGCTAAGTAGATAAAATATCGTTGCACGTTCTTTTTGCTTTCTTTTTCAGCCACAAAGATAGTACAAACCTGCCAAAAGACATGAAAAAAGCATGAATCTCTTCCCGGGGTTCGGGAGATTGGATTATCTTTGCGGCGTTTTTATTCACCACAGAGACTCTGTGCCCTCTGTGGTGAGATCACATAAATAGTAGTATAATGAAACGTCCTATAAGAATCCTTCTTATCATATTACTTGCCGGAATGGCCATTACCGTCACCTTTGCCGGTTGCAAGAAGAAAGATATGTCGCTCAAACTGAACGAACCCCGCAACATCCGGGGAGTAATCAGCTACAAGCGCTCGTTCGGAGACTTGAATGAAAAGCACTTGAGTGTGGCACAAGCCCTCGGTATCCGTCCGCTTGCCTCACGCGAGGAAGCGGAGAAGATGAAAGGCAAGCTGAAGCACATCACAACGAACGACCGTTATGCCGTAGACTCGCTGACGCACTCCATACCTTATCTTATTCCCGGCGCTGCCAGTCTGCTGGACAGCATCGGCCAGAACTTTCTCGACTCCCTGACCTCAAAAGGATTGAACCCGAACAAAGTTATCGTGACTTCCGTACTACGCACCAAGGACGATGTGAAGCGCCTGCGCCGCCGCAATGGCAATGCATCCGAAAACTCAGCGCACTTCTACGGAACAACGTTCGACGTCAGTTGGAAGCGGTTTCAGAAGATAGAGGACGAGGACGGACGCCCCTTACAGGACGTAAGTTCAGACACACTGAAACTGGTACTCTCTGAAGTATTGAGGGACTTGAAGCAGGCCGACCGATGCTACATAAAGTACGAGTTAAAGCAAGGATGCTTCCATATTACTACAAGAAAGTAAATAGGAATAATTTAGGGGCGTAGCGCACTAAATTATCATTTTCCTTCCAGCATTCTCCATGCCAGCGGCAAATAAGCCGCTACATCTCCTGCCGTCATACCAATGGCTCCATGCTTCTTGCAGGCAATATCTCCTGCCAGGCCATGCACATAAGTGCCGAGACAGGCAGCTGTTTCGGGCTCGTAGCCTTGCGCCAGCAAGGCAAGCACAACACCTGTCAACACATCACCACAGCCACCGGTTGCCATGCCGGGGTTACCGGTGTTATTGAAATAGCACTGTCCCGAGGGGGTGATGATGGCAGAGTAAGCACCCTTTAATATAATGTGTACTCCGGTAGTCTTTGCCAGTTCACGGGCTCTCATCAAGCGTTCATAGGAGTTTTGGCACTTGCCTACGAGGCGTTCCAGTTCTTTGGGATGCGGAGTGAGGATGCTGCCTTTGGGCAGACGCCCGAGGTAGCTGCGTTTCTCTCCCAGGAGATTCAGCGCATCGGCATCCAGCACCATAGGCACCTGGCAAGTATCTATCAGTTCCAGTAAAGCAGTTCCCGTCTCTGCTGCCCGTCCCAGTCCGGGGCCTACGGCTACGGCCTGATAATCGTCCGTATCAGAGGGAGAAGCAAAGCAAGTATCGCTGATATCCAATTCCGTCATTGCTTCGGGCACAGAAGTCTGTACGATAGAGTTGTTGCAGAAGGGCACATGCACGGTCAGCAGCCCCACGCCCGAACGCAGGCACGCACGGGCTGCAAGCACCGATGCTCCTGCCATTCCCTGCGAACCGGCTATTAGCAAGGCATGGCCGAAATTCCCTTTATGGGCAAACCGAATACGGGGTTTCAGCAGATAGGGCATATCTTCGTTTTCCAGCAGATGGTAGTCGGTTTCCGTTTCCTCAATAGCATCCTCGCTCAAACCGATGTCCAGCAGTTGCCACTCGCCGACGAAGGGCTCGTTCTCGGCAAAGAGGAAAGAGAGTTTGGGAAGTTGCAGGCTCAACGTCAGGTCGGCACGGACAATGCATGACTGTACGTTGTAGGTATTGTCCTCGCCCATCAGACCCGAAGGGATATCAATGGACACTACGGTGGCAGAGGAAGCGTTGATGTATCTCACTACGGCGGCAAAACCTCCGCTCAGTGCCTTGTTCAGTCCGCTACCGAAAAGGCCGTCGATGACCACGTGGTCTGCCGTCAGTGTAGGAGGCACGAACTGGGAGGTAATCTCGTGAAAGTCGACGCCCGGAAGGCCGGTCAACCGTTCTTTATTCGCTTCGCAGTCCGGGGAGAGGGAACCTTTGGTATTGAAGAGGTATACTTCCAGCCGATAGCCCTTCTTTGCCAACAGGCGGGAGACGGCTAATGCGTCGCCACCATTATTCCCCGGTCCGGCAAAGACCGTCATCGGAGTATCGGCGCTCCATCGCTTTGAAATAGCTTTGACCAATGCTTCGGCAGCGCGCTCCATCAAGTCGATGGAGGCAATAGGCTCGTTCTCGATAGTATATGCATCCAGTTGCTTGATACTGGTAGTAGGAAATATCTTCATCTTGTTACTTTTTTGATTATACGGCAAAGGTAGAGTGAATTGGCAGAAAAAGCAAACAAATGCAGGGCGGTAAACAAAGAATCATTAATTTTGCAGGCAGAACATAAAAAGACAATAGAAAATATACTATGAGTGCACCCAAACATCCCAAAGGTCTTTACCTTATCTTCGCCACCAGCACGGCAGAGCGTTTCAGCTACTACGGCATGCGTGCCATCTTCATCTTGTTTCTCACCCAGGCACTGCTGTTCGACAAAGAGCACGCAGCCTCCATCTACGGCAGCTACACCGGACTGGTCTATCTGACGCCGCTCATCGGCGGATATATCGCCGACAAGTATTGGGGCATCCGCCGCTCTGTATTCTGGGGAGCAATGATGATGGCGGTGGGGCAATTCCTGATGTTTGCCAGCGCCTCCATGCTCGATGCCCGGGAACTCTCCCACTGGCTGATGTACGGTGGACTTACCTTTCTTATATTAGGCAACGGGTGTTTCAAGCCAACGGTGGCTTCCCTGGTAGGGCAACTCTACAAGCCGGGAGACAGACGGCTGGACTCTGCCTACACCATCTACTACATGGGCGTCAACGTGGGTTCGTTCCTCGCACCGCTGGTCTGCGGATATTTCGGCGAGACGGGTAATCCGCAGGACTTCAAATGGGGATTCCTCATTGCAGCCATCGTCACGGTGTTCACCGTCTTCTTGTTCCAAACGCAAAAGAATAAGTATCTGATCGGCCCCGAAGGCCAAGAACTCGGCATCATTCCCGATGCCAGGAAAGAACAGCCGCAAGCTGCCGCCAAGACTGCCGGACAAGTAGCGCTGGACAAGAGCAAGAAACTCCGCAACTATCTGCTCCTGGGCCTGCTCACCGTAGCACTCGCCACCTTCTTCTACTGGTGTTTCGGCGACGAATGGATCAGCATCGGTATCTTCACCGCCTGCATCGTATTCCCCGTCAGCATCTTGCTCGAAGGTTCGCTCACCAAGATAGAGCGCGACCGTATCTTCGTCATCTATATCATCGCCTTCTTCGTCATCTTCTTCTGGGCGGCCTACGAACAGGCCGGCGCCTCGCTCACCCTCTTCGCCTCGGAACAGACCGACCGCGTCATCTTCGGCTGGGAAATGCCTGCATCCTGGATACAGTCGTTCAACCCCTTCTTCGTAGTGATACTGGCAGCCATCATGCCGGGCGTATGGGGATTCCTCAACCGCCGGGGACTAGAACCGGCCTCACCCACCAAGCAAGCCATCGGTCTGA
Source organism: Bacteroidaceae bacterium (assembly GCA_030843315.1). GTDB lineage: Bacteria > Bacteroidota > Bacteroidia > Bacteroidales > Bacteroidaceae > Bacteroides. Next base: position 119,517 of record JAUUPT010000003.1, on the reverse strand, counting down.
TGCTGCTCTCCCTGGGCTACCTCGTTATCTGCTTCGGTGTGAAAGACGTGCAACCGGGCGTCAAGGTAAGCCTCATCTGGCTCACCGGACTGTACTTTATCCACACGATGGGCGAAATTGTCCTCTCCCCCATCGGCCTGTCTATGGTGAACAAGCTGACACCCGTCCGCTTTGCCTCCCTGATGATGGGTATATGGTATCTCTCTACTGCCACAGCCAATAAATTTGCCGGTACGCTGACCGGCCTTTATCCCGAAGCCGGAAAGGTGAAAACACTGCTCGGATACCGCATCGAAACGATGTTCGACTTCTTTATGGTATTCGTCATCATGTCCGCCACAGCATCGGTCATCCTCTTCCTGCTTTCAAAGAAATTGCAGAAGATGATGCATGGAGTGGAATAAAAATCGTATTTTTGCGCCAACTTTCTAAAAACATCCCATCTTATGGATACCATACAAATAAAAGACAAGATGTTCTCCGTCTCCATCAAGGAACAGGACATACTGAAAGAAGTAACCCGCGTGGCAAACGAAATAAACCGCGACCTGGCCGGAAAGAATCCTCTGTTCCTCAGTGTGCTGAACGGTTCGTTTATGTTTACTGCCGACCTGCTGAAACGCATCACCATTCCGTGTGAAATCTCATTCGTCAAACTGGCTTCTTATCAGGGAGTATCCTCCACCGGAACAATCAAAGAAGTCATCGGCATCAATGAAGACCTCAACGACCGCACGGTAGTTATCGTAGAGGACATCGTAGATACGGGGCTCACCATGCAACGCCTGCTCGAAACGCTCGGCACCCGCAACCCGAAAGAGATTCATATCGCTTCCTTGCTGGTGAAACCCGACAAACTGAAGGTAGACCTCAACATCGAATACGTCGCCATGAACATCCCCAACGACTTCATTGTGGGCTACGGACTGGACTATGACGGCTTCGGACGTAACTATCCCGATATCTATACGGTAGTGGAAGAATAACAAAACCATAATAAATAACCCTTTTAATAACTTATTTAAAAGACATGCTGAACATTGTAATTTTCGGTGCTCCCGGCTCAGGCAAGGGAACACAAAGCGAGAAGATTGTAGAAAAGTATGGCATCAACCACATCTCTACCGGAGACGTGCTGCGTGCTGAAATGAAGAACGGCACTGAGCTGGGTAAGACTGCCAAAGGTTACATTGACCAAGGCCAACTGATTCCCGACGAACTGATGATTGACATCCTTGCCAGTGTATTCGATAGCTTCAAAGACAGCAAAGGCGTGATATTCGACGGTTTCCCCCGAACAATTGCCCAAGCCGAAGCATTAAAGAAGATGCTCGCCCAGCGCGGACAGGAAGTAAGCGTGATGCTGGATCTTGAAGTACCCGAAGAAGAACTGATGACCCGCCTCATCCGTCGCGGCAAAGAGTCCGGCCGTGCCGATGACAACGAAGAGACTATCAAGAAACGCCTCGTTGTTTATCACTCACAGACTTCTCCGCTGATCGACTGGTACAAACAAGACGGAAAATACCAGCACATCAAAGGCTTCGGCGAACTGGAACAAATCTTCGCCGATGTATGCAAGGCGATTGATGCTGTGAAATAATTATTCAAACTATTAGCACTTTAACTCATTATGGCTGAATCGAATTTTGTTGACTACGTAAAGATATACTGCCGCTCCGGAAAGGGTGGCCGAGGCTCTACGCATATGAGGCGTGAGAAATACATCCCCAACGGAGGCCCCGACGGAGGTGACGGAGGACGAGGAGGTCATGTGATTCTTCGCGGTAACCGCAACTACTGGACGCTGCTGCACTTGAAGTACGACCGCCACATCCTGGCAGGACATGGAGCATCGGGCTCAAAGAACCGCAGCTTCGGCAAGGATGGGGAAGATAAAGTAATTGAAGTCCCCTGCGGGACGGTAGTCTATAACGCCGAAACCGGCGAATACCTCTGCGACGTCACCGAGCATGGCCAAGAAGTCGTTCTGTTGAAAGGCGGACGCGGCGGACTGGGCAACTCGCACTTCAAGACCGCTACCCGCCAGGCTCCCCGCTTTGCACAGCCGGGCGAACCGATGCAGGAAATGACGGTAATCATGGAACTGAAGCTGCTCGCCGATGTCGGACTGGTAGGTTTCCCCAATGCGGGCAAATCGACTTTGCTCGCGGCTGTCTCCGCAGCCAAGCCGAAGATTGCCAACTATCCTTTTACCACACTGGAACCGAACCTGGGCATCGTATCCTATCGTGACGGAAAATCATTCGTCATGGCAGATATCCCCGGTATCATTGAGGGCGCCAGCGCCGGCAAAGGTCTTGGACTCCGCTTCCTGCGCCATATTGAACGCAACTCTTTGCTGCTCTTCATGGTGCCTGCCGACAGCGACGACATCCGCAAGGAATACGAAGTGCTGCTGAACGAACTTGGTACCTTCAACCCCGAAATGCTGGACAAACAGCGTGTGCTCGCCGTCACCAAATGTGACATGCTCGACCAGGAACTGATGGACGAAATAGAGCCTACACTGCCCGAAGGCATTCCGCATGTATTCATCTCCTCCATCTCCGGTATGGGCATCTCCGTACTGAAGGATATCCTTTGGGAAGAGCTGAATAAGGAAAGCAACAAGATAGAAGGCATTGTGCACCGTCCGAAAGACGTCAGCAGACTGCAAGAGGAGCTGAAAGAGATGGGCGAAGACGAAGACCTCAGCTACGAAAGCGTCGACAACGACGAGGACATAGAAGACTTGGAGGACTTCGAGTACGAAGAAGAAGACTGGGAGGAAGACGGAAAATGATTTCTCTCACCGAAGATAGGAGAATGTTGGGATATGAGGCGCTTGCCCCGTATTCCAACATTTCTTGTTTTGTAACTACCCGCCACGGCGGTTGCAGCCGGGGAGATTATAGAACCTTCAACTGTACGCCCTACACCGGAGACGATGCAGAGTGCGTCCGGCGAAATCAAGAGATACTATACGAATCACTGCCCCAACGACCGAAGGAACTGATTATCCCTTTCCAGACACACAGCACGACGGTGGAAGTGATTGACGGAAAGTATCTCGCTGCCGCCGCCGAAGAACGTACAGCCATGTTGCAAGGAGTAGATGCGCTGATAACCCGCGAACCGGGCTGTTGCATCTGTATCTCTACGGCAGATTGCATTCCGGTCTTGCTCTACGACCGCACGCATCAGGCAGTAGCCGCCGTCCATGCCGGCTGGCGGGGAACGGTGAACGGCATCCTCAGCCATGCGCTTGGCAAGATGCAGCAGCTTTATAATACAGCGGGCAAAGACCTCATAGCCTGTATCGGCCCCGGCATCTCGCTCCCCGCTTTCGAAGTAGGCGACGAGGTTTACGAGGCATTCCGCGAGAAAGGTTTCCGGATGGATTACATTTCGGAATGGAAACCGGAAACACATAAGTACCACATTGACCTCTGGGCTGCCAACCGGATGCAGTTATCGGATTTCGGCATACCTGCCAGCCAGATAGAGACGGCAGGGATATGCACTTATCAACAACACGCAGATTTCTTCTCGGCACGGCGGCTGGGCATTAAGTCCGGACGCATATTGTCGGGGATAATGATAAATTGAACTATGTACAACATCACCGTATCAGAAGAAATAAAGAATGCCTGCCCCATCTTTAAAGGTGCAGCCGTCTATGCAGAAGTGACTAATACAACCTTTAGTGAAGGATTGTGGGAAGAAATCAGCGCCTTTACCCAGGAACTGACTACCACTACCCAACCGGATGACATCAAGCAACAACCCGCTATTGCCGCCACCCGCGAAGCCTACAAGCGTTGCGGCAAAGATCCCAGCCGCTACCGTCCTTCTGCCGAAGCATTGCGCCGTCGCCTGATGCGCGGCTTGGCGCTTTACCAGATTGACACGCTGGTAGACCTCATCAACCTCGTCTCCCTCCGCACCGGTTATTCCATCGGAGGCTTTGACGCAGACAAAATACAAGGCACTGATCTTGTGCTCGGCATGGGTCGTGCCGACGAACCGTTTGAGGGCATCGGCCGCGGGGTACTGAACATCGAAGGGTTACCCGTCTACCGCGACCAGGCAGGAGGCATCGGCACTCCCACCAGCGACAACGAGCGCACCAAGATGGGGCTTGAAACCCGTCATATCCTTGCTATCGTCAACGGTTACAGCGGACAAGCAGGCCTAAGAGAAGCAGCAGAAATGATACAGGAGCTTTTAAAGAAATACGCCTCTTCGGACGGCGGAACAATACTATACTTTGAATAAGCCATCGCCATGAAACGATTCCTTATATCTATTATATACATAGCCCTATCCCTGGGAGTGCAAGCAAAGAATCCCCCTTTCACCCCAATGGAAATTAACCATATCCGCGTAGCTACTCCGGGGCTTTTCAATAACTGCAAGCGCCTGGAACTACATCTGGACAGCCTGTCCGACAAAGACTATTCCTTCCCCCTGCCCGGCGGAAAAGTCATCTCCAACTACGGGCGCGGCAACGGACGCCATACGGGCATCGACATCAAGACCTTCGCCAAAGACACCATCCGCAGTGCCTTCGACGGTGTAGTGCGAATGTCCAAACCTTACAGTGCCTACGGCAACGTCATTGTTGTACGCCACAATTTTGGTCTGGAAACCATATACAGCCACAACTTCAAGAACCTTGTACAGAGCGGAGATACCGTGAAAGCCGGACAGCCCATCGCTCTGACAGGACGTACCGGACGTGCCACCACCGAGCATCTCCATTTCGAGACGCGCGTCAACGGACAGCCTTTCAACCCGAACATCGTCTTTAACATGGAAGCACGAGCCCTGCGTAAAGAATGCATCCTCTGCACCAAAAACGGAAACAGTATCGTAGTGAAGCCGGCGGCAAAAAAATAACATACGGAACTATCTAAGTATTCAAACGTTTCACTACATTTGCAAAACATTTCACAAAAGAAGAATTGAACTTTAAAACAAATAAATGATAGAAAAACTGATTGTTCTTGAGGATATCGATCCGGTTATCTTTTATGGCGTAAACAATGCCAACATGCAACTGATAAAAGCCTTGTATCCCAAACTCCGCATCGTTGCCCGCGGCAACGTCATCAAAGTCCTGGGAGACGAAGAGGAAATGTGTGCATTCGAAGAAAACATCACCAAACTGGAGAAATACTGTGCCGAATACAACTCCCTGAAAGAGGAAGTCATCATAGATATCATCAAGGGCAATGCCCCGCAGGCCGAGAAGTCGGGCAACGTCATCGTTTTCAGCGTCACCGGAAAGCCGATTATCCCGCGTAGCGATAACCAACTCAAGCTGGTGGAAGCCTTCGGGAAAAACGATATGGTCTTTGCCATCGGCCCCGCAGGTTCAGGAAAGACCTATACCGCCATCGCACTTGCCGTACGGGCACTGAAGAACAAAGAAATCAAGAAAATCATCCTCAGCCGTCCTGCCGTAGAAGCGGGAGAGAAACTCGGCTTCCTGCCGGGCGACATGAAGGACAAGATAGACCCATACCTGCAACCGCTCTATGACGCCTTGCAAGACATGATACCCTCTGCCAAACTGAAAGAATACATGGAACTGAACGTTATACAGATTGCCCCCCTCGCCTTTATGCGCGGGCGCACGCTGAACGATGCCGTAGTTATTCTGGATGAAGCGCAAAACACCACTACCCAGCAAATCAAGATGTTCCTCACCCGTATGGGCATGAATACCAAGATGATCGTCACGGGTGATATGACGCAGATTGACTTACCGCAATCGCAAACTTCCGGCCTGGTGCAAGCACTCCGTATTCTGAAAGGTGTAAAAGGTATCAGCTTTATCGAACTGAATAAGAAAGATATCGTAAGGCATAAGCTCGTTACCCAAATCGTAGAGGCCTACGAGAAGTTCGACAAAGAGGCCAAAGCCGAACGGGAGAAGCGAAAAGCAGAAAAAGAGGAGAAGTAACTCCTACATACAAACAGTAAATTTTCAATCGTAAATATTACAAAGATGAAAGCATTAACAAAGACTGATTTTAATTTCCCCGGACAGCAGAGCGTGTACCACGGAAAAGTACGTGATGTTTATAACATCAATGGTGAAAAGCTGGTTATGGTAGCTACCGACCGCATCTCCGCCTTCGATGTAGTATTGCCGAAAGGTATCCCCTTTAAAGGACAGATGCTGAACCAGATTGCAGCCAAGTTCCTGGATGCCACCACCGACATCTGCCCCAACTGGAAACAAGCCACTCCCGACCCAATGGTCACAGTAGGTGTGATGTGCGAAGGTTTCCCCATCGAAATGATTGTACGCGGTTACCTCTGCGGTAGCGCATGGCGTGCCTACAAGAGCGGCGTTCGCGAAATCTGTGGCATCAAGCTGCCCGAAGGAATGAAGGAAAACCAGAAGTTCCCCGAACCCATCATCACCCCGACGACCAAAGCCGAAATCGGTGAACACGATGCTGATATCTCTAAAGAAGAAATCCTTGCCAAAGGCTTGGCTACTCCCGAAGAATATGCTATTCTTGAGAAGTACACCATGGCCCTGTTCCTGCGTGGAACTGAGATTGCAGCCGCCCGCGGACTGATCCTGGTAGATACGAAATATGAATTTGGCAAGCACAACGGCACCATCTACCTGATGGACGAAATCCATACGCCGGACTCCAGCCGCTACTTCTACTCCGAAGGTTACGAAGACCGCTTTGCCAAAGGCGAGCCTCAGAAGCAACTTTCCAAAGAGTTCGTACGCGAATGGTTGATGGATAATGGCTTCCAGGGCAAAGCCGGACAACAAGTACCGGAAATGACCGACGAAATCGTTGCTTCTATCAGCGAGCGCTATATCGAATTGTACGAACACATCACCGGTGAGAAGTTCGTAAAAGAAGATACCAGCAACATCGCTGCACGTATCGAAAAGAACGTAATGGAGTATCTGAAATAATATGGACTACCCACAAGAACACATCAAGCCTTACGGCAACGACGGTAAGAAGAGCGAACAGGTAGAAGAAATGTTCGATAACATTGCCCCCGCCTACGATAAGCTGAACCATACCCTGTCTATGGGTATCGACCGTAGCTGGCGCAGAAAAGCTATCAACATTCTCCGTCCTTTCCATCCCCGCCGCATCATGGATGTAGCCACCGGCACCGGTGACTTTGCCATCCTTGCATGCCACGAACTTCAGCCCGATACCGTGATAGGTACCGACATCTCGGAAGGCATGATGAATGTGGGTCGTGAAAAAGCAAAACAGGCGCAACTCTCGGGCAAGATCTCCTTTGCCCGGGAGGATTGCACCTCTCTCTCGTTTGCCGATGGCAGTTTCGATGCTGTGACCGTAGCGTTCGGCATCCGTAACTTCGAAGGACTGGACAAAGGACTGTCCGAGATGTGCCGCGTACTGACACCCGGCGGGCATCTCGTCATACTGGAACTGTCCACCCCGGACCGCTTCCCTATGAAGCAGTTGTTTACCGTTTATTCGAAAGTAGTCATCCCCCTGATCGGCAAATTCATCTCGAAAGACAACAGCGCTTACACCTATCTGCCACAGAGCATCCGTGCTTTTCCGCAAGGCGAGGTGATGCAGGAAGTCATCCGACGGGCGGGCTTCAGCGAAGTAGACTTCAAGCGGCTGACTTTTGGAATATGCACGTTATATATAGCCAAGAAATAATCACTAATCACCCCTTTAACACACTCTGACCATGCAGAAATACGGTTTAATAGGTTACCCGCTGAAACATTCGTTCTCTATCGGATTCTTCAATGAGAAATTCAAAGGAGAGAATATTGATGCAGAATATGTGAACTTCGAGATCCCCAGCATCAATGACTTTATGGAAGTGATAGAGGAGAACCCCAACCTCTGCGGACTCAACGTGACCATTCCATATAAAGAGCAAGTCATCCCCTACCTGGACGAACTGGACAAGGACACTGCCAAGATAGGTGCCGTCAATGTCATCAAGATTGTCCGCCTCCCAAAAGGAAAGGTAAAGCTGGTTGGCTATAACTCAGACATCATCGGATTCACTCAATCCATAGAACCTCTACTGCAACCGCACCACACCAAAGCACTGCTCTTGGGCACAGGCGGAGCATCCAAAGCCGTATATCGCGGACTGGAAAAACTGGGTATCCAAAGTACCTTCGTATCGCGTACCAAGAAAGACGATAAATACCTCACCTACGAGGAACTGACACCGGAGATTATGCAAGAATACACCGTCATCGTCAACTGTACCCCCGTGGGTATGTATCCCAAAGTAGATTTCTGCCCCAATATCCCTTACGAGCTACTGACTCCCAACCATTTGCTCTACGATTTGTTATATAATCCAAACGAAACCCTCTTCATGAAGAAAGGCAAAGCACAGGGAGCCGTCACCAAAAACGGACTCGAAATGCTGTTGCTGCAAGCCTTTGCTGCATGGGAAATTTGGAATAAATAATATGAAAAAAGGCTTCAGATACGGTCTGATTGTACTGTTTGTACTGATTGTTATCGCCCTCTTCGGCGGTAGTTCTTATATGCTCGGCTATTCGTTAAGGCCGGAACACAATAAAGGGAAAGACATTCCCGGTTCCTACGAATATATGCTCAGCGAATATCCGTTCATCAAGCCGTGGGTAGACAGCCTACAAACGGTGGGTGCCTTGCGCGATACCTTTATCATCAATCCCGAAGGACGGCAACTGCACGCCATCTTTGCAGCCGCCCCCGAACCTACCGACAAGACCGCCGTCATCGTACATGGCTATACGGACAACGCCATCCGTATGCTGATGATAGGCTATCTTTATAACAAAGATTTAAAGTATAACATCCTTCTGCCCGACCTGCAAGACCAGGGACTGAGCGACGGCCCCGCCATACAAATGGGCTGGAAAGACCGTCTCGACGTACTGCGCTGGATGGACATTGCCAACGATATATATGGCGGAAATACCCAAATGGTAGTACATGGCATTTCCATGGGAGCCGCTACTACCATGATGGTGTCGGGCGAACCGCAGAAGCCTTTTGTGAAGTGCTTCGTAGAAGACTGCGGATATACCAGCGTATGGGATGAGTTCTCGCACGAATTGAAGGGACAGTTCGGACTGCCTCCTTTCCCGTTGCTATACACTGCCAGTTGGCTATGCAGTGCAAAATACGGTTGGGGATTCAAAGAAGCATCTTCACTGAACCAGGTGAAGAAATGCACGCTGCCGATGTTCTTCATTCATGGTGATGCCGACACGTATGTACCTACCTGGATGGTTCATCCGTTGTATGAAGCAAAGTCCGAACCCAAGGAGTTGTGGCTTGTTCCCGGTGCCAAACACGCTGTATCTTATAAAGACTATCCGCAGGAATATACGCAACGGGTAGAGAATTTCGTAGGAAAATACATCCGTTGATGTGATTTTCTTTATCTTCGCGGCAACAAATACATTAGTATGAAACGATTTATTTCCATAACATTCTTCTTATGCCTGCTTCTCTCCATGCAGGCACAAGAGGTTTACACCACCAAGAACATCCCCAAAGTACATCTTCAAAACAAGACGAAGTATGTCTGCAATCCTGCCGGCATCCTTTCTACGGCCGCCTGCGACAGCATCGACCGCATGCTCTATGCGCTGGAACAGCAGACCGGTATTGAGACGGTAGTTGCCGTAGTGCCGTCTATTGGCGAGGAAGATTGCTTTGACTTCGCACACCGCTTGCTCAATGAATGGGGAGTAGGCAAGAAAGGCAAAAACAACGGATTGGTAATCTTGCTGGTAACCGATCAACGTTGCATCCAGTTCTATACAGGCTATGGTCTGGAGGGAGACTTACCCGATGCCATCTGCAAACGCATCCAGACCCGGTACATGATTCCTTATCTGAAGGACGGGAATTGGAACGCCGGTATGATAGCAGGCGTAAGCGCTGTTTGTTCCCGACTGGACGGCAGCATGGAGAACGACACGGAAGAGGGTGATGACGATTCTCTCGGACTCATTATTGCCGGATTCTTTGGCATCTTCCTGATAGCATTGATAGTAGGTATCATGGCACAACGTGCCGCAACCAAATGCCCCAACTGCGGACAACATAAGTTGCAACGCACCGGCAGCACCCTCATCTCACGCCGCAAGGGAGTGAAGACGGAAAAAGTGACTTACACCTGCCGCAACTGCGGACATAAAGTAGTGCGCGAGCAGCAATCGTACGACGAGAATTACCGGGGCGGCGGCGGAAGCGGTCCTGTCATCTTCGGAGGCGGAGGTCTCTTCGGCGGAAGCGGAGGAGGCGGTGGCTTTAGTGGCGGCAGCTTCGGCGGAGGTATGGGAGGCGGCGGAGGTGCTGGTTCCAGGTTCTAAATTATGTATCACAATTTAATAAATAAAAGAGTATGAAGAAATCAACCATTATCATCATTGTTGTTATAGCCCTCCTCGCCATTTGGGGTGTCAGCGGCTACAACGGACTCGTAACTATGGACGAGAACGTCAGCGGACAATGGTCTAACGTCGAAACCCAATATCAACGCCGTGCCGACCTGATCCCGAATCTTGTAAATACAGTCAAAGGATATGCCTCTCACGAGCAAGAAACATTGGAAGGTGTAGTGCAGGCACGCAGCCAGGCCACTCAAATCAAAGTAGATGCCAACGACCTGACACCCGAAAAGCTGGCTGAGTATCAGAAAGCACAGGGCGTCGTTACTTCCGCCCTCGGCAAGCTGCTTGCCATCACGGAGAACTATCCCGACCTGAAAGCCAACCAGAACTTCCTCGAACTGCAAGCCCAACTGGAAGGAACGGAAAACCGCATCAACGTGGCACGCACCAACTTCAACAACGCAGCGAAAGACTTCAATACCGCCATCCGCCGCTTCCCGAAGAACATCCTTGCCGGCCTCTTCGGTTTCGACAAACGTGCTTACTTCGAAGCTGCCGAAGGATCGGAAACTGCTCCGCAGGTACAATTCTAATTTAGTGATTAGTAATTAATGATTAGTGATTTGTTGATGTCTCTATGCAGGTCATAACAAATCACTAATCACTAATCATTAATCACTAAATCACTTCTCCAAGTCCGCTATCGCCTCCCGCAATTCCTTCACTCCGCGCCATGCCTTGAGGAAGATGCGGATACCCAACAGTAAGCCTACCACAAGACCTGTCCATGCACCTATCAGCATATATCGGTCGCCCATTCCGGCAATGTCCCATATCATGCTTACCAGTAGAGGTATGGCACTAAACGCACTCACAGCTACCCCTATCTTGAAAAAGAACCGGAAACGGTTTTCTGCCAAGCAAGCCTCACGCACCGTCATCTGCACACAATCGACTTTCTTCAGCAATTGCCTCCAAACGATTTGCCGTATTAATAATACAACAATGAACAGAAACATTAATCCCCACGTCAATGCACTGAAATCAAGCTCTGAGTGACGGACAACCTGATAAGACAACAGAGGCAAACAAATAATGAAAAACGTCTGCCGCAGCAGCAAGCGCTTGCGCATCTGTTCCACTTTACTCTTCACGGCCTTATGTTGTAATTGGCGGTTCTCCATTTCCAACCGTCCGAGACGTTCTTCCATCTCGTTCCAATCCTTTTTCAAATCTTCCAGTTCCATAATCTGTCTCCTTAGCTATTAGCTTGTTTAGTCAATTTTTCCTTAATTCGTTTCAGTCGCGAGGCCACGGTATTGCGCGGCATACCTACAATTTCGGCAATCTCTTCATAAGACTTCTCGTCGAGCCACAACAGAATGACGGCACGTTCAAACTTATTCAATCCGGCAATGAGACGGTACATTTCCCTCAAGCGCTTCGTCGTTTCATCGTTCTCCGCTTCCAGTCCGTAGAGGACATCAAGCGAAGTATGCTCACCGCGGCGTTGCTGTTGGCGGTAATAGGAGATACAGGTATTCAGTCCCACGCGGTATATCCACGAAGACGGCTTGCCTTTTCCCTCGTATCCGTCGAAGCCTCGCCAAAGGTTTATCACGACTTCCTGATAGAGATCCTTGAAATTATCCCCGTCCGTGGCATACATATAACAGATTTTATATATCACCCGTTTGTACTCCATGATAAGGGAAGTAAAGCGCTTTTCTTTTTCGTTCTGTTCCATCTGTGCACGTTCTTTTATTATATAAGACGCCGGTTTGGGGGATTAGTTGCAGGGGAAGAGAAAAAATTATCATTTACCTGCCTGCACCTCAGATTCCTCCTTCAAAGAAGGCTAAATGACAATAAACCGATATATCCTCCTTCCCGGAGAGAGGGAGGATCATCCATATCATCAGTTATAATTAAAAGGCTTTTATTCTAATATTAAAAGGCTTTCATTTATCTATTAAAAGGCTTTCATTTTATAATTAAAAGCCTTATATTTGTACCTCAATCCTAAACACAGTAATCATCATGTTCTACAAGAAGAGTCGTGCCAAAGTGGGAAAGGCATATAAATGGTTTCCCAGAGCTTACGTTTTAAAACATCCGGTTGACACACAGCAACTTGGCGAAACAATTTCTCAGCGCTGCACCGTCTCGCCTGCCGACGTGCATGCCGTGCTTCGTGCCTTGCCCGAAGTAATGGCAGAATATATGGATGCCGGCCGTAGCATCCACATGGACGGACTCGGCGCCTTTCATTACAAATTGAGTTGTGCCGGACAAGGAGTAGACAGCCCCGAAGAAGTCAGTCCGCGACAAGTAAAAGCGGTGCGCGTACAGTTCATTCCCGCACGGAAGAAAGGTGTTGCAGGCTACGAGCGAGCGCTCGTAAAAAACAAAAGCCTCGTGGAGTTCGGAGTAGACAAGGATAAGAAATAATTCTTCATTCTTCTTTCTTCATTCTTCATTATTATCACTACCTTTGCGCATTCTATTGAACAAACTTATTAACTCATGAGTAATCAACGATACATGATGCGCGGCGTCAGCGCATCGAAAGAAGATGTGCACAACGCCATCAAGAACATCGACAAAGGCATCTTTCCGCAGGCTTTCTGCAAAATTATCCCTGACATCCTGGGTGGTGATCCCGAGTATTGCAACATCATGCATGCCGACGGGGCAGGCACCAAATCGAGCCTGGCATATATGTACTGGAAAGAAACCGGCGACCTCGGCGTGTGGAAAGGCATTGCGCAAGATGCACTGATTATGAACATCGACGACCTGCTTTGCGTAGGTGCGGTAGACAACATCCTGGTATCTTCGACCATCGGTCGCAACAAGCTGCTCATTCCCGGCGAAGTAATCTCCGCCATCATCAACGGTACGGACGAACTGCTTGCCGAACTGCGCGAAATGGGTGTAGGCGTATATGCCACCGGTGGTGAGACAGCCGACGTGGGCGACCTGGTACGCACCATCATCGTAGACTCTACGGTGACGTGCCGCATGAAACGCTCGGATGTTATCGACAATGCCAACATCCGTCCGGGAGACGTAATCGTGGGCTTGGCTTCTTACGGCCAGGCTACTTATGAGAAGGAATATAACGGCGGCATGGGCAGCAACGGTCTGACCTCGGCACGCCACGATGTGTTCTCCAAATATCTGGCAGAGCGCTATCCCGAAAGCTACGACAAGGCAGTGCCCGAAGAACTGGTGTACAGCGGCAAACTGAAACTGACGGATACCGTGGAAGGTAGTCCGCTGGATGCCGGAAAACTGGTGCTCTCTCCTACCCGCACGTATGCGCCGGTAGTGAAGAAATTGCTCGATGCACTCCGCCCCGAAATACACGGTATGGTACACTGCTCGGGCGGTGCACAGACTAAAGTTCTGCATTTTGTAGGCGATAACTGCCGCGTAGTGAAGGACAACCTTTTCCCCGTTCCGCCGTTATTCAAGACCATCAAGGAGCAGAGCGACACGGATTGGAGCGAGATGTACAAGGTATTCAATATGGGACATCGCCTCGAAGTCTACCTCTCACCCGAACACGCCGAAGAAGTGATTGCCATCAGCAAGAGCTTCGGCATCGATGCACAGATTGTGGGACGGATTGAGGAGAGTAGCAAGAAGGAACTGATTATCAAGAGTGAGTTCGGAGAATTTAATTATTGATCTGCTCGAAATAAAATGGAAGAAAAGGAAAAGAAAGGTTGCTTTTTGTTTCTCACCATCTTCGCATTGGCCTCGATAGGAATATACATCGGCTTGGAATTTGAATGCCCATTTCTCAAAAACCTGTGTATGATGTCATCAGGCTGTGCCGGAGCTTTCATCGGCAGTACCTATCTCAGCAGCAAGAAGGATAAGATGGCTAAAAGCAAGTGGATACTGATTGCCCTTGGCATGCTGCTACTGGCTGCGCTGTTGACATGGCTAATGGAAGGAAAATTATGGTAACATTTTAATGAATATGATAGAGAACAACACCATATTAGAGAAGTTAGACGGCCTCGTAGCCCGCTTCGAAGAAGTATCGACGCTGATTACCGACCCGGCAGTGATTGCCGACCAGAAGCGCTACGTGAAGCTCACCAAAGAATATAAAGAACTGGGCGACTTGATGAATGCCCGCAAGGAGTACATACAAGTACTGAACGGCATCGAAGAAGCCAAAGAAATCATTACCAACGAATCGGACCCGGAAATGCGCGAAATGGCACGCGAAGAACTTGACGCCTGCCAAACCCGCCAGCCGGAACTGGAAGAGCAGATAAAACTGCTGCTCGTGCCCGCCGATCCGCAGGATAGCCGCAACGCCATCCTCGAAATTCGTGGCGGTACGGGTGGCGACGAAGCCGCTATCTTTGCCGGCGACCTCTTCCGCATGTACACCAAATACTGTGAAACGAAAGGTTGGAAGATGGAAATATCCAGCGCCAACGAAGGCAGTGCCGGCGGATTCAAGGAAATAGTGTGCAGCATCACCGGTGACGGCGTATACGGTACGATGAAATACGAATCGGGCGTACACCGCGTGCAGCGCGTGCCTGCCACCGAGACACAGGGACGTGTACACACCTCTGCTGCCAGTGTGGCAGTGCTTCCCGAAGCCGAAGAATTTGATGTAGTGATTAACGAAGGCGAAATAAAGTGGGACACTTTCCGAAGCGGTGGTGCCGGTGGTCAGAACGTAAATAAGGTAGAGTCCGGCGTGCGCCTGCGCTACAACTGGAAGAACCCGAATACCGGCATCGTGGAAGAAATCCTGATAGAATGTACCGAGACGCGCGACCAGCCCAAGAACAAGGAGCGTGCCCTCGCCCGCCTGCGTACCTTCATCTACGACAAAGAACATCAGAAGTACATCGACGACATCGCCTCCAAACGCAAGACAATGGTCTCTACCGGCGACCGCTCTGCCAAGATACGTACCTATAACTATCCGCAGGGACGCATCACCGATCACCGCATCAACTATACCATCTACAACCTCGCCGCCTTTATGGATGGGGATATACAAGATTGCATCGACCACCTGATTGTGGCCGAGAATGCAGAAAGACTCAAAGAAAGCGAATTATAAGAACAATATAACAATGAATAAGCAAGAATTATTTGAAAACATAAAGCGCAAGAAATCATTCCTTTGCGTAGGCCTTGACACCGACATCAAGAAGATACCCGAACATCTGCTGAAAGAAGAAGATCCCATCTTCGCATTCAACAAAGCCATCATCGATGCAACGGCCGACCTCTGCATCGCCTACAAGCCCAATCTCGCCTTCTACGAAAGCATGGGCGTGAAAGGCTGGATATCTTTTGAAAAAACCGTGAACTACATCAAGCAGAACTATCCCGACCAGTTCATCATTGCCGACGCAAAGCGCGGCGACATCGGGAACACCTCTGCCATGTATGCCCGCACGTTCTTCGAAGAACTGGACATCGACTCAGTGACCGTAGCCCCTTATATGGGCGAAGACAGCGTAACCCCGTTCCTTACTTATAAAGGCAAATGGGTTATCCTCCTCGCACTGACCAGCAACAAAGGCTCGCACGACTTCCAGCTGATGATGGACGACAACGGAGAACGTCTCTTCGAGAAAGTACTGCGCAAATCTCAGAAATGGGCCGACGATGAACAGATGATGTACGTAGTAGGTGCCACGCAAGGCCGTGCCTTCGAGGATATCCGCAAGATTGTTCCCGAACACTTTCTGCTGGTTCCCGGCGTAGGTGCACAAGGCGGCTCGCTGGAAGAAGTCTGCAAATATGGTATGAACAAGACCTGCGGACTGATTGTTAACTCCAGCCGCGGCATCATCTACGTGGATAAAACCGAAAACTTTGCTGCCGCATCGCGTAAAGCTGCGCAAGAGGTGCAGGCACAGATGGCGGAAGAGCTGAAAGCAATTCTCTAAGATGTACGAAAGAAAGATTATCAATGACCCGGTCTTCGGGTTCATCAATATACCGAAGGGGCTGCTGTACGACATCGTGCGGCATCCCCTTTTGCAACGTCTGAACCGCATCAAGCAGGTGGGTTTGTCGTCCGTGGTCTATCCCGGAGCACAGCACACACGCTTCCAGCATTCACTGGGAGCC
The DNA here is from genome assembly GCA_030843315.1 of Bacteroidaceae bacterium. Taxonomy (GTDB): domain Bacteria; phylum Bacteroidota; class Bacteroidia; order Bacteroidales; family Bacteroidaceae; genus Bacteroides. Next base: position 102,986 of record JAUUPT010000003.1, on the reverse strand, counting down.
TTCTACCTGATGAGTGAAGCCATCCAGCACCTCACAGCCAAAGGAAACTTCATCTTCGACAGCGAAGCCGAAGCCGTGGAAGCTGCCATATTGATGCACGACATCGGTCACGGCCCTTTCTCCCATGTGCTGGAAGACACCATTGTGCGCGGCGTCTCACACGAAGACATCTCCCTGATGCTGATGGAACGCATCAACAAAGAGATGAACGGGCAACTGACGCTCGCCATCCAGATATTCAAAGACGAATATCCCAAACGCTTCCTGCACCAACTGGTAAGCGGGCAACTGGATATGGACCGTTTGGACTACCTGCGCCGCGATAGCTTCTATACCGGAGTGACGGAAGGAAACATCGGCTCCGCCCGCATCATCAAGATGCTCGACGTGAAAGACGATCACCTCGTGGTAGAGTCCAAGGGCATCTACTCCATCGAGAATTTTCTCACCGCCCGCCGCTTAATGTACTGGCAGGTTTACCTGCACAAGACCTCCGTCGCCTACGAGAAGATGCTTATCAGCACCCTGCTGCGTGCCAAGGAACTGGCAAGCCAGGGCGTAGAACTGTTTGCCTCACCGGCACTGAGGTTCTTCCTCTACAACGATATCAATCGGGAGACATTCTATAACAACCCCGAATGTCTGGAAAATTACATCCAACTGGACGACAACGACATCTGGACTTCCCTGAAGGTTTGGAGCCAGCATTCCGATAAGGTTTTGGCTACCCTGAGTATGGGTATGATGAACCGGAACATCTTCAAAGTAGAGATTTCTACCGAACCTTTTAGTGAGGAACGAAAAAAAGAACTAACTTTGCAAATCAGTAAGCAGTTGGACATTCCCCTCTCCGACGCGAGATATTTCATCTCTACCCCCAGCATTGAGAAGAATATGTACGACGAGGCAGACGATAGTATTGACATCCTCTACAACGACGGCAGCACCAAAAACATCGCCGAAGCATCTGATATGCTCAATATCTCTCTTCTGTCCAAGAAAGTAAAAAAGTACTACTTATGTTACCAACGTTTGCATAAGTAAGTATAAAATATTCACCCCAGGACAAGGAAATATAAAAAAAAAGTCCGTTATTTGTGATTTGAAACCATCTAACAAGAAGATAACATGGAGTTCTCTGCTAAACAAATTGCAACATTTATCCAAGGAGAAATTGTTGGAGACGAGAATGCTACGGTTCATACCTTTGCGAAAATCGAAGAAGGAATACCGGGAGCTATCTCTTTCTTGGCCAACCCTAAATATACCCCTTATATATACGAAACTCAGTCAAGCATCGTTTTGGTAAACAGAGACTTTGTCCCCGAACAGGAAGTGAAAGCAACCTTAATAAAAGTGGACAACGCCTATGAAAGCCTTGCTAAATTGCTGAACCTTTATGAGCAAAGCAAGCCCAAACGTGTAGGAATTGACTCGTTGGCATTTGTTGCCAAGACAGCGAAAATCGGCAAGGATGTTTACATCGCACCCTTTGCTTGCATTGGTGAATATGCCGAAGTGGGAGACAATACAGTCATTCATCCGCACGTCACCATCGGCGGTGGTGCCAAAGTGGGCAGCGACTGTATCATTTATGCCAACGTCACCATTTACCATGACTGCCGTGTAGGCAACCATTGCATTCTGCATTCGGGCAGCGTGATTGGTGCGGATGGTTTCGGTTTTGCCCCTACTGCCGAAGGATATGAAAAGATTCCTCAAATCGGTATCGCCATATTGGAAGATAATGTGGAGATCGGTGCAAATACTTGCGTAGACCGTGCTACCATGGGAGCTACTATCGTGCGCAAAGGCGTCAAGTTGGACAATCTGGTTCAGATAGCCCATAATGATGAAGTCGGTGCAAACACGGTTATGGCAGCACAGGCCGGTATAGCCGGATCGACTAAAGTAGGTGAATGGTGCATGATAGGTGGACAAGCGGGTCTGGCCGGTCATGCCCGCATAGGCAATAAAGTAGGCATCGCTGCCCAAAGCGGGGTGCCCGGCAATGTAAAAGAAGGTAGCCAAATCATGGGTTCGCCGGCTTTTGACGCCAAACAATATTTTAAGGCATCTGTTGTTTACAAAAGACTGCCTGACATGTATACAGAGCTTAATATGCTACGCAAAGAACTAAACGAATTAAAACAACAATTAAATAAGTAACCAATGTTGAAACAAAAGACTCTGAAAGATAGCTTTTCGCTCAGTGGTAAAGGCCTTCATACGGGGCTTGACCTAACCGTTACTTTTAATCCTGCTCCGGACAATCACGGATATAAAATTCAACGCACCGACCTGGAAGGACAACCTCTCATCGATGCTGTTGCAGATAACGTAGTCGAGACTACCCGCGGTACCGTACTCTCCAAGAATGGAGCAAAGGTAAGCACGGTAGAACATGGTATGGCAGCCCTCTACGCTTTGGGCATAGACAACTGTCTGATACAGGTGAACGGACCGGAATTTCCGATTCTGGACGGAAGCGCCCAGTACTACGTCAACGAGATAGAGCGCGTAGGTACCGTAGAGCAGAATGCTGTAAAGGATTTCTATATCATTAAGTCCAAGATTGAATTCCGCGACGATGCAACCGGTTCTTCCATTATTGTATTGCCCGACGAGAATTTCAGTCTGAACGTATTGGTATCCTATGATTCTTCCATCATCCCCAACCAGTTTGCAACGTTGGAGGACATGAAGAAGTTCAGGGACGAGATAGCAGCCAGCCGCACTTTCGTGTTTGTACGCGAAATAGAACCGCTGTTACAGGCAGGTCTTATCAAAGGCGGCGACCTGGACAACGCCATCGTGATTTACGAGCGCGAAATGTCACAGGAAAACTACGACAAACTGGCCGACGTGATGGGAGTTCCCCACATGGATGCCAAACAGTTGGGCTACATCAACCACAAGCCGCTGGTATGGCCCAATGAATGTGCCCGTCATAAGTTGCTGGACGTTATCGGCGACCTGGCCCTGATAGGTAAACCCATCAAAGGCCGTATCATCGCTACCCGTCCGGGACATACCATCAACAATAAGTTCGCCCGCCAGATGCGTAAGGAAATCCGCCTGCACGAGATTCAGGCTCCTACCTACGACTGCAACCGCGAACCCGTGATGGACGTAAACCGCATCCGCGAACTTCTGCCCCACCGCTACCCGATGCAGTTGGTGGACAAAGTCATTGAAATAGGTGCCAACTACATTGTAGGCGTCAAGAATGTTACTGCCAACGAACCTTTCTTCCAGGGACACTTCCCCCAGGAGCCTGTAATGCCCGGCGTATTGCAGATAGAGGCAATGGCACAAACAGGGGGCTTGCTGGTACTGAACTCCGTGGATGAACCGGAACGATATTCCACCTATTTCATGAAGATAGACGGCGTGAAGTTCCGTCAGAAAGTAGTGCCGGGAGATACGTTGATTTTCCGGGTAGAGTTGCTCGCTCCTATCCGCCGCGGCATTTCTACCATGAAAGGCTATGTATTCGTGGGTGAGAAGGTAGTCTGCGAAGCAGAATTTATGGCGCAAATAGTAAAGAACAAATAAATACCAAGCATGATAAGTCCCTTAGCGTATATTCATCCCGAAGCAAAAATCGGGGAAAACGTAGAGATTGCTCCTTTTGTTTTCATTGACAAGAACGTGGTAATCGGCGATAATAACAAAATCATGGCAAACGTCAACATTCTGTATGGCGCCCGCATCGGCAGTGGAAATACTATTTTCCCGGGAGCTGTGATCAGTGCCATACCGCAGGATTTGAAGTTTAAAGGTGAAGAAACCACTGCTGAAGTCGGCGATAACAACATTATCCGCGAAAATGTAACCATCAACCGGGGTACGGCTGCAAAAGGCAAAACCATTGTCGGCAACAACAATCTCCTGATGGAAAGTGTACACGTGGCACACGATGCGATAGTCGGTAATAATTGTATCATCGGAAACTCTACCAAGATGGCCGGTGAAATAGTCATTGACGACAATTCCATCATCAGCGGCGGTGTGTTGATGCACCAATTCTGCCATGTAGGCGGATACGGTATGTTGCAAGGCGGATGCCGCTTTAGCAAGGACATTCCGCCGTACATCATTGCCGGACGCGAACCGATTTGCTACGCCGGTATCAATATCGTAGGGCTACGCCGTCGCGGTTTCTCCAATGAGACTATCGAGCAAATCCACAATGCTTACCGCATCATCTACCAAAGTGGTCTGAATAATACGGATGCTTTGAAGAAGATTGAGGATGAAATGGAAATGACACCTGAAATAAGTTATATTGTAAACTTTATACGTGAATCAGCCCGCGGTATTATCCCCGCCGGCAAATAAAAAAGTCAACATTATGATCTACAGATTTACCATCATCTCGGACGAAGTGGATGACTTTGTCAGAGAAATACAAATAGACCCGGAAGCTACTTTCTTCGACTTCCACGAGGCAATATTAAAGTCGGCAGGCTACACTGACGACCAGATGACTTCTTTCTTTATCTGCGACGATGATTGGGAGAAAGAAAAAGAAATCACGCTGGAAGAGATGGATGACAATCCTGAAATGGACAGTTGGGTGATGAAAGACACCGAACTCAGCGAACTGATAGAAGACGAAAAGCAGAAATTGCTTTATGTATTCGACTATATGACTGAACGCTGCTTCTTCATAGAACTTACCGAAATCATCACCGGAAAAGAAATGCAAGGTGCCAGGTGCACCAAGAAAACAGGTGACGCTCCCAAGCAGATTATGGACTTTGAAGAGATGGCGACAGCAGGCGGTTCTCTCGATTTGGACGAGAACTTCTACGGAGACCAGGATTTCGATATGGAAGACTTCGACAAAGAGGGCTTCGTAGGTCTGGATGATGCCGGTGGCGCTCCTTTCGAAGAAGAGAAATTCTAAGATAAAAGGCAATCTGCCGTGTGATAATAATTAGGCACGGATTACACGGATTTCACGGATTATTAAAACCTTCCGCGTAATCTGTGTAATCCGTGCCTAAATCATTAATAATACTCCTATATGAAGACTTTAATTGTACTTATCGGCCCCACCGGAGTAGGCAAAACAGAATTAAGCCTCCGATTGGCAGAGCAATTCCACACTTGCATTGTCTCGGCTGATTCGAGACAACTCTATGCAGACTTAAAGATAGGTACAGCCGCCCCCACTCCCGAACAGCTCCAACGGGTGCAACACCACTTTGTAGGCACCCTCAAACTGACCGATTATTATAGCGCCGCCCAATACGAAGCGGAAGCCCTTCAACTCCTCGATTCCCTGTTTACCGAACATGACACTGTATTATTGACCGGTGGCTCAATGATGTACGTAGATGCCATCTGCAAGGGAATTGACGACATTCCGACCGTAGATGCCGAAACCCGCCAACTGATGCTGCATAAATACGAAACGGAAGGACTGGAACGGCTATGTGCGGAACTCAAACTACTGGATCCCGAATATTACAAGATTGTAGATTTGAAGAATCCCAAGCGTGTAGTCCATGCCCTCGAAATCTGCTACATGACGGGGAAAACTTACACCTCCTTCCGCACCCGGCAAAAGAAAGAGCGCCCTTTCCGAATCATCAAGATAGGCCTCACCCGCGACCGCGAAGAACTTTACGACCGCATCAACCGCCGGGTAGACCTGATGATAGAGGATGGACTGGTAGAAGAAGCCCGCCGGGTATATCCCCATCGGGCACTCAACTCACTGAATACAGTAGGCTACAAGGAGATATTCAAGTACCTCGACGGAGAATGGACATTGCCGTTTGCCATCGACAAAATCAAGCAAAACTCCCGTATCTATTCGCGCAAACAAATGACCTGGTTCAAGCGGGATGAGGAAATCCGTTGGTTCCACCCGGAACAGGAAACGGAGATACTTGCGTACCTCCGTTCTATGATGTAAGTTCCTATTATAACAGGTATTCATCTGAATCTCTTTATTCCAGCCCGAACAAGTCTGCGTATTTCGTTTCAATAAAAGTATCGAGTTCATTATAAAGCGCCTGCATTTCCTTCAGGTTGACGGCTCCCTTCTCGCGCCATTGCCTGATGACAGGCTGTGCACGATTGAACACTTCCTCTTCTACGGGAGCAAGCAGTTGCATATAGCCTTTCTTCTCCGCATTATAGAGCTTCTCCCAATTCATGTAGCGGCTGCTGCCCATGCCTTGCGTATAAGAAAAGACATCGCCCGCCAGCATTACCGACCAGTTGCCCAGCGGAGAAACCTTCTTTGCTTCATCGCGAGCCATGAGCCTCGGTAAAGATTTATCCGCTCCCTTCAACCATACGGGCATTGCCACTCCGGTAGGCGGATAGCCCAGTATAGTCCACATGGTAGTCAGTTCCGGGTTTTCGCCGGGCTTCACACCTTGCACCACTACAGAGCTTGCCGTACTGCTGCGCGCTATAAAATCCTGGTCTACGAACCAACCGTTTGTATGAGGGCGGTTAAACTCACCGGTCTTCAAGTCAATCCCCATCAGCGGATTGGCAAAAGAGCGCGAAAGTTCCGTGAATATCCATTGCGGAGTAATCTGTCCGGTGGCGGATGCCGGCATCAAGACTTTATCTTCCTGCATAAAGCGCACATAGCCTGCACCTTCATTCACCTTACCGGCAAAAGAGAAGTTTGTACGGGCAATGTAGCCGCAAGGAGCATCCTTCGGATTATTGGCATCGTACATCGTATATTTGTAGTAATCGACCTCGAACATAGCCGCACCGCCTTTGGCATCAATCACACCAAAGTTTGCTTCAATCAGGCTCGGCTTGGCAATGGTATCGAGGAAGTGGCAGAAATCCTCCACCGTAGCACAGACTTCCAAGGCACGGCGCATCACGCGACCGTTTGCCTCGCCCCGTTCTTCACCGGGTTTTATCTCCACCAAGTTATAGGATTGTGTGTTCATCACGGAGAAACCGGCAGAGTTCGTGCCGATCCATACATCCGTAGGATTATCTTCCACGCTGTTGACAATGGCAATGAACGGATAACGTTCACCGGAGAAATACTTCACACTGTTTTGAGGAAAGTCCGTATCGCGGTTCTTCCATAGCAGCGGACGGCCATCAGGAGTTATCTTACCGGAGATAACAGCAGAAGTGCAGGCAGAGACCGGCTCGCCGTTCCAGATGCTACCCGTAAGAAGCAGGGCAAAAAGTATTCGTTTCATAGACGCATCGTTTTATCGTTAGTATTCACAAAGATAGCGCAAACCGAATGCAGAATAAAATGAACTCGTTCATTTTTTATGCTGAGGTGCAGCCTATCTTCGCTTCAAGGCAAAGATAGATAAAACGACTTGAAGAAACCACTACTCTGCCGACAATTCTTTCAGTTTATCTTGCAGATACCGCAACTTTGCATTACTCGTGCCATCTTCTATACAGCGGATAATCCCTTTCTTATCGACTAATATAGTAACAGGCATACCGCTGACCTTAAAAGTATTGAAGAAGAACATTTCATCGGCAATCTGCGTAAACAGGAAGGGGCGGTTCTCCACAATCTTCTTGATTTGCTCTGCCGTATTAAAGGTAGTAGCCCAGTAGGTTACGTTGGGAAAGAGCTCCAACCATTTGTTCAATTCCGGCATTTCGCGGATGCAAGGGGCGCAACCTATATACCAAAAGTTCAGCACCATAGGGCGTCCGGCAACGTCAGCGTTGGTCCACACCTTGCCTTCGGTATCTGTAACTTTGAAATCGGGGAAAGGTTTTTCCAGCCACTCGTTGGGCTTCATGGTAGCAAGTGCGGCAACCGGCATTTTCTTCCCCAACTCTCCACGCATACTCATCAGCAGTGCTTCTGCACCGGGAACTTCTTCGGCAGGCGTAGCATATTTCTTAGCTTCTTCCGACAGCACAACACCTTTGCGCAGACGCAACTCGGTAGCTTCATGCCCTTCTCCATCCTGATGGTCAATGATGGCAGAAGCCTTGTCCGTACTTATCCCCGGCGGCATTCCATCAAAGAACAGCCCATCCACCAGATAGTAGAATTTCTTGTCCGTTGTTTGAGCGGAGCAAAGCCCCGCCCCTACAACGACCAAAATAAAAAACAGAAAGAGAGAATTTCGTGTCATAGTCTATTTAATTATTCATCTTTCAAAGTAACAACCAACTTGGGTTCAGCCTTTACTTTGGCAGTTTCCATATCAATGTAGGAAATCGACAAGACGGAATTTTTCTCAGGAACAGACAGAACGAATTTTCCATCGACATTTGTTACCGTTCCCATATTAGTACCTTCCAGCAAAACAGAAGCACCGATAACCGGATTGCCTTCTTTGTCCTGCACCTGACCTTCCACCTTCATGTAGCCGGCTTTCTCTGCCTTGGTAGCCTTCTTGCTTGTGATATAGATTGCACCTTTTCCGCTTGCATCCTTTTCAACGCGAATATTATCTATCTCATCGGCAGATATCACTTCATTCAAACCTTTACCTTCCGAATCAATTTCCACATTATCTATATAGATAGTCACATCCGAGAGGGCGTGCGATGGCTTATCCGGTTCGCTCCCTTCCAGCTTGAACGCTACCGGCAGCGTATATTTTACCGCCACTGCCTGTCCTTTCTCCATTCCCGGTTTCCACTTCGGCATAGACTGTATCAGGCGGATAGCCTCAGCATCCAGTTCCTTATCCACCGGACGAACCACTTTCGGATTCTTTATACCTCCATCTTTATCGACCACAAACTGCACCGTAACCCGCCCTTGCGTTCCTGCTTGCTTTGCCGATTCGGGATAACGCATATTTTTCTGCAAATAATCCAAGCAGGCAGACATTCCGCCGGGAAACTCCGGCATCTGCCCTTCTACTCCAAGAACGATAATATCATCGACCTCGCCGACAACCGGTACCGGTACATACTTCGGTTTCACCGTATCGGCAGGCAAGGCTTTTGCGGCTGGTAATGCCTTTACAACCGGCATTTCCACTGTTTTCTCCATACTTTCTGCTGCTTTTGTTTCTACAATTGCAGCTAAATCGTTAACTTTGACGACTGAAATCTCTTCAACCTTTTCAGAGATTTCGGGACGGGCAAAAGCAGTTACTGCAATAGCTGCTACCGGAAGTACATAGAGGTACTTCAAACGTGCCCACGGACTTGACTTTTCTTTTAACATCATAGTGATACGTTTTTTAAGTTTACTGTGATTAAAGCTGTTGGCCATAGAGTAGAGCCTTGTGCCGACAGCTTTTTTTATTAATAATAATTGATATTGTTTCGCGTCCACACCTTCCTTTATCACGGTTTCATCCGCTTCGAACTCATGAATGTTCTGCAACTCCTGCTTCAGCAACCACGAAGCCGGATTGAACCATTGTAGGAAGATGCAAAGGTCTGCCACCAGCAAGTCCCAGGAATGCCGGTTATGGATATGGGCAAGCTCATGGATCAGAATCTCCCGTCCGTCCTCTTCCAAATCCTTCCGGGAGATAACGATATACTTCATCCAACTGAACGGGGCGATGTCACGGTCGTGCACAATCAAAGTCACGTATTCATCCTTTCCCGGCAGATAATCGTCAATCTTCTCCCTCCGTCCCGACTTCACCAGCAACATCAGCCGTGCCAACGAATAAACGTTGCGGAAAGCAAAGAAAAGGATTCCCGCCAGATAGACCAGCAATGCCACTTGTATCCAGTTGACTGTAGCCCCCTGCACCTGCGCTCCGGCATCCGCCGAGCCCATAGCATCCGCCATCATCAGCAGTTGTTCCAGCGTCAGCATGGTTTGAGCCACCTCCGTCTGTTGCTTCACGCTGACTTCAATCAGCGGCAGCAGGCAAGACAGCAACAAGATGCCCAGCAAGGCAAAGCGGTTGAACCGATGGAAAGTCTCGCGAGTCATCAGCAGGCGATAAAACAGATAGAATATCGCCAGGCAGATGGATGATTTGATTATATAAACAAAGAGTAAGCCCATAAATTCATCTATATATTAGATTAGCCCTTTCCTTTCTCTACCTCTTCTATCAGCTGCTTCAGTTCATCCAGCGAGATATCCTCTTCCTCTACCAGCGACGACACTGCACTCAGATAGGAGTTGTTGAAGTATTTGCTGATGACATTCTTCAGTGTCCGCTTGCGGAAATCCTCTTCACTCACCACGGCATAATACTGATAGGTATTGCCATAGGTGTTGTGGTTCAGAAATCCTTTATCCTCCAACCCCCGCACGATGGTAGAAAGAGTATTGAAATGCGGCTTCGGTTCATCATAGAACGCCAGCATCTCCTTCACAAACAATGGTCCTTTTTCCCAGAAAAAGCCCATGAGTTCTTCTTCTTTCGCAGTCAATCCTTTCATAATGATTCTTTGTTTTTTGCAAATAACTAAATTATTTAGTTCATAAACTAATATTCTTCGTTAAATATAACTAAAGGCTTTAGTTTAGAGCAGAGAGTTTAACTTTTCCACCCTCAAAATACCTACTAATGGTGATTGTAGTTCTCGAAGAAAAGCCGTTACTTTGTAGCCTAATTAGAGAATTAAAACAATAACCCGCAATGACTGAGCAACATAAGTACCGCGCCACAGACAAGATGAGCGACCTCATCTGTGACAACTACTCCTTATTAATGGTGATGAGCCGCTTCGGGCTGTCGCTGGGATTCGGAGACAAGAATGTGAAAGACGTCTGCCAGGCGCAAGGTGTAGATTGCCCTACCTTCCTTGCCGTGGCCAACTTTATCAGCGAGGAACAATATTCCTATACCGGAAAGGAGAACGACTTCTCCATCGCCGCCCTCATGGATTATCTGAAACGCGCCCATACCTATTTCCTCGACTTCAACCTGCCCGGCATCCGCCGCAAACTCATCGAAGCCATCGACTGCTCGGAGACGAACAACGATGTGGCCTACCTCATTCTGAAGTTCTTCGACGAGTATGCCAAGGAAGTGCGCCGCCACATGGAGTACGAGAACGAAGCTGTGTTCACCTACGTGGAGCAGCTGCTCCAAGGCAAGCTTTCCGATGATTACAACATCACGACCTTTGCCAGCAAGCACAATCAGATAGACACCAAACTAAAAGAGCTGAAGAACATCATTATCAAATACTACCCGGAGAAGGATAACAACAACCTGTTGAATGCCGTCCTGTTCGACATCTTCAACTGCGAACAAGACCTTGCCACCCACTGCCAGGTAGAAGATTACATGTTTGTTCCCGCCGTAGCGCAAATAGAAAGGAAACTGAAAGATGAACAATAATACTTCTCTGAAGATTGTCGTCGCAGAAACTTCGGTCATCATCCGAAGTGGCCTTACGGCCGTATTGAAGCGCATTCCCAACCTGAATGCGCACCCCATCGAAGTATCCTCTATGGACTCGCTTCAAAATTTCCTGCACATACACCCCACGGACATTGTTCTCATCAACCCCACTTTCGGCGGATGGTTCGACCTGCCTGCCTTCAAGGCGGAACATGGAAAGAACGGCACTAAATACATTGCCGTAGTATGTTCTATCATCGACAATAATGTGCTAAAGGAATACGACGAGCACTTCGCCATCTGTGATAACATCGATGTGATAGCATCCAAGATAAACCGCCTGCTGCACACCGAAGAGGAAGAAGAGAAAGACAGTGAACAGGAAACCCTGAGCCAACGCGAAAAGGAAATCATCACCTGCGTGGTGAAAGGCATGACCAACAAAGCTATCGCCGACCAGCTGTACCTCTCCATCCATACCGTCATCACCCATCGGCGAAACATCGCCCGCAAACTGCAAATCCATTCTCCGGCAGGTCTCACCATCTATGCCATTGTGAACAAGCTGGTGGAGTTGAGCGAGATAAAAGGCTCTTTATAATAAATCCCCGCTTCGCGATATCGCATCGAGAGGCGGGGATCCTTTTATTCTCATAAAAGTGGTTACGTAATTATGACTAACTAATTCATTCAAATCTGATGTTGCAAAGATACGGCATCGGCGGATATGCTGCAATCGCTCGAATTAGGTATAATAGAAGAAGCGAGTCATCATAAGTAGGTAGAACCACCGGAAAAGGAGGTACAGGTCTACTTGCACTTGAACGCCAAGACATAGTAGCCGAGAAGAGCCAGCACAAGCAGGGCGAACGAGCCGAAGAAAAACACTTTAGCCAATCCGTAGTATTCGAGGAAGGCTCCTGACAGGAACATAAGATTCAGGATGACGTTCATTACGCGGGTAAGGCGTACGGCAAGCAGATACTGAATACCGATATTACGCTCGTTCACCCGCACCGGGAAGTTATAGAAACGAACGGGAAGATAGGAGCAAACGCCCATAAGGATGAGGCACAGGAGCGAAACGCCTCCCGCTAACCATACATTGGGTATCAGCAATTCCCCTCCCTGAATATGAAGCCAGAGGATGCACCCGCACGTAGTAAGGAAAAGAAGGATAGCTACACCTTCCAGGATGCGGTCTATCAAAACCGGATGGAAGCGGACGTTAGGACAGTTACTGCCGGAAAAGGGACCAAGATTAATCATAGTATCTAATTTTATTTATTGCAACTTTATGTCTCTTCTTCTTTCTCCTCTGCCGGAGGGGGAGTCTTGGACTTCTTCATCCGCCCACTCTTCCGCAATGCTTCAGCGATAATCCACTGAAGTTGCCCGTTGGTACTGCGGAACTCGTCGGCTGCCCATTTCTCAAGGGCATCCATCGTAGCAGCATCCACACGCAGGACAAAGCTTTTGGTTGAAGTTTCTTTTTTGGCCACAGGTTATTAGTGATTATTAATTGGTGATTAATGATTAGTGATTATTAAAAGCGATCGCGTCTGCCTTTCACGAAGGAGGCGATGTCGTCTATTACATAAGCCGGGATGGGGGAAGCCTCGTTATATTCGAACGGGGTTGCCTTGCCACTGCCTTCCTGAAACAGGTGATTCAGTTTGGGATATGACTTGAAGAAAGCATTCTTGCTGCGCAGCAAGCCCGCGCGCCACAGGCCGAAGTCCTCCATCGTCACCTGATAATCCCGCTCGCCTTGCAGAACAAGGATGGGAAGCTTCAGCGTGGCGGCAACCTCTACCGGTTTGTAGGTATTGGCAAACAGCCAGTACGAACGGGGTTGCCCCATCGGTACGGGTATCTTTTCGTCGAAGGCATCGGTGCCGAGGTTCTTTGCATTCGCCAACTGTTGTTTCAATTCTTCGAGCCGGGCTTTGCTGTCGGCAGAGGAGTCCGTCAAGGAAGAGATATAAGTGAATTGTTCATTCATGGCATCTTCCAGCGGGCGTGCCAGTCCGGCAAGGCTGATGATACCTGCCAGGTCTTTGGAACGCGCGGCAATGCGGGGAGCTAAGGTGCCGCCCAGACTATGACCTGCAACAAAGATGCTGTCGGTGGCTATTTCGGGGAAGGCTTTCACTTGCCCGACGATGGCTACGGCATCGTCGGCGGCTTCGGTATCATAGTCCAGTTCACGGCCTTCGGGCACGCAGTTGGCACCATAGACTTTCGTCCGCTTGTCATAACGGAGAACGGCGATGCCACGCTCCGCCAATCCCCAGGCAAGGTCGCGGAAAGGTTTGTTGGGGCCTATCGTCTCGTCGCGGTCGTTGGGGCCGGAGCCGTGTACAAGGATGACGCAAGGTACCTTGCGGGCACCGGCGCCTACTGCCGACCGGGGTAATGTCAGCGTACCGGGAAGTTTGTAACCATCGGCTCCCACGGTGACGTCCCGTTCTTCCATCTTCGACTTGTCGTAGACCGTCGGCTGCGCCGTGGTCGCTTCGGGCACGGGCATCAGGCGGATGGTGTTCAGACTTCCGTCGGCATCGAAAGACAACAGGAACCGAAGGTGGTAGCGTTCGAACTCCAAGTCGGAGTAATAGAGGGTGATGCCTTGGGCAGACTCCGTTTTCCAGTCGCCCTGCGACTTCAGTTTGCCGAACATCCCTTCCATCTGGTGGAAAGAATCATTGAAGAGCGTCGGGGCGAGTTTCCCTTGCAGTTCCTTATTCAGTGCTGCATAGATGCTATCGCCCTGCCCTGCCACGAACTGTTCATAGACGCGCTGCGCACGTACCGTGACGGCATCCTGCGCAAACACGCCGGAGCAACTTCCCAGCAAGAGCATCACAAGCGCCCATCGCAGTATAAAGTGCGTCCATTTCATATTGTTTCTTTATTAATGATGTAAAGTACCCGTATTGACTACCGGCTGTGCAGCCTCATCGGCGCAAAGCACTACCAAGAGGTTGCTGACCATAGCAGCTTTCTTATCTTCATCCAGCTCAACAATCTCCTCCTCGGAAAGTTTATGAAGAGCCATCTTTACCATAGAAACGGCGCCTTCTACTATCTTCTCGCGGGCAGTGATGATGGCAGATGCCTGCTGGCGGCGGAGCATTACGGCAGCTATCTCGGGCGCATAGGCCAGATAGTTGATGCGGGCTTCCACCACTTCCATGCCTGCCATAGCCAGGCGTTCGTTCAACTTCTGTTCCAGTTGTTCGTTGATTTCCTCGCCACCGGAGCGAAGTGTCAGCTCTTCCCTATCCGCCTCGTTGTCATCATAGGCATACTGCCCGGCTACCTGGCGCAGGGCGGCGTCGCTCTGTATCTTGACGAAGTTCTCGAAGGCGTTCATACGATTGGCCACGGCGTTGCCGATAGAGATTTGATTGGAACTGCCGCCGGTCGGTGCAGAGGATGCCATGGTCTGCGAGTCAATCTCGAACATGGCCTTATAGGTATCTTTCAGTTTCCACACCAGCACCAGGCCGATAAGGATGGGATTACCTATCTTATCGTTCACCTTGATCGGTTCTACATCGAGGTTACGAGCGCGGAGCGAAAGTTTCTTCTTGTCCAGGAAAGGGTTTACCCAGAAGAAGCCGGTGTCCTTGAAGGTTCCCTTGTACTTACCGAAGAAAACCATGGCACGCGCTTCGTTCGGTTCGAGCTGCATGTAGCCGGCAAACATAATCAGCCATACGACGGACAGAAACAGAGAGAGGATGGCAGTAGGTTCGGAGGTAATAAAGCCCCAGACAATCACTGCCGTAAGCACCACTAAGTGAAGGAACAAGGCTAAGAAGCCATTCATCTTGAAACCACTGAAGTTCTTTTCGTTCGTTTCCATATTCAATAGATTTAATTGATATCATTTTGATATCACAAATATATCGTTTTATTTTAAATATATGCAATAGTAAGAAGAGAAAAGAGCGCTTATTTAACGAACATTAAGAAGGGGATATCCGTTGCCGGACATCCCCTTCTCCACATTATTATCAGTTCTTATTCGCAGTTACCGGGCTTACAACCGTCTTTGGATATCGCTGTTACTGCTGCGCTGTCCTTTGCTCCGTATGTCTCCGCCGAAGGTATAGCTGACGCCGACGCGGAAGCTGGTGAAAGAGAACTTGTTATCAATCGTCATCTTCAAGTCATTGGAGAAGATTTCCCCCTTATAGGAAGAGATGAAGAGGTCGTTTACATTCAGGCTGAGGCTGAGTTTATTGTCCAGCAGGCGGTAGAGCAGTCCGGCATCAACGCCGTAAGTGGGACTCATCAGGTAGATGCCCTGGTACTGGCGCGAGGTATAGGAACCGGCAAGCGTGAAGAGGAACGTTTTCTTCGGGTTCAGGAAGAAAGTGTTGCGCAGGCTGGCATTGTACGCCCAGCCTTCTTCTTCGGGTGAGGTTCCCACGGCAGTGGAGGTAGTACGACTGTATCTCACTCCGTGTTGCACGTAGGTTTGCAACCACTTGACGCGGAAGGTATAGGAGTTGTTCAAGCCGAAGGAGTGCGTCGTCATGAAGTTCTCCCAAAGGAAGGAGCTGACGTTCGTTTCGGGGTTCATATTCACCGCCTGGAAGAATACATCGTCGGAGTAAGAGTAGTAGGCGGACAGGTTGAAGTTGTTCTTCAGCGTGTATCCCAGTTCGGCATTGTAGGTGTAACTGGGCTTCAGGTCTTCGCGGCCGCGGGCATAGGTGTACTTATTATTATAGAAAGGGAAGGGGTTGACCATGTTCTGCGACGGGCGGGAGATGCGGTTGGAGAAACTGAGGTTCAGCGCATGTCCCTCGGCGGGCGCATACAGAAAGTAGACGGTGGGGAACAGGCGGGTATAGTCGTGCTTGTCCGTCGTATTCTTCGCCTGGGAGATACCGGTGGTGCGGGTGTGCTCCATGCGCAAGCCCAGCTGCATGGAGAAGCGGGCGGAGAACTCGCGGCTATAGTCGGCGTAGAGGGCGTAGATTTGTTCTTTGTAGCGGAAGTAATCGTCCTGCACCAGCGTGGGGTCGGTGGTATTGTAATTGATGCGGTTGCGGGTGTTGGTGAAGGACGCCTTGGCGCCGGCGGTTATTTTGTAAGCGTCGAACGGCAGGGTGAAGTCGAGGGCGGAGGAGAACACATCGACCTTGCGCCGTTGGCGGTAGTCAAAGTCGAAGTTGGTGCCGGGCAGCTCCGTTCCGTCGGGCGCTTGGGTATGGGAGACGAAGTCCTGGTCCTCGTCGCGGTTGTCGCGCAGGTAGTCCACGTCCCAGGTCATCTTACGGCCACGGTCGCCCCAGGTTTTGTCGGTGTGGAAGTTCAGGTTGAGGCGGTCGGTGGTGTTGTCGCGGTCGCTGTTGGAGTAGAGGATGGAGTCGAGACGGGCGGTGACGTCGTCGTACACATGGGTGCGAGAGAGGGCGTTGTTGTTCTTGGGGGCAGCATGGGTGTAGATAGCTTGCACGCCCACCGTCCAGTTGCGTTCCAGGGTGACGTCCACGCCGGCTTGGCCGTAGATGTTGTTCAGGTGGTTGGTGTAGTCGGTGCGTCCTTCCCAGGTGTTGAGGGGGAAGTAGCGGCGGTTGGTTTCGAGGTTTTCATATCCGCCCTGCGTGGTGCCCCCGTTGATGAAGGAGGACACGCGGCCTTTGCTGATATTCAGGTTGACGCTGCCGTAGCCGTAGTGGTCGTTCTCGCCGGTGTTGTAGGAGGCGGAGGCGGTACCGCCCAGGTAATCTTTGGGGCGGGACTTGAGGCGGATGTTAATGATACCGGCGTTTCCGGCGGCATCGTACTTGGAAGGAGGCGTGGTGATGACTTCCACTTTCAGTATCTGCGAGGCGTCGTAGGAGCGGAGGTAGTCTATCAGTTCGTCGCCGGAGAGCTTGGTTTCGCGGTCGTTGATGTAGACGCGGACGCTGCCTTTGCCGATGATGTCGATGCTGTTCTGACCGACACGCAGGCCGGGAACTTCGCGCATGAGGTCGAGGGCATTGCCGCCGGCGGAGGCAACGGTGTTGTGGGCGTCGAAAACGACTCTGTCCACCAGGCGCTTGATGACGGGGCGGGCGGCGGTGACGGAGACTTCATCGAGCAGGGCGGACGAGGCTTTCAGTGTCAGCGTGCCTACGTTCCGGTCGGCTTGCAGGGAGACGGGCAGGTAGAGGTCTTCGTTGCCGATGAGGGTGATATGCAGCAGATATTCGCCGCGGGGCTGGGTGAGGGTGAAGCAGCCTTGGACATCGGTCAGCATACCGGTGATGTAGGTGCTGTCCGCGGCGTGTTTCAGTAGTACGTTGGCTACTTCTACCGGTTGATGGTTCTCGTCTTCCACGCAACCGGAGAGTTGATAGGTCTGGGCAAACATAGGAGTTACTACGATTGCCAGTAGCAGGATGGAGAAAAGTCTTTTGCAGATGCTGCTTGATAAATTCGTTTTCATTGTTTATTCAATATTAATGGTTCAATTCTTGTTATCTCGTTGATGCAAAGATAGGGGCAGAAGGCGTCTCAAACGGTCTATATCGGGGAATAAAAAGTCTATATAAGAGGAGAAAAGCATACTGATTTTCAAACAGTTATAAGTATTGATATCTATATTAGAGGTTATCGGCTCTATATGGTAGCTATATCGGGGAAAAGAAGAAAGAGCATTTCCCTTACAGAAAGACATTAAATCTCCCGTTTCTCTATCAAGCCCGTTTCCGCAAGGCAGAGCAAATAGAAAATCACTGCATAAATAAGGGAATAGATATACGGATATACTGAATAATATGCAGACATTATACGAAAAGAAGGCGAAGAAAGTCAGATTCATCGCAATAGATGGTGTGTTTTGTGGGAATAGATTATATGTTTTGGGTGAACAGACTATATGTTTTGCCCGAAAAGACTATATGTTTTGCATGGGGGAACTATAGATGCACCGACCAAAGACTATAGATGGAGCAAAAAGGGAAGGTATGTTGCGCTACAAGAGACAGTAAGAACGACGAATTTTGAATAGCAGGTTGCCGGGATATAGGGCATTCGCCATCAATAAGAGCATTAAGGAAGGAGAACGCATCGCAATATGATTCCGATTTCATCAAACACAGTTCACATCGCCATTCCGCCGATGTGCGAGGCTGATTTCTTTTCCTTCCGCCTGCCATCCATGCGAAAACGCGGCAAGCAGCCGCGTTTAAAAATACATTCTGTCACTTTGAAAGAAGTAACGGATTACGAGCTTATCCCAGGATAAACGCTACGATATCCTCTTTCTCCCCCACTCCCAACTTCTTGCGAATATTCGTCTTTCGCTGGTAGATGGTAGGAATGCTTTGCTGTGTCACTACGCTAATCTCCTTGGTAGAGAACCCGGCGCAGAGCAGGCAGCATAGTTGTTGCTCCTTGTCGATGAGCAAATTGCCGAAGCGGCGGTGCATCTTGGTGTAGAATCCGTCGTACACGCGGTCTATCACGGGATAAAGGTCATCCCAAACCAGCAGGCTGTCCACCGGCACCTCGTGGTTGGAGATGCCCGACATACGGCGAAGCAAGTCCTGATTCTGCGAAGTGGGCTGCGTAGCCACCAGGCGGATGATGCCCAACTGTTGCAGAAGTATCTTCCGGAAGAACTGCCCGTTGGCTGTTTCTTCGTCCGTGCCGCCTTCGTCCGGTGCTTGGCCTTCACTCCGCGTGGTAGCTTCTTCGAGCAAGTGGTTCAATGCTTCGATGCGTTCTTCGGCATCTATCAGTCGGTAGCGACGGTTGCGGATGTAGAGAAACGCACCGCCACCCACCAGCACCAGTGCCAGCAGGCAGAGCGACAACGTCAGTTGCATCCGTTGCCGTTCGATGACCAGCAACAGATTCGCCTGCGAGAGCGATTCCTTGCTTTCTTCCTTGCTCCCGATGGTGCTCTGCAAGGCCGAGAGGGCGTTTCCGATGGAATCGTTGTAACGCGCCACGCCCAGGATGTCGAACGTGCGACGACGGGTATAGTCTATCAGCGCCTGGTACGTGGCAAACAGGTTCTCACCCGTCACGAACTTGCCATTCCGCATAGCCAGCGTCCGGCTCCTGTTCAGATAGTATTGGGCGGAATCGAGCTGCCCTTCTTTCAGGAAGGATTCCACCAGCACGGCATATCCCAGCGCCTTCTGCATAGAATTACTCTCGCCCAGCAATACGTTCAGGCGTCGCACGGTAGCGATGGCGCCTGCATGGTCGTTACTATTATAAGCCTGACACTGTGCATAGTTGCGCAAGTAGTGTATCACCTTCGCGGTATCTTTGTCCTGCAATCCCAGTTCCACGCTCCGGTTCAGGTAGTAGTCTGCCGAGTCGTCGTGCATCAGTCCCATGGCAAGTCCTTGAGAGAAGCAGAGTTCGGCAATCTCTTTCAGTTGCAACGCGCGGCGGTAAGCACTTACCGTACGCGGATAGTCTTTCCATATATAGGTATACTGATACGCCTGCATATCAAGTATAGTTATCGCCTTGCCGGTGTCGCGCAGTGCCAGCGCCTCGGTCAGGCCCGTGTCGAGCAACGCCACGGAATGCTCGTTCCGGTCTATCCAATAGAGATACCGGGCTTTCAGCAGATAGGACAACAGCAGGTGGGCAGTGTCCCGGCGCGCGATGTAGTTGTCGGCAGCGCGCACCACCAGCGTGTCTTCTACCATCGAAGAGTTCCATACATAGTGCACATACGCCCACAACCAGCCATAAAGCAACCTGTCCTCGCCCGATAGTTGCGACGGTTTCTCTATCTGCATCAACAGGGAGCGGACACTGTCCGGGCTCACTTCCACTTGCTCGTCGGCCATGCTAAGCAGGCGCACGGCATCCGTCTGCCGGCAAGCGGCAAAGCAGAGGATTACAAACAAACATCCGAGGAAAGGCAATCGCTTCATCTTATCTATGTATTAAGCAAATTACAAGTGTTCTTTTACCGCCGCTTCCAACTGTTCCAACGCCTTTGCCAGCAGCGAACGCGGACAACCGATGTTGAGCCGCATGAATCCCTCGCCCGGCGTGCCGAACATGGTTCCGTCGTTCAGCGCCAGGTGGGCTTTATCGGCAAAGAAGCGCACCAGCTCTTCTTGCTTCAGTCCCAAGCCGCGGCAGTCCATATATATAAGGTAGGAAGCCTGCGGACGTATCATGCCGATGGACGGAATGCGCTCGCGCAGGTAGTTCTCCACAAAGTCGATATTGCCCTTTATATAGTCCAGCATCTGGGCAAGCCACTCCTCGCCGTGCGTGTAGGCGGCTGCCGCACCGATGTACGCCAGCAGATGGCCTTCGCTGAACTCGCCCGCTTCCATAAACTCCTGGAAGCGGTGGCGGATGTCGTCGTTGACGGTGACGGCATACGAGCTGCCCAGCCCCGGCATATTGAAAGCCTTGCTGGGAGCCATAAAGGTCAGTGAGTTCTGCGCCGCAGCTTCGGACACAGTAGCAAAGGGATGATGCTTGTAGGGAGCCAGCGTCAGGTCAGCGTGTATCTCGTCGGAGATGACCAGCGTGCCGCTATCCCGGCAGATGTCGGCTATCTGCTGCAACTCGGCTACCGTCCACACGCGCCCGCCGGGGTTGTGGGGGTTGCAGAGAATCAGCGCGCGGCAGCCGCGGATGTCCCGGGCGAAGCGGGTGAAATCTATCCGGTACTGCCCGTCGCGCAGGTCAAGCGGAGAGTAGACTACCTCGCGCCCCAGCCGCTCCGTCACCAGGAAGAAGGGATGATAGACAGGAGTCATCACCATCACCTTGTCTCCGGGCCGGGTGAAGCATTGCAAGGCAAAGGCTTGTCCGCGAACGATGCCGGGCACAAAGGTCAGCATCTCGCGCGTCACCGCCCAACCGTGGCGGCGGTGGAGCCAGCCGCAGATAGAAGTGTACCACTCCTCGCAGGCAAACGTGTAGCCCAGCACTTCGTGTTCCAGTCGCTTGCGCAGCGCGTCCATCACAAAAGGCGGGGTGCGGAAGTCCATATCCGCCACCCACATGGGGAGCAGGTCGTCGCGTCCCCAGATATTCTTTACGCCGTCCCACTTCACCGAGTCGGTGCCACGGCGCTCTATCACTTCATCAAAATCGTATTTCATAATGCTCATAGATAGGATTTACCATTTATTTGCTTGCAAAAATACGAAATATCTTCGCTTTTTAAGTAATTTTGCAGACAAGATAAAAAGAACCCCTTATGATTAAAGCCCTGTTTTTCGACATCGACGGCACGCTGGTCAGCTTCGATACGCACGAAATCCCCGTTTCCACCCTCGACGCACTGACTGCCGCCAAAGCCAAAGGCATACATATCTTCATCGCCACGGGACGCCCCGCAGTCATCATCAACAACCTCGCAACCCTGCAAGAACGCCACCTGATAGACGGCTACATCACCATGAACGGCGGCTACTGCTTCATAGGCGAGGAAGTGATTTACAAAAGCGCCATCCCGCAAGCGGACGTGCAAGCGCTGATGGACTACTGCGCCGCCCGCAACTATCCGTGCATCGTGGTAGGCGAGAAGGACATCTGCACCTGCCAGCCCGGCGACATCGTAAACGAAATCTTCCACGACTTCCTGAAAGTGGACATACTGCCCACGAAGACTCCCGAAGAAGCCATACAAGGGAAAGAAGTTTTCCAGATGACTCCCTTCATCACCGAAGAGCAAGAGCAGGAAGTGCTGCCTTCCATCCCCCATTGCGAGATAGGCCGCTGGTATCCCGCCTTTGCCGACGTCACCGCCAAGGGCAACACCAAGCAGCGAGGCATCGACGAAATCATCCGCCACTTCGGCATCCGCCTCGAAGAGACGATGGCCTTCGGCGACGGCGGCAACGATATCAGTATGCTGCGCCATGCCGGCATCGGCGTAGCCATGGGCAATGCCAAGGACGATGTGAAGGCTTCTGCCGACTACATCACCTCTTCGGTGGATGGAAACGGAATAGCCAATGCCTTGAAACACTTCGGAATAGTTTAATGGATTTCGTCCCCGATACCCAGAACAAAGAGTTTCAAGACGCCTTGAACCTCATACAGTACACCCGTCAGTCCGTCTTTCTGACGGGCAAGGCAGGCACGGGCAAGTCCACCTTCCTGCGATACATCTGCGAGAACACCAAGAAGAAGCACGTCGTCCTCGCCCCTACCGGGATAGCCGCCATCAATGCCGGCGGCAGCACCATGCACAGCTTCTTCAAGCTGCCCTTCTATCCCCTGCTGCCCGACGACCCTAACTTCAGCCTGCAACGGGGACGCATCCACGAGTTCTTCAAGTACACCAAGCCCCACCGCAAACTGATTGAAGAGCTGGAACTCGTCATCATCGACGAGATATCCATGGTACGCGCCGACATCATCGACGCCGTAGACCGCATCCTGCGCGTCTACTCCCGTAACCTGCGCGAACCCTTCGGCGGCAAGCAGATATTGCTCGTGGGCG
Source organism: Bacteroidaceae bacterium (assembly GCA_030843315.1). Taxonomy (GTDB): domain Bacteria; phylum Bacteroidota; class Bacteroidia; order Bacteroidales; family Bacteroidaceae; genus Bacteroides. The sequence continues at coordinate 80,264 of JAUUPT010000003.1, read as the reverse complement.
ACGTCTTTCAGTTGGAGCCCGTAGTGAAGGGAGACGAGCGCGAGATACTGAACCGCTTCTACCCCACTCCCTACTTCTTCTCCGCCAGGGTATTCAGTCAGATAGACCTCGTCTCCATCGAACTGCAAACGGTGTACCGGCAGACGGACAAGGCATTCGTCAACGTGCTCGACCATATCCGCAACAACACCGTAGGCGCCGCCGAACTGCAACTGCTCAACACCCGCTACGGCACGCAGATAGAACAGTCCGAAGCCGACATGTACATCACCCTCGCCACCCGCCGCGACAACGTAGACCACATCAACGACAAGAAACTGGCGGAGCTTCCCGGCGAACCGGTGACCTTCTACGGCGAAATCACCGGCGACTTCCCCGAAAGCAGTCTGCCCACCTCGCAGGAACTGGTGCTGAAACCGGGTGCGCAAATCATCTTCATCAAGAACGACTTCGACCGCCGCTGGGTGAACGGAACCATCGGCGTGGTCAGCGGCTTCGACCCCATCGAAGAAACCCTCTACGTCATCACCGACGACGGCAAGGAGTGCGACGTCAAACCGGAGTCGTGGCGCAACATCCGCTACCGGTACAACGAGGCGAAGAAAGAAATCGAAGAAGAAGAACTCGGCACCTTCACCCAATACCCCGTGCGTCTGGCATGGGCGATTACCGTGCACAAGAGCCAGGGACTGACCTTCAGCCGCGTAGTCATCGACTTTACCGGCGGCGTCTTTGCCGGCGGGCAAGCCTACGTGGCACTGAGCCGCTGCACCTCGCTCGAAGGCATCCAACTACGCAAACCCATCAGCCGTGCCGATGTCTTTGTGCGCCCCGAGATAGTCAGTTTCTCCGAGCGCTTCAACAACCGGCAATCCATAGACCGCGCCCTGAAGCAAGCCCAGGCGGACGTGCAGTACGTCGCCGCCGCCAAGGCATTCGACGCCGGCAACTTCGACACCTTCCTCAACGAGTTCTTCAAGGCGATTCACTCCCGCTACGACATCGAGAAGCCGCACGTGCAACGCCTCATCCGCCGCAAACTGAATACCATCAATCTGCTGAAGGAAGAAAACCGCGCCCTGAAGCAAGCCGCGCTGGATAAGGAAAAGGCATTGGTGCGCTACGCCCGCGAATACATCCAGATGGGTGACGAATGCCTCAAGATGGACATGAAAGAGGCCGCCATGAAGAACTATGAAAAAGCCGTGACACTCTGTCCTAAATTCAAAGAGGCCTGGAAGAAGATAAAGAAACTGGAGAAAGAGATGCTTAAAAGGTAACTTACTTGTTTATAAGCAGATTATTACTTACTTTTGTTTCGGTATTAACACCTTTGCCTATGCTTCTGAAGCTTTACGAAAAAAACAACAACCCTGCCGACCTGCAACAAGTGATCGACATACTGAACGATGGAGGTATCATCATCTATCCCACCGACACCATGTATGCCATCGGCTGCCACGGCCTGAAGGAGCGCGCCATCGAACGCATCTGCCGCCTCAAGGACATAGACCCGAAGAAGAACAACCTCTCCATCATCTGCTACGACCTGAGCAAAGTGAGCGAATATGCCAAAGTGGACAACACCACCTTCAAACTGATGAAGCGCAACCTGCCGGGCGCCTTCACCTTCATCCTGAACGGTACCACGCGCCTGCCCAAGATATTCCGCAACCGCAAGGAAGTGGGCATCCGCATGCCGGACAACGCCATCAGCCAGGAAATAGCCCGCCTGCTCGATGCTCCCCTCATGACCACCACCCTGCCCCACGACGACCACGAGGACATAGAGTACTGCACCGACCCCGAACTGATAGACGAGAAGTTCGGCGACATCGTAGACCTGGTGATTGACGGCGGCATCGGCAACACCGAAGGCTCTACCATTGTGGACTGCACCGGCGGAGAAGCGGAAATCGTGCGCCAGGGACTGGGCTGGCTGGACGAAGGGTAGTTCCGCCTTTTTATCTGCTCACTTCAAACTTTTTCAGCCTTTCCTGTGTTTCTTTCTTATAAGAAACGCAAATGTTATGAGCACAAAGGAACAATACTGGAAATACTCGCTAATCGCCATCATCATCGGCTTAGGCATTATCCTATTCAGACAAATCATTCCCTTCCTCGGCGGACTGCTGGGGGCACTGACCATCTATACCCTGGTAAGAAAGCAGATGATACACCTGTCCGACAAACGGAAAATGAGACGTAGTATCGCCGCCACCCTCATCACGGCGGAAGCCATTCTGTGCTTTCTTGTTCCCCTGGGACTGGTAGTGTGGCTGGCTGTAGTCAACTTGCAAAACATCAACCTCGACCCGCAGGCCATCCTTGCCCCCTTTGAAGAAGCGGCCAACATCATCAAGGCCAAAACCGGTTATTATATACTGGGGAAAGATACCGTTGCTTACGTCATCTCAGTCCTTCCACGGATAGGGCAGGCGGTGATGGAAGGCATCAGCAGTTTCGCTATCAATGTGTTCGTACTTATATTCGTGCTCTACTTCATGCTAATAGGCGGAAAGAAGATGGAGCAGTATGTCAACGACATCCTCCCCTTCAACGACGTCAATACCCGGAACGTAGTACACGAAATCGACATGATTATCCGCTCCAATGCCATCGGCATCCCTCTGCTGGCAATCATACAAGGCAGCGTAGCCATGATAGGTTACTGGATATTCGGCGCTCCCAACATCCTGTTTGCAGGGTTTCTTACTTGCTTTGCCAGTATCATCCCGATGGTGGGCACGGCGCTGGTATGGTTTCCGATAGCCGTCTATATGGCACTGATAGGCAATTGGGTGCAAGCCATCGGGCTGGCCGTCTATGGCGGTGTCGTTATCTCGCAGCTCGATAATCTGATCCGCTTCATCATACAGAAGAAGATGGCGGATATCCATCCGCTCATCACTGTTTTCGGAGTCGTCGTCGGCCTGCCCCTCTTCGGGTTTATGGGTGTCATCTTCGGCCCGTTAATGCTCTCCCTCTTCTTTTTGTTCGTGGATATGTTCAAGAGAGGGTATCTGGATGCGGGGAGGAAAGTGCAATAAAGCGATAGTGCTTGCCTCTTGCCGGAAGGGAGTACTTACTATTCGCGATTATTCATATTCCAGCACCTTCCTTAGCGGAGCCAGCAGTCTTTCCAACACATTTCTGTCGGCAAGGATGATGTCTGCCGTACCTTTCAGTTCGCGCGACACGGGCAGTTGTTTGTTATAATTGGTCTTCAGTCCGGCAGGCAGTGCGATTTCCACCACAAACATTCCTTCTTCGTTGGGAGCAGGCGAAACGCTTTTCACCTCGCCTTTCACATAGCCGAACTCCTGGTCGGGGTAGTTATTGAGACGTATATTCACCCGCTGACCGGCGTGTACCTTGCCGGAACCTTGCAACGGCAACAATGCCCTGCCTAGCACGGTGGAGCTATCCGACGGCTGAACCATAAAGACCGTTTCGCCCGACTTCACGTTCTGATTGCGGCTCCACACGGTCATAAAGGTGACTTTGCCGCTGACGGGGCTTTTCAGCAGATAGGAATACTCCCAGGCACTCAACTGGGCGACCAGTTGCTCCACTGCATTCTTCAACTCCGTCCGGTGGGTTTGTTCTTCGTCGTAGGCTTGCTTGCGGATGTCCAGCAGGTTCTCTTCGTGCTGTACCAACTGCATCTCTGCCTGGAGCAGACTCATCCGTGCGCTCTCTTGCGAACGGAGGCTTTGCAGGTACTTACTGCCCGACTCTTCAAAATCGGCAGCCATCAATACTTTGCGCGCATACAGGATGGAGTCGCGATGATACATGCTTTGGGCGAGTTTCAAATCCTTCTCCGTCAGTGTATATTCCCGTTCAGTCAACCGGAGGTATGAACGCTGCCCATCCAACTGCCGCTCTTGTGCATGGAGTTTCTTAGTGTAATAGTCCAGTTCCATGAAGCGGGCATACCCGGTGAGAGAGGTTATGAAGTCGGCAAAGACAGATTGCAGTTCGCCCAGTTGCAGGCGTTTGCCAGTAAAAAGTGCCACGCCTTTCTGCCAGTCATAGTCGGCTTTGCTCCACTGCTCCATCTGCTTCGATAGCCAGCGCACATCTTCGGAGGAAGCCGCATTGCTGATGACACCCAGGTCGGTATTGGTTTCAACCGGGCTCCCGTTCGCCACATAGAGCGTATCGAGCTTTCCGGTGGCGTGTGCCAATACAAAGGCGGGAGGTTCTTCGGTGGCAAGGGTTACTTCCGCCATCAAGGTGTCCGGGTACTTGAATATCCAGCAGCCTATCAGCAAAATCAGCAGTATGACGGACAGAGCCGTGATGCCGCACCTCACCACCCACGGCGAGATATGGTTCATCACTTCCTGCACCTCTTCGCTGCGCAGCTCTATATTCTTATATTTCTTCTCTTCTTCTGCCATTAGTTACCCAGCTCCAACTGATTCTTTACTAACTGGTAATACAGCCCTTTCTGTTTCGTCAGTTCCTTATGCGTACCTTCTTCGGCAATATGGCCTTTGTCCAGCACTATAATCTTGTCGGCATCCTTCACCGTACTCAGGCGGTGTGCCACAACGACTACGGTTTTCCCTTTATAGAACTCGTACAGATGTCCCATAATCTCTTTTTCATTATTGGCATCGAGCGCATTGGTAGCCTCGTCGAAGAAGAGGTACTCCGGATTCTTGTACACCGCACGCGCTATCAGGATGCGCTGCCGTTGCCCCTGGCTGATGCCATTGCCTTCCATACCGATCTTGGTATTGTAGCCTAAGGGAAGCGAGTCGATGAAATCACGGATATTCGCCACCGTCACGGCATGTTGCAGGCGTTCGAGGTCTATCTGTTCCTCGCCCACGGCGATGTTCTGCGCAATGGTTTCGGAGAAGATAAAGCCGTCTTGCATCACGGCACCCGTCTTGGCACGCCACAGGTGCGGGTTTATATTCTCCAGCGGGGTTTCGTTCACTTTCACCATGCCCTGGTTGGGGGTATAGAAGCCGAGCAGCAGTTTAATGAGAGTGGTCTTTCCGCTCCCGCTTCCGCCCACAATGGCGGTGACTTTGTGTTCGGGGATGTGCAACGTCACGTCTTCGAGCACATAATTGCGGTCGGCACCGCTGTAACTGAAATAGACGCCTGTCATCTTCAGGTCTCGTTTCTCCGGCAGATAGGGAAGTTTGGAAGTTATATCCATTTCTTCATCCGGTTTTCCATGTATCTCGTTCAGGCGTTCCAAGCTGATCTTAGCATCCTGGCATTGCTGGGAAAAACTGATGAGGGAGGATATCGGCGCACTGAGCTGACCTATAATATAGGTAAGTGACATCATCATACCGAGTGTCATGTGCCCTTCCACCACTGCTTTGGCAGCAATGTACGAGACGATGATATTAGTAGTCTGATTGAAGAAAACAGACCCCACCTGCTGTATCTGTCCCACGGCAAGTCCCTTGACACTGATCTTGAAAAGATTCACCTGGATGCGTTCCCATTGCCAGCGCTTTTGTGTCTCGCAGTTGTTCAGCTTGATCTCCTGCATACCGGTCACCATCTGTATCAGGCTGCTTTGCTGGCTCGATGCCTGGGCAAAGCGGCGGGTGTCCAGTTCGCGGCGATACTTCATGAAGGCAAGAATCCAAAGCACATACAGCGCGTTGCCCACAAAGAAGATGCACAGTATCGCCAGATTATAGTAAGCAAGCACTATGGCAAAGATGAAAAAGCTGAAGAAGGAGAACAGCGTAGTGATGGCCGAACCGGTGAGGAAGGTCTTGATACGGTCGTGATCGCCGATGCGCTGCATGATATCGCCCACCATCTTCGTATCGAAGAAATGGAGCGGGAGCTTCATCAGCTTTGCAAGGAAGTCGGAGATCAGCGAAATGGAGATACGTGTATTGACGTGAAGCAATATCCAACTGCGGATGAACTCGACGGAAAGCTGGGACACGGAGATAACGAGCTGGGCAATCAGCACCAGCGTGATAAAGTTCAGGTTGCCGTCGCGGACACCGATATCTACCAATGCCTGAGTCAGGAAAGGAAGGATGAGCTGCAGCAGGCTGACGGTCAGCATGCCTAATATCAGTTGGTGTAGCTGCTTCTTATAGGGAGTAAGGTATTTGAGGAAGAAAGAAAGTTTTCGTCCTTTGTTTTCTTCTTCGCCCTCTTCTTTGTAGAAATCCGGGCTGGGTTCAAGCAATAAAGCCAGTCCCTTGCCTACCCCTCCCTGCTGGGTGGAGATCCAGGAATGCCTGACTTCCCGTTCAGTGCAGGTAATCAGTTGCTTGCCCGGGTCGGCTATCTGAAAGCGGTAGTTGCCTTTCTTCCCCTTTATGCCATAGCACACCACAAAATGATTCTGGTTCCAATGGAGAATGCAGGGCAGAGGTGTGTCGTTCGTCAGTTGGTCAAAAGACAACGCCACGCCCGCAGTACGCATTCCTATGGACTCGGCCGCATCACTGATGCCCAACATGGAAACCCCATCCCGGGAAACAAAGGAACGTTCGCGGAGCGTTTGCAGCGAGTACGACTTTCCATAAAACTTGGCAATCATGCGCAGACACGTAGGACCGCAGTCCATCATATCCATCTGGGCATAAAAAGGAAAACTCTTCATAACTTTAGAAACCCATTCTATGAGTATCGACCTGTTTCAGCCTCTTCTCCTTATATCCGCCGAATGAATAACGGATGGATAAAGACGCGAACCGGCTATCCTTAATCGTTTTTAAAGAATAATCAAGTGGAGCATGCTTCGACTTTTCTACCATATTATAAGTATTGAACAAATCCTCACCTTTCAGGATAAAGTTCCAATGCCCGCCCTTGGGCTGCCACATCAGGCTGACGGAGGTATAGAGCCAATCTTCCAAATCCAATGCCCCCCGGATGTCCGGCATTTGATAAGCTCCGGATACTTGGAGTGACAACGTTTGAGGTTTGTTCAGTATAAAGTTATTTGTCAAGCTGATGCTACCGGAAATCCTATCGCGATTGAAGGCTATATCCTCGAACGAGCCTTTATCTTTCTTTATATAGACATTGGCGGAGAATTTGGTATTGATAGACTTATTCCACTTCACCGGGGCAACTCCCATGATACCGAACCTATTACTATAATCAAAGTTGATGAGCCTGTTACTTGCCAGGAGCTTATCGGGATACGGATAGAACAACCGGGTCGAGTAATCAGGATTCAGTTCGGCAAACAGCCCGATGATGTATCTGTTATTCAAGATATAATTCAGATTCAACTGATAGGTTTCATAAGGCCTCAACTGCGGATTTCCTTCTTCCAGGTAATAGGGATTTATGTAGTTCTTGCTCGGATTCAGATCCCAGTAAGAAGGATAGCTCTTATTGCTGGCAAAGGTAAGTTGCAAGACCTGACCGGGCTTCAGGTTATGCCTATACGTCAGGCTGGGAAACAAGAACCATTCTTCCCACAGCGTTTGTTTATCTCCCTTTTGCTCTATCTCCGCATTGAAGTACTGAAGCATAAGCGAAGCATTCAACATTCCTTTCTCGCCTATCTTCTGGCTCCAACCGACAAAACCATCTACAGACTTCTCCTTCTGCCTGGTAGAGAAACGGGCATCTTCTTCCAATGCGCGGTCCCAAGTCGTGAGGTGTTTATTATCTGTCATAGAGTAGAAACCATCTACTCCATAAGACAAGGTACCGGCTCCTATCTTGCTGGAATTATGGACATACAAATCGAATTTCCTGATTTCTTGCGTCGACTCAGAGTTCAGTTCTGCCGAACGTTGGTTCTCACTGTACATGTTCTGATCGGAAGTGAGTTTGTAGAAGATGGCATCCGCCCCTATCTTCCACAATCCGTTCTGATATTCGGCTATTATTGAATGCAGGTATTTGTCGTTGGAATACTTATTGCGGCTTTCAAGCATCGGTTCCCGGTCGACATTCATATCCGAGTGAATCTTGGGTTTATAGTCATTCAGTTGCAAGGAGTAGAAGAGGTTGAAAGAAGACTTATTCTTTAAGTCGATATTGAAGTTTGAGGTAACGCGATGGGCAAAGATCTCGGCGTGTTGGCTTGTCTCCACTTTTACATCGTGGGTTTGATCTTCCACCGTGTGATTGGAGTTCAGCGTAAGGTCATAGTGCCTGTTGGTACTGCCCAATGCATAACCTATATCCCATGACCAACGCTTATTGGACAAAGTAAAATCCACACCACCTGTCTGATAATAGTAGAATCCCTGATATAGTGCCGTGCGGAGTCCACCCTTAAACTGAAGATTGTCCGTCCGCTGCCGGCTCATAACGATATTGATTGCCGCACCTTTCACACCATACTGCGAGGGGGCATTATAGAAGATTTCTACAGACTTGACCTGCGAAGGCGATGTGGTGGACAGCAACTCTTTCAGTTGGTCCGGAGTCATATTGGTCTTCCGCCCGTTCAGGATGATAGTCGTTCCTGACGTACCCACAATTTCATAATCATCTCCTACTCTTTGCACACTCGGTATCTCCTGCAATATGTCCAGCACATTGCTCACCGGGCTGGTTTTCGTAAGTTCCTTTATATCATAGAGCAACGCACCATTCTCTTTCACCTTCAAGATAGCAGCCTTTGCACTGACAGTAACTTCATTCAGAACCTCCGTTCTTTCCTCCAGCACCACCGTCCCCAGCGATGCTTCCGAGCTGCTGATACGTTGTGTTTTATAAGATATATGCTGAATGATGATGCAATATGGAACGGTATCTTTATCAAATCCGAACTCTCCTTTCTCATTCGTTACCGTAGCACCAACGAAGGTAGAATCCACTTTTTGTAAAATAACAGCCGCCGCAACCACCGGCGAACCGCTTTTATCGACCACCAATCCCTTGATGCGATGCGCTTGCACCGTGAAGGATAAAAGGGATAAAAATATACATAAAATAGATCTCATAAACATCCTCTTTACGAAAAATTAATTAATCACTCACACTCTCAAGATAATGCATAACCCGCATCTGCTGCACGGGATGCTCTGCTTCAACTTTGCTTATATTCAAATTCAGAGCCCGAATCTGTTTCACACGACAGTCTCCCTGTAGTCGACAAGAAGCACAATGCGGGCAATTGGGTAACTTATAGTATTGAAATATCTTCTTAGGGTCACTGAAATCATTAATGATTCCCCGTGCCACGCTGTCGCCATACAAGGAGAACAGCAATTGAAACGAATCTTCTCCTGCTATCTTCAGCTTCAGATAGTCTACACAAGCATTGAGATAGGCAGACCCGGCTTTATTCTCACTTAGATGCAACTGCAAGTATTTCAGGCATTTCGCATCGTCTTCCAGGTAGTAGGCCAATAGTGCAGCCAACATCTCTATGGACAGGCTCTTCAAGTCCTTGTTTACATTGTATACAAAAGCCTTCTGCAAGTCGAAACTCTTCTCTTTCATCATCGCATAATTCTCCTCAATACCCTGAAGCAGGGACTTCGCCATTGCATCGTCCATACGCCCCAACCGGTTCACATCTCCCAAGTGTTTCATCGACTCTGCGTAGTCACCAAAAGGAGTCGGCTCTGCATTATGCATCTGGCTCATACCGGGGACAACGACGTAATACGTAGGAAATCCCAATATGGAGTTATCCCTTATATATAGGTTATAACCCAATTTCCTGACCAAATCCATGCAATAGTTCAAGTCGGCAGTATTGGACATTCCCAATTCCCGATTGAATCCTTTAAACTCATAAGAGCTTTGCTCCTGCAAGATAGAAGCAGGCCAATAACCCCTTCCGCTCACAAAGATGTTTATCAGATTGTTTGAAATCCTTCTTGCTTCCTCTTTATTAGCAGGAGTTGTATTCATAAATTTGTAGGGCAAGCCATTAAAGCGGACAAGTCCTTGATGAATCTCCGTAAAGCATCTTTCCAGTGCAATGCCGGGAACACAATCCACACCTACTATAAAGTTATACTGTTGCCTTGCCCTATCAATAATTATCAGGCCTATCGCAGGAAGGCCACGCCCTAAAGAGCAGTCTTTCACTATAAACTCATAGTTTGTAGTATCTTTCAAAGCAAGAATCCGGCTATATACGGGGCTACCCTTAAAGTAGTCGAGCGGAATGGTGGGAGGTGTCAACTGCTTCCAGTAGATTTCGCTGATTACATATCTCTCAAAGACCTCACAAATGGCTTGCAGCATAGCTTCCTTAGGCGAATTTCCCGATGCCATCCCGTTGGAACCTGTCATCATCAACAAGAATTCTATGGGCAGAAAGACTTCCTTTTTATCAGTAACAGAATAAAAAGGAATGGCAGTCAGTGTTTTCTTGTTCGATACTTTCGATAAGATGCCGGTTATGTCGGAATCGGAAGAACTGTTACAAAATCTTTTTAGTTCTTCTCCAATATCTCCTATGAAATACTCCGGGGAAACCTCCTTCTCGTTCACATCATAAGAGAAATTGCAGCTATCCGATTCACGATCACCCACCACATCATCCTCATTCCAGAAAGCATAACTGCTGAAAACCTTTCCGGCAGTCACCTTCTTAGGATTCAGCAATAAACGATTCTGCATACGCTCCATGAACTCGGCACAGCCACTTGCCAAAGAATACTCAAAAGAGCGTCCTTTGCCATTCGTACCTATATCCAAGGGGAGTAGTCCATTATTCCCGATACTTACCCTGCATGAGCATAAACCATCCTGAATCAGGTGATTTTCGCATAGCAGTATACCGATACTGCTTAGGATGTTCCTTATATTGTTTATGGTTTGCTCAGGAGGCAAGACTTTATATTGTTTCATTTACATCAAATATTTGATTAACAGGGACAATAACAAAGAACAAAAGCGGACATAATAAATATGTCCACTTAAGTTCTTCAAAGATCTAGAGGGGTATACCATCCGGATCGATGAACATTGGAGCAAGAGGAGGAACTGCGAGACCGCCATTCACACCTTCCATCTCTTCAGCTGTCAGTTTGCCTTCCAGCTCATTGATCATTGATTCTGTTCTCATAATCAAAATGTTTTTAAGTTAGTACTATGACAACAGCCAGAGGAATATTCATTCTGCTAATTCTCCTATTCGCAAAACTTGCACGAATTCATATTCTCTCCTCCATTGTTCTGTGGACAAAGTTAGTGTGGTAAACACTATCCCACAAAAAAACGACTGGACACAACTAAAAGGGATTAAATAGTTATGTTTCAATCATATAAACCAATAACATTTCTTTTTGAGTGGACAAATTCACAAAAGAGTTACCATTCTGGAATACAGAATCAGGGAAAAATACGGGTAAAGAGCGGGGCCCTTGTTTAGGACCATTGGGTCTTGTGAAAGGTACATCGTTATCGGAGGACATCATTTCGACTCCAACAACCGGAACATTTGAATAGATTTTGAATACATAGACTGAAAGCAAACAATACACCCCCAACCAACAACATATAAATTTCAATTTCATAGCAATACGGTTTTTTTCTTGAGACAAAGATAGTATATGAAAAGGATATATTGCAAATATATGAAGAACAAAAAATAACGTTCAAAGTACGATGTATCAATGAATTACAATATTACAAAATTCAAATTAAGTGGACATTCGACAAGAGTAGGAAGTAAGAAATGCTGCCAAATCAACGCTCTTATCCAAAGACAGTTCGCTCCTCAGCCTTTGTTTCTTTTTCAGTATGGAGTTCATCTTGCATTGAAATACGGACATCAGCTCGGTAGACGAGAAGCCAAGTTTAACAAGTACGGATAACATAAGATTATTGTCATTCAAGCCATATTCTTCTTTCAATCGGCTTACAAAATCCCCAAAAAACAAGTCCATATATGCAAAAACTTGTGATTTTTCTTTTTGAGTCATGTTCTCGGCAATCAGCAAGTTCTGCTTCAACTGTTCCAAAATATAAATACCACCCACGCAGGGATCTTCCCGAATCTTTTTATTTTCGCTCACCAATACCTGAATCCTTTGATTGAGCTTGGCGATTTGCTCCTTTGCTGCTTCGGCAATAAGCGATTCTTCCTGCTTTAGCATCTCTATCTGGTAGATGTACTGACCTATGATCTGCTCATTTTCTTTTATAATCCTGAGGCTCTTATCGACATGGGCTTTCAGTCGTTTTCTATAAATCCTTCTATACTGCTTCTTTATCCAGGAATAAGAGACGAGACCGAAAATGATGAGCAGGCAAAAGAGGAATGCAGCCCAATAGAGTTGGCTCCGTGTTTTATACTCAAGCAGTTTGTTCTCCATCTGCAAGTTCTCAACTTCGTGCCGGTGTTGCAGGTCGGACATCTTATCCCGCAGGTTCCTGTCCTGATACACCCTCAGTAGTGAGTCCGACTTCTCCTTATAGTATAGGGCTTTTCTATAATCAGCTTCCAGCTTCTCGCACTGATATAGATAATTGTAGGCACCGGACCGGGTGAAGACGTCTTCCGAATCCAATAGTTTCTCAAAGCAATCTTTCGCCTTCGCCAACTGCCCCAGCTGCATATAGGTATCACCCAACGACATATAATAATAAGGAATGGCATGGGGAATCCGTTCGCACTTAATTGCTGAAGAGAAATAGGTTATAGCCTCCGCATAATTCCCTTTCTTTTTTTCCAATTCTCCCAGGAAGTGCAACAAAGAAGGATAAACCGGCGACAAGCTATCGCCTTCCAGCAAAGAGATTCCGGCTTTTGCATACCAGCCGGCACTATCTATGTTGTGCTTTATTTGATGAATCCAGGCTATGTTCCGATAGCTATATACGATGCCCAAAGTGTAGTCTGCCTTCCGGCTATAATAAATGGACTTTCGATAGTGACCGAGCGCAACATCATACATTCCACGGTCATCGCTCAGGCGGGCTATATAGTGCTGTAGCAAGGCTTGCAGCTTATATTCCTTTGTATTCTCCAACTTCTCCCGGGCCTCTAAGTAAGCCTGCATAGCTACTGTGTCATTATCGTGCATGGACATTACTTTGCCATAATAGAAGAGGGATTTCCCCGCCTTTACCTTATCCTTGCTGTTCCGGTAATAGTTTACGGCAAGCTCTATCAGGGAGTCCGATTGCAGGCTATCCAGATAGTTTTTGTCTCGTGCCTGTGTCAGCAGCAACGCATAGTCGGCACGTTGTTGTTCGCAGAATGTTTCGGGATGAGAAAGTTGATTTAGTAAGAATAACGCACTGTCGGGATGTATTTCCATATACTTTTCAGCTCTGTCCAAGATATCAGATGCACCCCTTCGGGCGCAAGAATACAGTAAGATACAAACTATTAGATACCAGACAGACCGTAATTTCTTCATTTTCGCATTCCATATCTTTATCAGATTTTATCTACAAATAGGAGAAGCAGTTTGTAACAAACTAAGTAAATATCATCTCATCAAGCCTCCAAAGATACAAATATCTGTTTCAATAGCGCGCGGGATAAAGGGCATTTATCGTGTCGGGCACAAGCATTCATCTTGTTATGCACGGGCATTCATCCTGTTGAGTAAGGGCATTTATCCTGGTAAGTACAAGAGTTCGTTAAAGGTTCACTATTGTGAGACGATTTGTTCACTTCAATAAACTGATTTGTTTATGTACGTAAACAAATAGGCTCACAACAGTGAGCTTCTGACAAACACATAGGTTTAGCGGACAATGCACAGGCATCTGTCGCATTGTTCCCTTAGCTTTTACACAACACACACAAGGGAATGGGAAGACGGGAAACGTAATTAGAAGCAATAGAACTCCAGGATGTGCTGAAGCAGAACATTGGGTGTGCCCTGGTTATGCTGCAATTCTATCCTTTTCATATTATAAAGCTGTCCCAGAAGGGCTGCGGATTGTTTTTCGCAAATACGGGTATCATGTACTTGCTCCATCCAGTAGACGGTTTCTCCCCAGACATCGGCAGAAAAGACAGACAGGACATCTGTGGAGACGGTACCTTTTTCGAGCCGATGAAACGCACCTGCCAGGTAAGACAGGATGCCGGACATCATCTGTTTGCTGCGGGAGTGGAAACGTGAATGGTTATTGCGGAAACGCAATAAGAAGTAATAGCCCAACCATAAGTAGGCAAAAACAATGTCCAAAGGAGATTTTTCGATTTTCTTCCAATAGGCATTCAGAGCGACGTCAATCTCAGCCAACACCACATCCGTATCACCATTTATATAAAACTTCTGGGCAAGGCACTCCATGACACAGCCCCACTTGGCCATGTCCACACCATTTTGGGCGTCTATCAGCAAGCGGGCCTCTTCCAACATCCGGGATGCTTTTGCTGCGCAGCCCGGATCATCGTAGAGCCGATACTGGCGGAACAATAGTAGTGATTGGCATAAGAGCTCATCCAAAGAGCGTGCCTCGTTTTCCATAGTTAATGTATAATGAGTCTATTGAGAAAGCAAAAATACAGAACATAAAGAGAATATCAAATAAAAAAGGGAAGGAATTCCGCCGTAGCGACATCCTCCCCCTTTGGTTCAGGTAATATTTCTTATAGTTCGCCCCTATACTACCGTTTCTTGATAGGTATGTAGGTGGTGTCGTCCAGCACATTCTTGTAGGCAGGACGGATGATGCGCTTACCTTCAAAGTTCAGTTCTTCGTTGCGGTGGGCACACCAGCCCACGATGCGGGCCATGGCAAACAGCGGGGTGAAGATTTCCTGTGGCAGCCCGATCAGTTCATAGACAAAGCCGGAATAGAAGTCGATGTTGCTCGAAACGGTCTTGCCATTGTTCTTCACACGACCAAAGGTAGCGATGGCGCGTTCTTCCAGCAGTTCGAGGAAGGAGAATTCGCGTTCTTTTCCTTTCTCGCGTGCCAGGTCGCGGGCAAGCTCTTTGAGGAGCACGGCGCGGGGGTCGGAAATGGTGTAGACGGCATGGCCGATACCGTAAATCAGGCCGGTCTTGTTGTAGACTTCCTTGTTCAGCATACGGGTGAAGTAGGTATCTATCTCGTCTACGTTTGTCCAGTCGCGGATGTTTTCTTGCAGGTGATGGAACATATCCGCCACTTGTATGTTGGCTCCTCCGTGGAGCGGGCCCTTCAGCGAACCGATGCCTGCGGCGATGGACGAGTAGGTATCGGTACCGGTAGAGGAAGTGACGCGAACGGTGAAGGTGGAGTTGTTACCACCGCCATGTTCGGCCTGGAGCACCAACAGCAGGTCGAGGGTGCGGGCTTCCAGTTCGGTATAGTCTTTCTTGAGCATATAGAGGAAGTTTTCGGCAATGGAAAGGCTCTCCTGCGGATGACGGATGTGCAGCGAACGGCCGTGAGTGGCATGGCGGAGCATGTTGTAGGCATAGGCGATGATGGTGGGGAACTGGGAAATCAGTTCGATGCTTTGGCGCATCAGGTTGTCGCGGGAAGTGTCGTCAGCATTGGGGTCGAAGCGGTACATTTCGAGTACGCTGCGTGCCAGGATGTTCATGATGTTGTTTCCTTCCAGCTCGATGATGTTCATCTTGGTCTTTTGCTCCAACGGCATATTGTCATTGACCAGCTCGCGGAAAGAAGCAAGTTCTTCCTTATCGGGCAGGCGGCCGGAGAGCAGCAGGTAGGCCACTTCTTCAAAGCCGAAGCGTTTCTCCTTGATAATGGCGTGCGCCAGGTCTTCCAGGTCGTATCCGCGATAGAACAGTTTGCCGGGAATCGGCTTCAGACCGCCGCCGGGGATGCGTTCGTAACCTACTACATTACCTATCTTGGTCAGTCCGACCAGTACTCCCGTTCCGTCTTCATTACGCAAACCGCGCTTCACATCAAACTTCTTGAACAGTTCGTTTTCGATCCGGGTGGCTTCTTTCAAATCCTCGGACAGCTTGTAAATCAAATACTCCTTCTTCATAATTCGTTCGTTTTAATCGTTATTCTTACTTTTCTATTCTCTTCACAATCTCGCGGGTAAAGGCGGAAGTAGGCAAAGAGACGCCGCCGGGCATGAAACGGGCCAGGTCGGCAGTGGCGCGGGCTTCGGTGAAGCTCTTTTCCAGGGCTTTTTCTATCAGCGTTGCCGCTTCCGTCCAGCCGAAGTGCTGGAGCATCATCACGGCGGAGAGGATGATAGAACAAGGATTCACAATGTCTTTTCCGGCAATGTTGGGGGCAGTGCCGTGGGTGGCCTCAAAGATAGCGTGCCCCGTCTTGTAGTTGATATTGGCACCGGGAGCGATGCCGATGCCGCCTACCATGGCCGCCAACTGGTCGGAGACATAATCACCGTTCAGATTCAGCGTGGCAATGACGGAATACTCTTCGGGGATGAGCAGCGTGTTTTGCAGAAAGGCATCGGCGATGCAGTCTTTCATCGTCAGGCGTCCGTCGGCAATCTCCTTGCCGAATTCGCGTTCGGCGAGTTCATAGCCCCATTTCTTGAAGCCGCCTTCGGTGAACTTCATGATATTTCCCTTATGTACCAGCGTCACGGAAGGCAAACCGTGATTGAGCGCATACCGGCAAGCGGCACGCACCAGGCGTTCCGTCCCTTCCCGGGAAACGGGCTTCACGCCGAAGGAAGAGGTTTCCGGGAAACGTACCTTCGTCACTCCCATTTCGTCGTGCAGGAAGCGGTAGAACTTTTCGGCTTCCGGTGTGCCGGCCTCCCACTCTATACCTGCGTAGATGTCTTCCGTGTTCTCACGGAACACGCACATATTCACTTTCTGCGGCTCCTTCACCGGAGAAACCACGCCCTTGTACCAACGCACGGGGCGAAGGCAGACGTACAGATCGAGCGTCTGGCGCAGCGCCACGTTCAGCGAACGGATGCCGCCGCCGATGGGGGTGGTAAGCGGGCCTTTGATGCCGACTTTATAAGTGCGGAAAGCCTCCATCGTCTCCTCCGGTAGCCAGAAACCCGTTTCGTTGAAAGCGCGTTCACCTGCCAGCACTTCTTTCCATTCGATGCTCCGTTCGCCGTGATAGGCTTTCTTAAGGGCGGCATCCACCACTGTCTGCATGGAGGGAGTCACTTCCGCTCCTACTCCATCACCTGTAATAAAAGGTACGGTAATTCTTTCCATATTCTATCGTGCATTAAGTGCAGAGCCGGCGCGGAACCAGCCTATCTGCTGTTCGTTATAAGTATGTTGTGCCTCAAAGCTCTCCCGGGTACCGTCTTCGTGATGAAGAACCACTTTCAGGTTGTGGCCCGGGGCAAAGTCTTTCAGTCCGATGACAGAGAGCAAGTCGTGCTCCTGGATTTTGTCGTAATCGGCCTTGTCTACGAAGGTCAGTGCCAGCATGCCTTGCTTCTTCAGGTTCGTTTCGTGGATGCGGGCGAAGCTCTTTGCCAGGATGACGCGCACATTGAGGAAGCGGGGCTCCATGGCAGCATGTTCGCGGCTGGAACCTTCGCCATAGTTTTCTTCGGCTACAACAATGGAGGGGATTCCTTCGGATTTGTAGAGTTTGGCAGTGCCCGATACCGTGCCGTAGGTGTTGGTAGAGCGGTTCCATACTTTATTCGTTTCACCGTTGAAGGCGTTGACGGCGCCCATCAGCATATTATCCGAAATGTTTTCCAGATGTCCGCGGAAGCGGAGCCACGGGCCTGCCATCGAAATGTGGTCGGTGGTGCACTTGCCCTGCGTCTTTATCAACAGGGGCATATTCAAGAGATCCGTTCCATCCCAGGCGGGGAAAGGAGTAAGGAGTTGCAGGCGCTGCGAATGCGGGTCTACCGTGATGTCTTTTTTATAGGAAGTCGGGGCAACATAGCCTTCATCGCCCGCTGCAAAACCTAGTGGGGGAAGTTCTTCACCGACAGGTTCGGAAAGCATCACTTGCTCGCCGCGGCTGTTAGTCAGGGTATCTTTCAGTGGGTTGAAGCACAAATCGCCGGCGATGGTCAGCGCCATGGTCAGCTCGGGAGAGGCTACAAAAGCGTAAGTATTGGGGTTACCGTCGGCACGTTTGGCAAAGTTACGGTTGAAAGAGGTGACAATGGAATTCTTGCGGGTGGGGTCGTCCGCCTCGCGTTTCCACTGGCCGATGCAGGGGCCGCAGGCATTTGCCATGATGGTGGCGCCTATTTTCTCGAAGGTATCTATCATGCCATCGCGCTCGGCAGTGGCGCGTATGCGCTCTGAACCGGGGTTGACAATCAGAGGGGCGGCTACCGCCAAATGCTTTTCACCGACCTGGCGGGCCAGGGAAACAGCGCGGCTCAAGTCCTGGTAAGAAGAGTTTGTGCAAGAACCTATCAAGCCGACTTCCATCTTGCGGGGATAATCGTTCTGCAATACTTTCGCAGCAAACTCGGAGATAGGTGTGGCAGCATCCGGAGTGAACGGACCGTTTATGTAAGGCTCTAAGTCAGAAAGATTTATTTCGATGACACGGTCATAGTATCTCTCCGGAGCTGCCAGTACCTCGTCGTCAGCGCAAAGATCGGCAGCTACGGACGAAGCCAGTTCTGCCACTTCTTCGCGCCCGGTTGCTTTCAGATAGATAGCCATGCGCTCGTCATAAGGGAAAAGGGAAGTGGTGGCACCAACTTCTGCTCCCATATTGCAGATAGTTGCTTTGCCGGTGGCAGAGAGTGAGGCCGTTCCGGGGCCGAAGTATTCGATAATGGCGTTCGTTCCGCCTTTCACGGTGAGGATGCCCGCCAGTTTCAGAATGACATCTTTGGGTGCTGCCCAGCCGTTCAGTTTGCCGGTCAGGTGCACGCCTATCAGCCGGGGCATCTTCAGTTCCCATTCCATACCAGTCATCACATCTACCGCATCGGCACCTCCCACACCGATGGCTACCATCCCCAATCCGCCGGCATTAGGGGTATGGGAGTCCGTACCCACCATCATGCCACCCGGAAAAGCATAGTTTTCCAGCACTACCTGGTGGATAATGCCTGCACCCGGTTGCCAGAAACCGATACCGTAACGGGAAGAGACATCACGAAGGAAATCGTAAACCTCTTCATTGGTCTTTGTGGCAGTTGCAATGTCTGTTTTCGCTCCCTTATAAGCCTGAATCAAATGATCGCAATGTACCGTCGAAGGGACTGCCGCCTGCTCCCGTCCCGCATTCATGAATTGCAGCAAAGCCATCTGCGCCGTTGCATCTTGCATCGCTACACGATCGGGGCGAAAGTTTACATAGTCCTCCCCCCTCTTATAGTTCTTTACTTCATCCTCATTATATAAATGAGCATACAAAATCTTCTCTGCCAACGTCAGCGGACGATGGAGTGCCCGGCGGATGCGCTCTATCTTTCCGGCATAAGCAGTGTAAAACGCCTTCAGCATCATTAAATCATAAGCCATAACTACGTGTGTTTAATATTCATATTTGTAAAGATTACAATTTAATATAATAAACAAGTAAAACGGATGAAAGGTTTAACAAAATAAAGCATTTCTTCTGCCGAACGCGAAGATTTATTACCTTTGCAGACATGAAAGAAGAAGATTCAAACAGTCCCGTCCTGCACCTCCAACGACAACAGCTGCTGCTACGTATGGAATACGAGCACGAGAAAGAGGAGTTCGAGCGGCAAACGGAGAATATGGGTGTGGCCCGGAAGGTGAAGCGCGGTCTATGCTGGTATCCTGCCACGCCGGGACGGAGTTACTATAACTCGTTGAATCAATTGGTAATAGAGGTGACGCGTGCCGAGAACACGGACATAGAACATAACTTCGAGTTCGGCCGTCCCGCCTGCTTCTTCCGTCAGTCTGCCGACGGGAAGATTACTTATATGAACTTCATTGCCACGGTGAGCTATGCCGACGAGGCACGGATGGTATTGGTAATGCCCGGTGCGGGTGCCATCATGGAAGTGCAGGGAGCAGACAACCTCGGTGTGCAGCTTTATTTTGATGAAACTTCTTATCGCACCATGTTCGAGGCACTGGAAGATGTGCTTCGCGCCAAAGGCAACCGCCTGGCTGAACTGAAAGATATACTGCTGGGAACAGCGAAAGCCGGCTCCCGCGAACTCTACCCCGTACGTTTTCCCTGGCTGAACTCTACGCAGGAAACTGCCGTGAACAAGGTACTGTGTACCCGCGACGTAGCCATCGTGCATGGCCCTCCGGGCACCGGAAAGACCACCACTCTCGTAGAAGCCATCTACGAAACCCTGCACCGCGAACCGCAAGTGCTGGTATGTGCCCAGAGCAATACGGCGGTGGACTGGATTTCGGAGAAGCTGGTGGACAGGGGAGTCAATGTGCTGCGCATCGGCAACCCGACACGCGTCAATGACAAGATGCTGTCCTTCACCTACGAACGGCGGTTTGAGAACCATCCCCTTTATCCCGAACTATGGAGCATCCGTAAGAACCTGCGCGAACTCGGAGGGCGTGCCCGCCGTGGCAGCTATGATGAACGCGAAGGAGTGCGCAGCCGCATGAGCCGCCTGCGCGACCGCGGCACTGCTCTGGAAATACAAATCAATGCCGACCTCTTTGACGGGGCACACGTCATAGCCTCTACTTTGGTCAGCAGCAACCACCGCCTGCTCAACGGCCGCCACTTCGGTACCCTCTTCATAGACGAAGCCGCCCAAGCGCTGGAAGCTGCCTGCTGGATAGCCATCCGCAAAGCAGACCGCGTGATATTGGCAGGTGACCATTGCCAGTTGCCGCCCACCATCAAATGCTACGAAGCTGCCCGTGGTGGACTGGAACGCACGTTGATGGAAAAGGTTGTGGAGAACAAGCCTGCGGTAGTCTCCCTGTTGAAAGTACAGTACCGAATGCACGAGGACATCATGAAGTTCCCTTCCCAATGGTTCTACAACGGAGAGTTGGAAGCCGCTCCCGAGGTGTGCCACCGAGGTATCCTCGACTGGGACACCGCCATCAGCTGGATAGACACTTCGGGAATGGACTTTAAAGAGGAATTCGTGGGCGAGACCTTCGGCCGCATCAACAAGTCCGAAGCCGACCTACTGTTACTGGAACTGAAAGCCTACATCAACCGGATTGGCGGCAACCGCATTCTGGAAGAGCGAATTGATTTCGGTATTATCTCCCCCTATAAAGCACAGGTGCAGTATCTTCGCGGCAGAATAAAAGGAGACGCCGCCCTCAAACCTTACCGCTCCCTGCTCACGGTGAATACCGTGGATGGTTTTCAGGGACAGGAACGCGACGTTATCTTCATCAGCCTGGTACGCGCCAATGATGAAGGACAGATCGGTTTCCTCAACGATCTGCGCCGCATGAATGTCGCCATCACCCGTGCCCGCATGAAGCTGGTAATACTGGGAGAAGCCGCCACACTGGCACATCATCCCTTCTACCGCAAGTTCATGGAATTCTCGGGCACAAAGAAACCCCTTCCGCCCCCTGCATCCCAAGAGTAAAGGGATGCAAAGAAGCAAAAGGGGTTATTTATTACTTAATCTGCCGATTAGTTGTTCTCCGGACGGAGTTTGCGAACTGTAACAGCCGTCTGCCACATTTCGCTCTCGCGCAATGCTTTCAACTCTGCATTCAGTTTCTCGCGATAATCAGCCTTGGAGTTGCTGTCGATAGAAATCTGAGCTTCGTTACCTGACTTCACACTCTCATACAGTTTCTTAACTACCGGTTTGATAGCATCATGGAACGGAGTCATCCAATCCAAAGCACCACGCTGAGCGGTAGTAGAGCAGTTAGCATACATCCAGTCCATACCATTCTTTGCGAACAGCGGCATCAACGACTGAGTCAGTTCTTCTACTGTTTCGTTGAACGCTTCCGACGGAGTATGACCGTTTTCACGCAATACCTCGTACTGAGCTGACAGCAATCCCTGAATAGCACCCATCAATGAACCGCGTTCACCGGTAAGGTCGGAAGTAGCTTCGCGTTGGAATGTGGTTTCGAACAGATAACCTGAACCGATACCGATACCCAATGCGATAGTCTTATCGAAAGTCTTGCCCGTAGCGTCCTGGTAGATAGCGTATGAAGAGTTCAAGCCGCGGCCTTCGAGGAACATGGTACGGAGTGAAGTACCCGAGCCCTTAGGAGCAACCATGATAACATCGATATCTTTGGAAGGAACCACACCGGTACGGTCGCTCCAGGTAATAGCAAAACCATGAGAGAAGTAAAGAGCCTTTCCGGGAGTCAGGTAAGGTTTGATGGTAGGCCATACAGACATCACAGCTGCATCGGACAACAGACACATGATGATAGAACCTTTCTGACAAGCTTCCTCAATACCGAACAATGTCTCACCCGGCACCCATCCGTCTGCTACTGCCTTCTCGAAGGTAGCTCCCGGACGCTGTCCGACAATTACATTGAAGCCGTTATCGCGCAGGTTGCAAGCCTGTCCGGGACCTTGTACACCATAACCGATTACTGCAATCGTCTCATCTTTCAAAATCTCACGTGCTTTTTCCAAAGGAAATTCTTCGCGGGTCATTACATTTTCATTAATACCGCCAAAATTCAATAGTGCCATTTTTTGTTTTAGTTTTTATTTGTGGCTTACGCCACCGTTGATTAATATATTCTATTATTTCTCTGTAAATATCACTTTAGAGCGGCAAACCACATCGTTGCCATTCTTCTTCACTTCCACTTCATAAACACCGTCGCCGGCATCGTCCATGAAGAGGGTGAGTTCGTCGCCATAATAACTTTCGGCCACGTATGCCATCTCGAAGCGGCGGATACGTTTCTTCTTATACATCTCGATAGGGAACAAATCAAGGATATGCTCTATGTAACGGATGCTGTTCACATGACCGTTAATATCGATATCGCTGTACTTGGCCTCTATGGAAGCAGCCGGGGTTGATGAAGCGACCTTGATGCGCGAGGGCTTCTCGATAGGACAAGGCTCGTCGCACACATAGTCTACAATGCTGCCGCTATGCAGTGCCAGCAAGTCAGCCGGTTTGCGGGTATTCATGCTAATCATCGCCCAAACGGAGCGCGCATAACCTATCCGCTTCCCATCCTTATTGATAAGAGCAAAGTTACGGTCGGTGAAAAGACGATAGACGTTCTCTACCCAGGTCTGGATGGAAAAGTCTTCGTACTGATAGGGCAGTTCGTCCAGTTCGACGGCCAGGCGGGACAGTACCCACGTGTAGTTGTCCTCGTTCAGGGTGGCAATGCCGAAACCGCGGTCGCCAGCATGGAAACCTGCACAATTCAACAAATGGTTGCCCAGTACACCCAGCGTCAGGTGTCCGGTGAAATCTACGTGGAACGGTTCGGCCACGAACTTATAAGTACCTATCTTACTGTTTTCACTCATTGTTCTTGCTGTTTACTTTGACGATATTTCGCTTCGCGGTCCGCCAGATATTCATTGACACGTTCGAAGCAGCTGGTAGTAATAGCTACGCGTCCCGAACGGACGAACTGAAGTACACAGTCCTGTGCGCGCAACTCTTCATAGAGGTTGGTGATTTCTTCACTCATGCCATTCTTCTCTACAATAGAAAAGACTCCGTTTACTTCTACGATACGGGCATTGTACTTACGGATAATCTTGGAGATTTCCGGTTTCTCTTCCAGTATCGGAGTGGTTATCTTATAAAGGGCTATCTCATGCTGATAGATTTCATCATCCGTGAAGTAGTGCGCTTGCAGCACATCTATCTTCTTGGTGATTTGCTTCGTCACCTTCTCGATGGTGTCTTCGTCCGTCCAGGCAGTGATGGTATACTTATGTACCCCTTTGATGGAGGAAGCCGAAACGTTCAGACTCTCGATATTGATTTGTCGACGGGTGAACACAGCCGTTACCTGGTTCAGCAAACCGGCAAAGTTCTCCGAATGAACGATGATTGTATATAATGTCTTATCCATTTTCTTCTAATTACAAGTGACTAACTTAGCATTCCAGCAACATCTGATTCACCGAACCACCCGGAGGTGTCATCGGCATCACGTTCCCTTCTTCCTCAACACAGGCTTCGAGCAGGAACGGGCCGTCCGTCGCCACCATTTCAGCAATCGCCTTTCTTAGTTCTTCACGAGTGAATGCCTTCCGCGAGGGGATATCATAAGCCGAAGCTATCTTCATATAATCCGGATTGAGCATCGGCGTGAATGAATAGCGGCCGTTGAAGAACATCGCCTGCCATTGACGAACATTACCCAGGAAGTTATTGTTCAGCAGAATCATCTTCACCGGAGCTTTTTGTTCCATAACGGTTCCCAGCTCCTGCAAGTTCATCTGCAAGCCGCCATCGCCCATAAAGACGCAGACCGTGCGGTCGGGGCGTCCGAAGGTAGCGCCAATGGCAGCCGGAAGGCCGAAGCCCATAGTGCCCAGTCCGCCGGAAGTAACGATGCTGCGTTCCTTGCTATACTTGAAGTAGCGGGCGGACATCATCTGGTTCTGACCTACATCGGTCACCAGTATCGCTTCATTATTGGTAGCCTCGCTGACGGCACGGATTACTTCACCCATACTCAGTGCGTCTCCCGTCGGATAGAGTTCGGGACGGATTACTTTTTCTTCTTCCACCTTTTCGTAAGGAAGGAAGCTGTCCAGCCACTCTTGGTGCTTGGCGGGTTTCAGGAGTTTGGTGACGGCAGCCAGGGTTTCCTTGCAATTGCCCAATACGGCAACGTCTGTCTTTACATTCTTATTTATCTCGGCAGGGTCGATGTCGAAGTGGATAATCTTTGCCTGCGTGGCGTATGTTGCCAGCTTGCCGGTGACACGGTCGTCAAAGCGCATACCTACGGCAACAAGGACATCGCATTTATTGGTATTGATATTCGGCCCCAGGTTGCCGTGCATACCCAGCATACCTTTATTCAGAGGATGCTCCGTGGGCAGAGCGGAAAGTCCCAGCAGGGTGCATCCGGCAGGCATTCCGGCTTTCTCGATGAAAGCACGGAGTTCTTGCTGCGCATTACCCAGTTCCACTCCCTGCCCTACCAGCACCAACGGGCGCTCGGCGGCATTTATCAGGTCGGCAGCTTGCTGTATAGCTTCCGGTTCCATTTCGGGAACGGGCTGATAGCTGCGGATATAATCTACTTTGGTCGGCGTATATTCTGTTTTATCTGTCTGGGCGTTCTTCGCAAAGTCCAGCACTACGGGACCGGGACGTCCGCTCTGTGCTATATAGAAAGCACGTGCCACTGCCCAGGCCACATCTTCCGCACGACGAATCTGGTAACTCCACTTCGTAATAGGTTGCGTAATGCCTACCAGGTCGACTTCCTGAAAAGCATCCGTACCCAGGAAGTTGGTTCCTACCTGACCGGCTATGACAACGATAGGCGTACTGTCTATCATGGCATCTGCAATGCCGGTCACTGTATTGGTAGCACCGGGACCGCTGGTCACCAGGCATACACCGACTTCGCCCGATACACGTGCAAAGCCTTGTGCGGCATGGGTTGCTCCCTGTTCGTGACGAACCAGGATATGATTCAGGTTCTTTCGGTGGTCGTATAAGGCGTCGAATACCGGCATGATGCTGCCACCCGGATAACCGAAAATGGTCTTTACTCCCTGGTGTTCCAGAGAGCGCATCAATGCTTCCGCGCCTGTTATTAAGTTTTCCATACTATTAATTCTCAATTTTCAATTAATCAATCAGTCTCACTGCTCCCTTATCGGCAGAACTTACCATGCTGGCGTATGCCTTCAGTGCTTTGGACACTTGGCGGTCGCGGGTGACCGGAGTCATCGGGCGCGCAGCCAGTTCCTCATCTGTCAGTTTCACATTGATGGTACGTTCGGGGATATTGATTTCGATGACATCACCATCTTTTATCTTGCCGATATTGCCACCGGCAGCAGCTTCGGGAGAGACGTGTCCGATGCTCAAACCTGAAGTACCGCCACTGAAACGTCCGTCGGTAATCAGCGCGCACTCTTTTCCCAAATGGCGGGACTTGATATAAGAAGTGGGATAAAGCATCTCCTGCATACCCGGACCGCCCTTCGGGCCTTCGTGGGTAATGACGACGACATCGCCACTGACAACCTTCCCGCCCAATATACCTTCACAAGCCGCTTCCTGTGAATCGAAGACCTTGGCCGGACCGGTAAACTTCCAGATGCTTTCGTCCACACCCGCCGTCTTGACGACGCAGCCGTCCTGAGCGATATTTCCTTTCAAGACAGCCAGACCGCCATCTTTGCTGTAGGCATGTTCCAAGTCACGAATACAACCTTCGGCACGGTCTGTATCCAATTCTTTATAACAGGCATCCTGTGAGCCGAGTACCAGATTGAACTTTCCGGCAGCCGCACTGGAGTATTTCTTGATTGCCTTTTTGCAAACGTTCGGGCTGGTAATATCGTATTGGTCTATTTCTTCCGCCAGCGTCATTCCGTCTACACGGCGAACGGTCGTATCTACCAGACCGCCCTTCGCCAACTCGCTCATGATGGCAACAATACCACCGGCGCGGTTCACGTCTTGTACATGATATTTCTGAGTATTGGGAGCAACCTTACACAGGCAAGGAGTTTTGCGGGACAGCATATCGATGTCGTCCATCGTGAAATCGGCCTCCGCTTCGTGGGCCACAGCCAGCAGGTGAAGCACCGTATTGGTGGAACCACCCATAGCGATGTCCAGCGTCATGGCATTCAGGAAAGCCTGACGGGTGGCAATGCTGCGCGGAAGTACGCTGTCATCTCCTTCTTCGTAATATTTATAGGCATTTTCTACAATCAGCTTGGCGGCATCCTTGAAGAGCTTCCGGCGATTCTCGTGAGTAGCCACAATCGTGCCGTTGCCGGGCAGCGCCAGACCAATCGCCTCATTCAGGCAGTTCATCGAGTTGGCAGTAAACATACCCGAGCAGCAACCACAGGTAGGGCAAGCGTGTTGCTCTATCTTCGCCACATCCTTGTCGCTCACGCTTTCGTCTGCCGACTTTATCATAGCATCAATCAAGTCGAGGTGCTGTCCGTTCCATTCACCGGCTTCCATCGGTCCGCCGGAAACAAATACGGTAGGGATGTTCAGTCTCATAGCCGCCATCAGCATACCCGGAGTAATCTTGTCGCAGTTGCTGATGCACACCATCGCATCCGCCTTATGGGCATTCACCATATACTCCACGCTGTCGGCAATGATGTCACGCGAAGGCAGTGAATAAAGCATACCGTCATGTCCCATAGCGATGCCATCGTCAATGGCAATCGTATTGAACTCCGCCGCAAAGCAACCCTGCTTTTCTATTTCCTCTTTTACAAACTGACCTATCTCATGCAGGTGCACATGGCCGGGGACAAACTGAGTAAATGAATTGACTATCGCAATAATGGGCTTGCCCATCTGTTCTTTCTTCATGCCATTGGCCGCCCACAATGCACGGGCTCCTGCCATACGGCGACCTTGTGTGCTGAACGAACTACGTAACTGATGCTTCATTTAATAACCTCCTTTTAATGAAAAAAGCCTCTCCCACTACTGTGAGAAAGGCTTATTAATTTATCTTCTAACGTACGAATACATACACAACCTTTCTCACGCTCTTGATGCCACCACCACGACGCGAATAATATGCAGGACTGCCAGGTTAATAGATGTATGTAGATTCATAACTCAATATCTTTGATTATTCTTTCGCTTAATTGTGCTGCAAAGGTAAGGGCTTTTTTATAAACTCCAAACAAATTGAATAAAAAAATGAGCTAAACATGAATAATCGTAAGAAAACTGCGTCTTAAAATCCGATTTTATCACTTAACAGTTGGAATTGAAACCAATCGGACAACTGATAAAAGCTGTTTTCCGACGGCTGAAACCACTTAATAATCTGAAAATTACCAGAGCTGTTCCGCCCCCAAAACAAATTATTCGTATCTTTGTCGCTCCCTGAACAGAGAAAAAGAGTATTTACTAACTTAAATAAAGAAGAATAATCAATGGAAACAGTAGAGAACAAGTACATCACCGTAGCATATAAGTTGTACTCAATCGAAGACGGAGAAAAAGATTTTGAAGAAGAAGCACCCGCAGAGCACCCGTTCCAGTTCATTTCCGGATTGGGGATGACTTTGGAAGCTTTTGAGAACGCAGTGAAAGATTTGAATCAAGGCGATAAGTTCGACTTCACTATCTCTGCCGAAGAGGCTTACGGTGAGTATGACGAAGAACACGTTATCGATCTCCCTAAAGAGATTTTTATCATAGAAGGAGAATTTGACAGCGAGCGCGTTGTAGAAGGTGCCGTTATCCCCTTAATGACCTCAGAAGGCCAACGCATCAACGGAAGCGTGGTAGAGGTGAAAGAAGATGTAGTCGTAATGGATATGAACCATCCTTTGGCAGGCTGTGCCCTGAACTTTACCGGCGAAATCGTAGAAAGCCGTCCGGCAACCAACGATGAACTGGCAGAAGTGGCACGCATGATGAGCGGTGGCGGTTGCAGCTGTGGCTGTGACGACTGCGGCGACGGATGCGGTGACCACGACCACGAATGTGGATGCGGCGGATGCCACTAAAGAATTGAAAATTGAGAATTAAAAATTAAAGGCTGCGCAGTATTTACTTGAACCGCGCAGCCTTTAATTTTTAATTCTCAATTTTTAATTCTTACTTGTCATTATCTCCAGCACAAGTTTATCTGTTTCATTCATTCCCCGAGAGCCGATTTTTGTCAGGTTACGGATGCTTTGATCTACGTCTTCGTCGATGATTCCTTCGACAGAGGTGACACAACGGTTCTCCATTGCCATGATGGCAGAAAGAACGGCGGTGGAGACGCCGGTAGTTACTTTCAGGGCGCAACTAGGTTTGGCGCCGTCGCAAATCATACCGGTAAGGTTGGCTATCATATTCTGTACGGCGTATGCCACCTGCTCGTAAGTACCTCCCATCAACCAGGTGATGCCGCAACTGGAAC
Source organism: Bacteroidaceae bacterium (assembly GCA_030843315.1). Lineage (GTDB taxonomy): Bacteria > Bacteroidota > Bacteroidia > Bacteroidales > Bacteroidaceae > Bacteroides. The sequence continues at coordinate 51,459 of JAUUPT010000003.1, read as the reverse complement.
CGGTAGCGGCAACCACACAGCCGCATAATGCCGACAGACGTCCCAGGCTTTGCTTAATATAGATTACCGTCAGATGACTCATCATCAATGCACGAATCAGTTCTTCTTCCGATTTTCCGTTTTCTTCTGCATACACCAGGACGGGCAAAGTGGCGGATATACCTTGGTTGCCGCTACCCGAATTGCTCATAACCGGAATCATAGCTCCTGCCATGCGCGCATCACAAGCACCGGAAGTATAAGAAAGAATATGGGAGAAGATGCTATCACCCAGTATTTTGTGCTCATAGCTGCCACGCAATATCTTGCCCAGACCATGACCGTAATCACCCTGGAAAGAGCGTTCGGCAGCAGCTTTGTTCAGGCGGGCGGTTTCGAGAATAAAGCGGATTTCATCCAGCGGAGCGGTTAATGCAAAATCATAGACTTTGCGCAGACTCAACTCCAGTGTATTCTCTTTTTCTTCTGTGCCGGCGGCGGCAGTTTGCTTGTTCAACAGCACTTCTTCGTTGCGCGCTATATATATAAAGGTAGTATGCCCACCTGCAATGATAGCTGTTGCCTTATCCTTTCCGGCTTCACAACATACCTCGATATAGAGTTTCTCTTCAATATTATCTTTCAGGGATATCTGAATGCGCTTTTCATCAATGAAGCGCTTGCCTTCTTCAACAGCCGCAGGGTTACTATCCTTCAACACCTCAAGCTGATACTCCGATTTACCGATCAAGGCTCCTAATGCCACCGCAATGGGCAGTCCTATCATCCCCGTTCCCGGAATACCCACTCCCATTGCATTCTTCAGAATATTAGCACTCAGGAGTACCGAAACCTTCTCCGGACGCTTCCCTAATATCTCTGCTGCTTTTGCCACGCACAATGCTACGGCAATAGGCTCTGTACAGCCGATTGCAGGTATTACTTCACATTTCACCAATGCGATAATCTGTTGCCGTTCTGAACTTGTCATCATATTTTATATTTAATAAGACAAAAGTAAGAAATTGTTTTCATTCCAACGAACAGATTACAAACAAAATGCCCCATTGCATTAATTGCAACGGGGCATTTCTATCTTTTTGTCAGTTATAGATCTACTACTTCATAAAGAAGCAACATTCACATAATTACTTTGTAAATCCAAGTCCTAAGTCAAATGTGGCAGTGTTATCTTTCCAAATAGTCTCATAATCTGTAAGCTTCGGAACGCCCAATAAGAGAGGCAACAATCCTACTAAAGGATTAGTAGCAGCCATTTCATCAAGTTGAGCTTGCAAACCCGGCAACATTGCAAAAAGAACAGGCATAAAAGGCTCTACCATAGCTTTATCTACATATACTTCTAATATTCCGGCATCCGTTGTTTTGTAATTCAAAGGAATACCGGTAGAAAGCCAACTTGTTATCTGACCAATCAATGCAGGATCCAATTTAGTCACATCAATTCCAAGTTGAGAAAGCATTTGCAAAATAGCCGCCATATCCAAATCACCAGCTTCACCACCTGATACTTGCTTCATAATAGCAGCAATATTAGGTACTATATATAGTTTGCTATCTCGTACATACCAGAAGGCCATATTCTTAGGAGAAGTATTCCAGTCCGTATGTGAGACGTTAATGTCTGGAGTAAATATATTACCCATAATCCAGGCTTGTGCAGTTTCTGCATCAAAAGGCAATTCTGAATAGAATTTTGCAGTAATATTACCATCAGTATGGAAAGTTACCTGATTCAATACTTCAGCAAGAATCTTTGATACAAGTAAAGATCCTACGGTTGAAGTTTGAGCACCACTTAACGCTTTTTCATCAAGGGGTACCCATCTCAAGAAAAATGGAGAAGAATTAATCACTGATACATATTGATCTGTGTCAATCTTACCCAATAGATTCCATGAACCTGCCAAACCTCCCATAGCAGTTTCTGTCAGAGCCGATGTAGCTGTTACTGATGCTTTTCCAGCCAAAGTAACATTACCCTTTACTGTCACATTCATAATAGCAGGGGCAACATCCGTTGATCTTGTCAGCCCCATAGAAGGATTAGACAACCCTTTTTCTCCTGAGAAATTAAAAGAGCCATCTGCTTGCTCTTCCATCATTACGTCTACAATAACTGTAGAATATCCAGGGAATACATTGTTCAATTCAACCTGTCCTTGTGTTGCGCTTTGAGGAGTAAACTTGACAGTTCCTGTAGCAGAGTTACCATTTACAGTAAAAGTTGCATCTGCACCTTCGATGGGAGTCGTTGGAATTTGTTTCCAATTAGGATCATCATCGCTACTACAAGCAGTAAATAAACTTACTGAACAGATCAATGCGAACAAATAAAATAAATTCTTCTTCATACTTTAAAGTATTTGTTTAGTTAATAAAAAGCTCTCTCTAAGAGCCATTAATTTCCCATTTTATATCGAGGGTACAAAGTAACAGCTTTTAAAGCTACTGAACAAGGTCTTTTATTACAAAAGAATGTTCCTTTTTTCATCATTTTTAGTTCTTTATGGAATATACGGCAATACTAAAATCTTTTAAATTAAGTCATTGCCACAAACAGGCTACAGATATTTTATACTATTAATATATAATAGATAAGGATTACCAAAACGGTCCTTTAGCGGGAAAACTACTTTTTATCATATATTCTTAAACGTTTTACGAAAATAAATTGTTACCTTTATACAGCCAAAAGTTTCTTATTGAAGGAATATTGGCACATTAGCCTAGTATATAAACCTTTAAAGCAATTGATATGTTCAACTCATTTGGAAATATTCTTCGCCTTACCAGTTTTGGAGAGTCGCATGGTAAGGGCATCGGAGGCGTAATAGATGGATTCCCGGCAGGAATCACCATCGATATGGACTTTGTGCAAAAGGAACTTGACCGCCGCCGTCCCGGCCAGTCACGCATCACTACCGCACGAAAGGAAGGCGACAAAGTAGAATTCCTCTCCGGCATTTTCGAAGGAAAATCCACCGGATGTCCGATAGGCTTCATCGTATGGAACGAGAACCAGCATTCTGACGACTATAATAATCTGAAAGAAATCTATCGCCCCTCGCACGCCGACTATACATACAAAGTGAAATATGGCATCCGCGATCATCGGGGAGGCGGACGTTCGTCCGCCCGCGAAACGATTTCACGCGTAGTGGCGGGTGCATTGGCTAAATTGGCGTTAAGGCAGTTAGGTATACACATCACGGCGTACACTTCGCAAGTAGGTCCTATCCGCCTGGAAGAAAATTATACCGCTTACGACCTCGACTTGATTGAGACAAATCCCGTTCGCTGCCCCGATTCCGAGAAGGCGAAAGAGATGGAAGAACTTATCTTCAAGATAAAAGGTGAGGGAGATACGATTGGCGGAGTAGTGACATGCGTCGTCAAAGGATGCCCCATCGGATTGGGACAGCCGGTATTCGGCAAGTTGCACGCTGCTCTCGGAGCTGCGATGCTCAGCATCAATGCTGCCAAAGCATTCGAATACGGAGACGGATTCAAAGGTTTGAAGCAGAAAGGCTCGGAGCAGAACGATGTATTCTATAATAATAATGGAAGCATCGAAACCCGTACCAACCACTCAGGAGGTATCCAGGGAGGTATCAGCAACGGACAGGACATTTATTTCCGCGTTGCCTTCAAGCCTGTAGCTACCGTGCTGATGGAGCAACATACAGTGAATATCGACGGAATAGATACGACCCTGAAAGCCCGCGGCCGGCACGATCCTTGTGTACTGCCACGCGCTGTGCCTATTGTAGAAGCGATGACGGCGATGACGCTGCTTGATTTTTATCTGATTGATAGAACAACACAGTTATAATTACCATGGAAATAAAGAAATACATCGCAGAGAACGAACCTAAGATGCTGGAAGACCTGTTCAGCCTTATCCGTATTCCAAGTATCAGTGCCAAACCGGAACACCATGATGACATGCTGGCGTGTGCCGAGCGCTGGGCGCAACTGCTGCTTGAAGCAGGGGCAGACGAGGCGCTGGTAATGCCCTCAAAAGGCAATCCGGTTGTTTTCGGACAGAAGATAGTAGACCCTGCCGCCAAGACGGTACTGGTATATGCCCACTATGATGTGATGCCTGCCGAACCGCTGGAACTCTGGAAGAGCAAACCTTTCGAACCGGAAATACGCGACGGCCACATCTGGGCACGTGGTGCGGATGACGACAAAGGACAATCCTTTATCCAGGTGAAAGCCTTCGAATACCTCGTAAAGAACGATTTGCTGAAGACCAATGTGAAGTTTATCTTCGAAGGTGAAGAAGAAATCGGCTCTCCCAGCCTGGAAAGCTTCTGTGAGGAACATAAGGAACTGCTGAAAGCCGACGTCATCCTGGTATCGGACACCAGCATGCTCGGTGCAGACCTGCCTTCGCTGACTACGGGACTCCGCGGATTGGCATACTGGGAAATAGAAATAATCGGCCCTAACCGCGACCTGCATTCCGGCCACTTCGGAGGTGCCGTAGCCAATCCCATCAACGTGCTTTGCCAGATTATCAGCAAAGTAACGGATGCCGACGGACGCATCACCGTGCCCGGCTTCTACGACGATGTAGAAGATGTACCCCAGGCCGAACGTGATATGATAGCCCATATTCCTTTCGACGAGGAGAAATACAAAAAAGCAATCGATGTAAAAGCACTTTTCGGAGAGAAAGGATACAGCACACTGGAACGCAACAGTTGCCGCCCGTCTTTCGACGTATGCGGTATATGGGGCGGCTATACGGGCGAAGGTTCTAAAACGGTGCTCCCTTCCAAGGCATACGCCAAAGTATCCTGCCGACTGGTTCCACATCAAGATCATCATAAGATATCCCAACTGTTTGCCGACTACATCCTGAGCATTGCGCCGGACACCGTGCGGGTAAAAGTAACCCCGATGCATGGCGGACAAGGGTATGTATGCCCCATTGGCCTGCCTGCTTACCAAGCGGCAGAGCGAGGCTTCGAAAAGGCTTTCGGTAAGAAGCCGCTTGCCGTGCGCCGTGGTGGAAGTATCCCCATCATTTCCACCTTCGAGCAGGTACTGGGCATCAAAACCGTATTGATGGGCTTCGGGCTTGAGTCCAACGCCATTCACTCCCCCAATGAGAACATCCCGCTGGATATCTTCCGCAAAGGGATTGAAGCCGTTGTAGAATTCTACCTTACTTATAGATGAAAGATTTCCGCATTCAAGCCATCGGCCTTATGTCCGGCACGTCGCTCGACGGGCTGGACGTATGCTGTTGCACCTTCCATCGGGAAGCCGGTAAGTGGTCTTTTCACATAGACTGTGCGAAAGGCTACGGTTATCCCGACGACATGAAACAGATGCTCGGCACCGGTGCACAAAAGATGAACGCCCTGGAGTTTATTACTTTCCATAGCGCCTACGGCAAGTTCCTCGGCGAACGGGTGAACGAGTTCATACAGGAATTCGGAATCCGACCCGACATTATCGCCTCCCACGGGCACACTATCTTCCATGAACCGCAGAAAAAGATTATGTATCAAATAGGCGACGGTGCCGCCATTGCTGCTGAAACCCGCATACCCACCGTTTCGGACTTCCGACGACTGGACATCATGCTGGGTGGGCAAGGCGCCCCACTCGTCCCCATCGGCGACCGGTTGCTATTCTCCGATTATGACTTCTGCCTGAATATAGGCGGCTTCTCCAATATTTCATTCGAGCAAGAAGGGCAACGCATTGCCTTCGACATCAGTCCGGTGAATTATGTCATCAATCATTATTGCCGACAGATAGGACTGGAATTTGACCGGGACGGGGAGATTGCACGACGCGGACAAATCTGCCGGGAGTTATTGGACGAACTGAATGCGATGGAGTTCTACCACCAGTCCGGCCCCAAATCATTGGGGCGTGAATGGGTGGAGACGTTGGTTTATCCGATGCTCGAACGATATGGATTAAGCCTGGAAGATATGCTGCGCACCTTCTATGAGCATGCCGCCTGGCAGGTCTCACGCGTGATCACCGCACATCCGCTCTCCGGCAGTAACGGCAGATTGCTGATTACCGGCGGCGGTGCATTCAATAAGTTCCTGATAGAGCGCATCGGCGTACTATGCCCCTGCGAAATCGTCATACCCGACCGGCAGATTATCGAATACAAGGAAGCACTGATCTTCGCCTTTCTCGGTGCACTCTATATGGCGGATGAGCCCGGTTGCCTCGCTTCTGTTACGGGAGCGCCGATAGACAATATCGGGGGGATGCTATTCAAAATATAAACAGCTTGATAATTATGGAAAAGTCAAAAGATGCCTGGGAAGTAATATCCAGTGAATACCTGCACAGAGCCCCTTGGCTCACGGTGCGAAAGGATCATGTAGTGCTGCCCAACGGTAACCATATCCCTTCTTATTATATACTGGAATATCCCGACTGGGTAAATACCATCGCCATCACCCGCGACGGGCAATTCGTCTTTATTCGCCAATATCGCCACGGAATACAAGAAACCTCTTACGAACTTTGTGCCGGAGTATGCGAAGAAGAAGATGCTTCCCCATTAATCTCCGCCCAACGGGAACTGCTGGAAGAGACCGGTTATGGGAACGGAAACTGGCAAGAGTATATGCAGCTCTCCCCCAACCCGAGCACTCACACCAACATCACCTATTGTTTTCTGGCTACAGACGTAGAAAAAGTCTCCGAACAGCATCTGGAAGATACGGAAAGCCTGACTGTACATCTGCTCTCCCTGCAAGAAGTAAAGGAGTTATTGCAGCAAGAAAGCATCCGCCAAGCATTGATGGCGGCTCCGCTTTGGAAGTATATGGCTGAGGTAAATAAATCCGTGTAATTCCGTACCTAAAAAAAATATTAAAGAGGCGTCACTCGAACGGCTTGCGGAACGTACATCCGGCTTTCCATTCGGAACAGCCGTAGGCCGTCTTTCCTTTAATAATCGTACCTTTTCCGCAAAGCGGGCAAGGCTGGCCGACAAGAGCATCCGGCTCCGTTTGTACCGGCTCCGACTGCACAGGTTCTTTCTTTGCCGCCGGTTTCCTCGGTGCTCTCTTCTTCTGTTCTTTTTTAGGTTTATCACCATCCGCTGCTTTAGAAGTAGACTTGCCATTCTTCTCCTGCACAGCTTCCTGTATCGTAATACGGCGATTAGTATTATCGGAAAGCACGCTCATTACCACTCCCGACACCATTTCCTTCAACTCTTCCAGGAACTGCGAAGCGCTAAACGTTCGTTTCTCAATCTTGCGCAACTTATTCTCCCATTGTCCGGTCAATTCCGCCGACTTCAACAGGTCTTCGTGGATAAACTGAATCAATTCGATTCCGGTGGGAGTGGCTATCAGATTCTTCTTCTCTTTCCTGATATAATTCCGCTTGAATAGCGTCTCTATAATGGCAGCACGCGTAGACGGGCGCCCGATGCCATTCTCCTTCAACGCATCACGCAGTTCGTCATTATCTACCAGCTTACCGGCTGTCTCCATTGCACGCAACAAGGTAGCCTCAGTATAAGGACGGGGCGGCTGTGTCCACTTTTCGTTCAAGCTGGGCACGTGCGGGCCACTTTCTCCCTTCACAAATGCCGGAAGCACATTTTCATCTTCACCTCCCTTTTCGTCTTTCTCTTCCTGAGATTGCGCCGAAGGAGTACCGAATATAACGCGCCAGCCCGGATCAAGGATCTGTTTACCGGTAGTCTTGAACTCGATACTTTCGACCTCACCCAGTACAGTAGTAGTAGCAAATTTACAATCGGGATAAAACACAGCGATAAAGCGGCGAGCTATCAGATCGAATACGTTACGCTCCATATTACTCAATCCTTGCGGATACTGCCCGGTGGGGATGATGGCGTGGTGATCGGTCACCTTTGAGTTATCGAATACCTTTTTCGATTTCAGTAAGGTAGTACCTTCAAGCTGTTTAGTATAAACTTCATAATCCCGCAATCCCTTCAGTATGCCGGGACATTTTGGGTAAATATCGTCGCTCAGAAAAGTAGTATCTACACGCGGATAGGTAGCGACCTTCTTCTCGTACAGCGCTTGTATCAACTTGAGCGTCTCGTCCGCAGAAAATCCGAACTTCTTATTACATTCCACCTGCAAGGAAGTCAGGTCGAAGAGGCGAAGCGGCGCTTCTTTTCCATTCTTCTTGCCGACATCGGTAATGGTAAAAGGAGAATTCTTAATCTGCTCCAACAGCGAAAGTCCTCGCTCCTGGTCTGTAATGGGGTCTATACCCCGATTTTCTTCTTCTTTCTTCTCGGCAATGGCAGCCGTAGCAGTTTCTTTCTGCTTTTCAGCTTCCAGTATCAGTTCTTCTTCACTTTTTCTTAGGATGGCGGAGAAGGTTGTGTCGCGATATACCGTCTTTAATTCCCAATACTGTTTAGGCACGAAGTTCTGTATCTCCAACTGCCGGTTTACAATCAGCGCCAGCGTCGGTGTCTGCACACGTCCGATGGAAAGCACCTGTTTGTTCTGACCATACTTCATGGTATAAAGGCGGGTAGCATTCATGCCGAGCAACCAGTCGCCGATGGCACGGGACAAACCGGCCTCGTACAACGGCTGGAAGTCCGAAGAATCACGTAGCTTTGCAAAGCCTTCGCGAATAGCCTCTTCCGTCAGTGACGAAATCCACAGACGCTTTACGGGACAGCGCGCACCTGCTTTCTGCATCACCCAGCGTTGTATCAATTCTCCCTCCTGCCCGGCATCACCGCAGTTTATAATCATGTCGGCGTGCTGCATGAGGTTCTCTATCACACGGAACTGACGTTCATAGGTAGGATTACTAATGAGCTTGATGCCGAAACGGGGCGGTATCATGGGCAGGCTTCCCAAGCTCCATGACTTCCAGTTGGGGGTATATTCGTGCGGCTCTTTCAGCGTGCAGAGGTGGCCGAAGGTCCAGGTCACCTGGTATCCGTTTCCTTCGATATATCCGTCTCTTTTATCCTTCGCTCCTAATACATCAGCTATGTCACGCGCCACAGAGGGCTTTTCGGCAATACAAACTATCATTCGTTATTTTTTAATTTAGTAAAGAAGGGACGGATATGCAAACGCATACCGTCCCTTTATTTATCAATTGACCTATTGGAGATTACTCATCCAACAAGATTTCCAAAATCTGGCTGGCAGCCTTCGCTACCGGAGTACCGGGGCCGAAGATGGCAGCCACACCGGCTTTGTAAAGGAAGTCATAGTCCTGTGCGGGGATTACACCACCGGCAATCACTACGATGTCCTCACGTCCCAGCTTCTTGAGTTCTTCAATAATCTGCGGAACCAATGTCTTGTGTCCGGCAGCCAGTGAAGAAACACCTACTACGTGAACGTCGTTCTCTACTGCTTCGCGGGCAGCTTCGGCAGGAGTCTGGAACAACGGTCCCATATCTACGTCGAAACCACAGTCGGCATATCCGGTTGCTACAACCTTGGCACCACGGTCGTGACCGTCCTGACCCATTTTGGCAACCATGATACGGGGCTGACGTCCCTCTTTCTTTGCAAACTTCTCGCACAACTCGCAAGCACGCTTGAAGTCGCTGTCATTTTTACTTTCTGATGAATACACGCCTGAAATAGTTCTGATTACTGCTTTATAACGTCCTACAATCTTTTCGCAAGCATACGAGATTTCACCCAGCGTAGCGCGAACACGAGCAGCTTCCACCGCCAGTTCCAGCAGATTACCCTGCTTCGTTTCCACACACTTGGTGATAGCTTCCAATGCTTTGTCTACCTCTGCCTGGTTACGTCCTTCTTTCAGACGCTTCAGATTCTCAATCTGTTCCAGACGAACAGCAGTGTTGTCGATTTCAAGGATATCAATCGGAGCTTCTTTCTCCAGACGATACTTGTTCACACCTACGATAGTCTGAGAACCGGAGTCGATACGAGCCTGCGTACGTGCAGCAGCTTCCTCAATACGCATCTTAGGAATACCTGTTTCGATAGCTTTCGCCATACCACCCAGTTTTTCAACTTCCTGAATCAGCTCCCATGCTTTGTGAGCCAAGTCATTGGTCAGAGACTCTACGTAGTAAGAACCACCCCATGGGTCAACGTTCTTGCAGATGTAAGTTTCTTCCTGGATATAAATCTGAGTGTTACGTGCGATACGTGCAGAGAAGTCGGTCGGCAGAGCGATAGCTTCATCGAGTGCATTGGTATGCAGAGACTGAGTGTGTCCCAGCGCAGCAGCCATAGCCTCGATACAAGTACGGCCGATATTGTTGAACGGGTCTTGCTCGGTCAGTGACCAACCGGAAGTCTGGGAGTGCGTACGCAAAGCCAGTGATTTCGGGTTCTTCGGGTTGAACTGCTTCACAATCTTTGCCCACAACATACGTGCAGCACGCATCTTGGCAATTTCCATGAAGTGGTTGGTACCGATAGCCCAGAAGAATGACAGACGCGGAGCGAAAGCGTCGATGTCGATACCCGCAGCAGTTCCGGCACGGAGGTATTCCAAGCCGTCGGCGAGCGTGTAAGCCAACTCAATATCTGCCGTAGCACCTGCTTCCTGCATGTGGTAACCGGAGATAGAGATAGAGTTGAACTTCGGCATCTTCTGAGAAGTATATTCAAAGATATCAGAGATAATCTTCATGGAGAATGCAGGCGGGTAGATATAAGTATTACGCACCATGAATTCTTTCAGGATATCGTTCTGGATAGTACCTGCCATTTCTTCCAGCTTGGCACCTTGTTCCAAACCGGCATTGATATAGAATGCCAGAACCGGAAGCACCGCACCGTTCATGGTCATGGATACAGACATCTTATTCAAAGGAATACCGTCGAAAAGAACTTTCATGTTTTCCAGTGAGCAGATAGATACACCTGCCTTACCAACGTCACCCACTACACGTTCGTGATCGGGGTCGTAACCGCGGTGAGTAGCCAAGTCGAATGCTACTGACAAACCTTTCTGACCGGAAGCCAGGTTACGGCGATAGAAGGCATTGGATTCTTCGGCTGTGGAGAAACCGGCATACTGACGGATGGTCCAGGGACGCAACGTGTACATCACTGAGTACGGACCACGCAAATAAGGAGGAAGACCGGCAGCATAACCCAGGTGTTCCATTCCTTCGAGGTCTTCTTTTGTATAAACAGGCTTCACTTCAATGTGTTCCGGCGTTTTCCAATCAGCATGGATGCCGTTAGCCTTTTGCCACTCAGCGCCATCTACGGGCTGGAAAGCAGCATATATATCTAAGTTTTTAAAATCTTTTCTCATCTTACTTCAAAAGTTTAGCGTTGTATTCCTTTAATGTTTCCAGCACGTTGACACGAACATGGATAAAGTTCTCTATACCGGCAGCTTTCAGCTCGTCCATGCAAGCAGGAGCACCGGCTACGATGAACATAGCACGACCGTTCAGAGCTTTGAAAGCCGGAACAGCATATTCTGCATATTCATCATCGCTGGAACAAAGTACCACGATGTCAGCCTTGGCAGCCATAGCAGCCTCTACACCCTCTTCTACCGTCGGGAAGCCGAGGTTGTCGACAACCTCATATCCGGCGCAGGCCAGGAAGTTGCAAGAATACTGTGCGCGTGCCTGACGCATAGCCAGGTTACCGATAGTCAGCATGAATGCCTTCGGACGTTTGCCGGAAGCTTCAGTTTCGAGACGCAACGCTTCGAATTCACTGGCAGCACGGTCAAAATTCAAAGAAGGAACATCCTTCTCGCAAGTATCGTGGCCACCGCAGCAGCAAGCAGCTTCAATAGGTTTCTTTTCGCCAGCCTTTTCGTTGAAGTTCGGGAACTGGTTTGTACCCAGCAACACTTCGCGACGTTGAGCAACTGCTTTATGACGAGTCTTATTGCTTTCGTTTACAGCAGCCTGTACTTTACCGGCCTTAACAGCAGCATAGAAACCACCTTCTTCTTCTACAGAGAGGAACAATTCCCAAGCCTGCTTGGCGATAGCTACAGTCAGATTTTCAATATAGTAAGAACCGGCAGCCGGGTCAATCACCTTGTCGAAGTGAGATTCTTCCTTCAACAGCAATTGTTGGTTACGGGCCATACGTTCAGAGAAATCATCGGGAGTAGTATAGGTTTTGTCGAACGGAGTAACCGTCATTGAATCGACACCTGCAAGAGCACCACTCATCGCCTCGGTCTGCGTACGCAGCAAGTTTACGTGGGCATCGAGCAGCGTAAGGTTGAAAGTCGAAGTTTCAGCATGAATCTTCATCTTGGCAGCACAGCGGCATTCTTTATTTTCTCCCTTATTCTCACAGTCGCGCAGACATTCGGGAGAGTAAGCAGCCACAATGTTTGCCCACAACATACGGGCAGCACGGAATTTGGCTATTTCAAGGAAATAGTTGGAGCTGATACCGAAGTTGAATTTCATTCTCTTGGCAACTGTGGAAGCATTCAGCCCGGCATCAGTCAGCTGGTTCATATATTCGTTACCCCAAGCCAATGCGTAGCCCAGTTCCTGATAGATGTATGCACCTGCATTGTTCAGTGTCAGTGCATTTACATTCAGTACACGATATTTAGGAAGAACAACCGTAGCTTCAATCAAGGCCTTGGCAGTAGCTATCATATCGCCTTTTTCTTTGCCTTTGGCCAACATCTTATTGAAGTAGTCATAGTTTATAGAACCTTGCAGCTTCGTCAAATCATAATCTTTCTTCTCGAAGTAAGCTACAAGAAGCGTGGCGAGTTCTACCACATGCCCCTGGCAAGTAGTAAAGTTCAGTTCAACACAATCAGCGCAAATATCCTTCAGCAAAGTTTCAATGTACTCTGCATTCAGTTCTTTGGCTTTTACATGGAAAGAGAGTGAATTGATGCCCTTGTTCAAGATATCCAGTGCCTTGGCATTGGCTTCTTTAGGACATTCTACCTTGATTTCCTGACGGACAAGCCATTCGTTGCTGTCCTTCTTGGTTCCTCTGAGATAAGGGAATTCACCGGGAAGAGCGTCGGTTGTTTTCAAACCTTCAAGGTCTTCCATGCGATAGAAAGGTTTAACCTTAAATCCTTCGTTTGTCTTCCAAACGAGTTTCTTCTCGAAATCCGCTCCCTTCAAGTCGGCGGTTACTTTCTCCATCCACTGTTCGGTGGAAACGGGAGAAAAGTCTGAGAAGAGTTTTTCTTTACTGTCTGCCATAGTTTATTTTAATTAAAAATAGATGAATACTATTCATTGTGTCTTCAAGAGACTCGCAAAGATACAGAAATACTTAGAACAAAAAGATTTTTTTAGGGAAAATTCGCACATGGGATGACGTCTTGACAGAATGGGCATTCGGAAAAAGTATGATTGATAAAAAGAAAAGCTACAAACCCTTTGTTACCTTCCTTTAATTAACTAATTTTGCGCGAAATTTGTGAAAAGGTATATAATAAGGTAATTATGGATTGGTTAGAAACTTTGCTATGGGACCCAGCATCCGTAGCCCACATTGTTTGCTTGTATGCATTCGTAATATCTGTGGGAGTATTGCTGGGTAAGATTAAAATTTTCGGGGTATCACTGGGTGTTACATTTGTACTCTTCGCCGGCATCCTGATGGGGCATTTCGGTTTTACGGGTGAAACGCATATTCTACATTTCATTCGCGAGTTTGGTTTAATTTTATTTGTATTCTGCATCGGTCTGCAAGTAGGGCCGTCGTTCTTCTCTTCTTTTAAAAAGGGAGGTATGACGCTGAACATGCTCGCCGTAGGTATTGTGGCACTGAACATTGCAGTGGCATTAGGGCTCTATTTCTTAGATGGGAGCATAGACTTGCCTATGATTGTAGGTATCCTCTACGGCGCCGTGACCAACACCCCCGGTTTGGGTGCTGCACAAGAAGCGCTGAATCAGCTCAATTACACGGGAGATCCCATTGCATTGGGTTATGCCTGCGCCTATCCGCTCGGTGTGGTAGGTATCATCGGTTCCATTATTGCCGTGCGATACATCTGCCGCGTGAACCTCAAGAAAGAAGAGGAGGAACTCAATACACAGGAGGCCGACATGAAACACATGCCTCACATGCTGCATCTTGAAGTACGCAACGAGTCCCTCGACGGAAAGAAGCTGCTGCAGGTTAAAGATTTCCTGGGACGTCCTTTCGTATGCTCACGTATCCGTCACGAAGGCCATGTCAGCATCCCGAACCAGGATACCGAATTCCACATCGGCGACCAGTTGTTCATCGTATGCTCCGAGGAAGATGCCGAAGCAGTTATCGCTTTCATCGGTAAGGAGATTCACATGGACTGGGAGAAACAAGATACACCAATGGTATCGCGCCGCATCCTGGTAACCAAATCGGAAATTAACGGCAAGAAGCTGGGAAGCCTTCACTTCCGCAGCCTGTACGGGGTAAACGTAACCCGCGTCAACCGTTCAGGTATGGACCTGTTCGCCGATCCCAACCTGACCTTGCAAGTGGGCGACCGCGTGATGGTAGTGGGCCAGCAAGATGCAGTAGCACGTGTAGCAGGCGTACTGGGTAACCAGTTGAAGCGCCTGGATACGCCTAATATCGTGACGATCTTCGTTGGTATCTTCCTGGGTATCTTGCTGGGAAGTCTGCCTATCGCATTCCCGGGCATGCCTACTCCGGTGAAACTGGGCCTGGCAGGTGGCCCGTTGGTAGTAGCTATCCTTATCGGACGCTTCGGTCATAAACTCAAACTGGTGACTTATACTACCATGAGCGCCAACCTGATGCTCCGCGAAATAGGTATCGTACTATTCCTTGCGAGTGTAGGTATCGAAGCCGGTGAGCACTTTGTGCAGACGGTGGTAGAGGGCAGCGGTTTATTGTACGTAGGCTACGGTTTTCTGATAACCGTCCTCCCGTTGCTTATTATAGGCATCATTGCACGCCTTTACTGCAAGGTCAATTACTTTACCCTTATGGGATTGATTGCCGGTAGCAACACCGATCCTCCCGCATTGGCATACGCCAATCAGGCATCGGGCAACGATGCTCCGTCCGTAGGCTACTCCACGGTATATCCGTTGACGATGTTCCTGCGTATCCTGGCAGGACAAATGATACTACTGACGATGATGTAAACACGGGGAGAGAGAAAGATAGATTAAACACAGAGGCACAGAGACACAGAGGATTTTTCATATTCTTTTATAATATGAATTTTAACCTCTGTGTCTCTGTGCCTCTGTGTTTAATCTATCTCTTACTTTCCAAGCCGCAGATCCACGAACTCTTCCAGGAAATCTACCGTCTTCTCTATTCCCAGTACCGATGAGTCGATACAAAGATGATAGGTTGCAGCGGCCCCCCATGTCTTGAAACTATAATAGTTGTAGTACTCCGAGCGCCTTTTATCAGCTTTATTCATCATTTCTTCCGCCGCACTTTTCGTAATGGAGTGCATTTCGCAGAGGCGGGCTATGCGGTCTTCGCTCGAAGCAGAGATAAAGATATTGACGCAACGGGGGTTCTCCCTCAGAATATAGTCGGCACAACGTCCCACGAATAAACAGGATTTCTCCGAAGCCAGCTTTCGAATAACATCACTTTGCACTTTGAACAGTGCATCATTGCTCAAGCAATTTGTTGCAGGTATGGCTCCATCGCTTATAAAGGGGAATCTCATTCCGAACAGGCCACCGATAATCCCTTGCGATGCTTTCTCATCTGCTTTCTCAAAGAACTCACGACAAAGCCCACTCTCTTCGGAAGCGAGGTTAATCAATTCCTTGTCATAAAAATCAATCCCCAGACGGGCGGCAAGTTTCTCTCCTATTTCACGTCCGCCACTACCCAGCTGACGACCGATATTTACAACATATTTCTTGTCCATAGTTTCAATCTGTATTGGTTTACTGAATAGCAAAAGTAAGGATTAATAGGAAAGAAACAAAAAAAGAGAAAAGTTATTTGTCAAACAATTATTTTGCGTAATTTTGAAATCGGTATACTAATCTACTAAGAAAGATGAAAAAAACGGTTCGCATCACTGCTATTTTGTATTTCCTCACCCTCTGTTTTATCCTGCCTATTCCGGCACAAAACCAGCGTCAAGAGCTAAAAGACTCCCTGCGTCGCGTCATTGCACAATCCGAAGGCAAAGCCAAACTGAAAGCCTATAGCAGATTGTACGAATTGTATATGCCGGACGTAGACAATAAGGAAGTTATGGACACACTGAAGATTTTATTCGACCAGACCGAGGCCGAAGCCATCAAACAGGGAAATATCAGTGCACAGGGAATGGTATACGGCAACCTCATCATAGCTTTGGTAAATGGCGGTAAGTACGACGAAGCCATCAGCAAGATACCCGACTGCCTTGATTTCTATAAGAAGAATAAGATGTGGAGGTTCTATTATCAGATACACATGCAACTGATAAGCCTCTACAACCTGAAAGGAGATTATGAGAAGGCATCGGAAGAAGCCCAAAAGATGTACAACCAGGCCAAAGAACAGAATGACAAGGCAGGTATGGCTACCGCACTCTACACCACCTCCACCATCTATAATATCCAGGAAAGATGGAAAGAACAAGAACAGTGCCTCCGCGAATCCATCGCCATGCTATGGGAAGTCTCCGGATACGACAACATTCTAACACAGGCTTACGCGTTTCTGTGTATGTCACTTCGCTCACAAGAACGGTACGACGAAGTACTGAAACTTATTCCCGAATACGAAAAAGCGATCAACCGTTTTGAGAAAGCCATCGGCAGAACCGACATTGCCGCTCATATAAACTTCAACACGGTATTGATGAACAATTATATAGATACCCGGCAATACGACAAAGCAGAAGTCTATCTAACCCAATTGGAGAAGATGGCTAATAACAGCATTAATAACTTTGAAACATTGCGTGCAAAGGCATTGATACTCCAATCACGCGGTAAATACAATGAGGCGCTTGCCAGTATAGACAGCGCTATGGCCCAGGTCAGTGAATCGGAATTTGACATCAATCTGGCAAGAGAGATAAAGATGGAAATCCTGGCCCGGGCAGGACGTGTGAACGAGGCTCTGGAAATGTACCGGGAAATCGTTGCAGCCAACAAGGAGTTGTCCGATACAGAAGTCAATGCACGGTTTGACGAACTGCGCACTCAGTATGAAGTAGCCAAACACATTGCCGAGAAGAAGCGCAACTTCCACTATTTTCTTTTCGCACTGGGTGCCTGCCTGTTCCTGGCGGTACTTTTGGCCTGCGTTTTCTACTACAACCGGGTAATTACGACCAAGAACCACAACTTATACAAACAAATCAAAGAGCAAGACCGCTTGGCGGATAAACTATCACGGGAAGCCTCCGACACACCCTCCTATACCGGCGAGCAGTTCGATTTGATGACACAACTACGGGAGTATCTGCTTACCGGCGATAACATCGCCAATGTAGATATCAACCGCGATGAGATTATTACAGCACTCCGCACGAACAAAAACACACTATCCGAAGCGGTGAAAGCCGTTACCGGAAAATCTCCCATGGAATATATGCGTACCATGAAGATAGAAGAAGCCCGCCGGCTGCTTGGCAAGCATCCTGAATTGACTATCGAAGCCGTTGCCTACAGTTGCGGATTCAACATACCGAGCACTTTTTACCGACTGTTCAAAAAGGAATACGGCATCAGCCCCTCAGAATACCGCAAGATGGCGAAAGAGCAAGAGTAATTATTGCACTACCATCCTTCTTTTTCTATCCCTGGCAATTTCTTAATATTCCAGAAATACAGAGCGCAGGCTTAACGGATAAACACAGAGTATAAACAACAGCTCTGCATCGTCCGTTAAGCCTGCGTCGTCTGCACATCTATCCGAATAGAAAAAAGCACCAAAGAATATAAAATACAACACATTTGGGACAAAATGCAATATATTTGGGACAAAATGCAATAGTTTTCTGCGAAGAAAATGCCAGATTTGCACATGCCGAAAACAAGTAGCGTTTCCCGGCAAAAACCTATTTAAACTAAAAAGCAATTCTCACTAAAAGAATAAAAGACATGAAGAGTTACATTGTATTTATCGTCTTAATTATCGCCTTTTCATCGCTGATTTTCCTAATCATCCAATTACGAGAGTGCATCCGGGCCCGACGGGCATGCGACCGCAAGCTCGCCTGCCAACTTCGCGAACGGGACCGCATATTGTATATATTGAAGCATACCTGCTTCAGTCAAGAGCTCACGGAAAAGACAGTCCAGGCAGAACACCCGAAATCAGGCAACGTCTCAAATACCGGCACAGACAACATCAGCCGGCCTCCCGCTTGAACTTGCGGAACTGCCCTGTAAGCATCACCACAGCTACTATACTGGCAAGCAGGTCGGATACCGGCATACTATACCACACCCCGGCCGCACCAAAGAAGCGGGGCAAAATAATCAGCGCCGGAAGCAGGAACAGCATCTGCCGCGTAAGGGACAGGAAGATAGCCTTGCCCGCCATGCCGATGCTCTGAAAGAAGTTGGACGTCACCATCTGGAAGCCTATAATCGGGAATACAATCACCACGATACGCAGCCCACGCGCCGAAAGCGCTATCAATTCCTCGTCCGAAGTAAAGATCGAAACCGCCAAATCGGGCACAAGCATGCCCATCAGGAAACCGGTGGTAGTGACAATCGTAGCAAAGATAACCGTCAGTTTCAGCACCCGCGACACCCGCGCATACTGCTGTGCACCGAAGTTATACCCCGCAATGGGCTGCATTCCCTGGTTCAGCCCCATCACAATCATCAAGAAGATAAATATCAGCCGGTTCACAATGCCGAACGCACCGATGGACAAATCCCCACCATGCCGCTTCAATCCCTGGTTGATGACAATCACAATGAAGCATGCCGCCAGATTCATCAGGAAGGGAGACATACCGATGGCAAGCGAATCCATCACAATCTTGCGCCGCAAGCGGAAGATGCCGCGATGGAAATGCAGCAGTTCGTCCTTATTGCTGAATATCTTGAACTGCCATATCAGCGAAATAATCTGTGCCACAATCGTGGCAATCGCCGCTCCGCGTATCCCCCAGCCAAAGCCGTAGATAAACACAGGGTCGAGTATCGTATTGATGACCACCGTAGCAATAGTGGCATACATCGCCTTCTGCGGATGACCCGAAGAACGGAGCACCGCATTCAGCCCCAGGTAGAGGTGGGTAATGACATTGCCCAGCAGGATAATCTGCATATACTCACGGGCATACCTCACCGTCTCGTCGCTACCGCCGAAGAAGTAAAGAATGGGATCGAGGAAAAGCAGCGTCCCCACCGTAAACGCCAGCCCCAGAATGAGATTCAGCACAAACACATTGCCCAGCACCCGCTGCGCCGTGTCATAGTCCTTCTGCCCCAGCCTCACGGAAATCAGGGTAGATGCCCCCACGCCCACCAGCGAACCGAATGCCGCAGCAAGGTTCATCAGTGGAAACGTCAGCGCCAGCCCCGAAATGGCCATAGTGCCCACTCCGTGACCGATAAAAATGCTGTCTACCATATTATACAAGGAAGAAGCCGTCATGGCGATAATTGCCGGCACGGCGTATTGCATCAATAGTTTTCCGATATCTTCCGTGCCCAACGCTGTGGGTGCCTTTTGTCCTGCCATACTATACCTATTTCTTTATATCTATAATTGGCGGCAAAGTTACGCATTTATTCCGAAGGAGCGAAAAAAGTATCGGCTACAATAAAACAAAGTGAGAGTGTGCCAAAAGTATATTAATGCTAATGTAATTATATGATTTAGGCACAAATCATGCGAATTTCACAGTTTGAATTAGTAAACAATCTGTGTAATCCGCATAATCCATGCCTAAAAGAAAGTATTAAGAGAGCTTTTGATAAGCCCTCTTAATTTTTCTGTATTTAGGGTACAGGTACAGTTGCTTCCGTCACATTCACCGTTACCTCCACTTCCTTTGTCGCATCCGACAAGTTCTGTATCTTGAAGGTGGCCGCTCCTTCCGCCGGGAATGCTCCTGTGGGGAATCCCTTTGCATTCTGATCCAGCGTCAAGACGTAATCCACGGCTTCGGTGTCAGAACCTGTTGTCTTGTCCGCTTTCAGCCAGGCAGGCAGGCCGACAATCCGGCTGCCACCTACGGCTGTCACGGTCAGCTTTATGGAAGAAGTTGTGCCGGCATTCGCCTGTTTCTGCATGCTGAGCACACCGGTTGTTACAGTCGGTGTTTCAGTGCCTGCCGTGTAAGTATTGGCATCGGTCGGAGTTGACGGGTCAGTTGCCGCAGCCTCCACAGTCGGTACTTCAAGTGCCGCCTGCACCACAAACTGGCTTTCCTCGCGTCCGGCCTTGCTGCGCAATAAAATGATGGCTTTCGGGAAAACATTACCCGTATAGTCCGTGTTCTTCGATACCTTGCAGACATAAGCCGTAGACCCGGCACGGGTTACCACTGGAGCATCCTCCACTACCGCCTTCAGCCACTCGGCGCTTCCGCCCGGAGAACTTGTATAAACGATGCTGCACTCCACTTCCGAGTTGCTGGTGAAAGGGATGCTGAAGTAATCGGTTCCGGTCGTGGGAACGGTGGCTGTATTGTTGTTTTCGATGGTAGTTCCCGCCTCTGCTGTCAGTGTCCCGATTGTCACCTCGTTTTCCGGCTGGTACTCAAAGTCCCCGCCGTCCGTCCAGTCCGATACGGTGATGTTCACATTCAGCTTGAACGGGTCGGCATCGGTGATGCGTACGGTGTAGCGGTGGTTCGGCTTCACCTCGATGTATCCGCCCGTACCTGCTACCGACTGCTCAAAGTCCACCATATAGCTTACTTCCTGCGGTGTATCCGTCATGTTCAGCGCATACTTGCCTTTGATTATCAGATACCCCTTGTCGTCAATCGGACTGGGATAACTGTAGAAAGCGCCCGTCTGCGTGCCCTTGTTGGCATCCACACCGTCAAAGTCGCGGTCGGGATAAGTGATGAGCGTCTGGTCGGGGTTGATATCCTCCACGGGAACCACCGGGAAGAAAGTCACCCCCTTACGCCCGTGCCCCATGGATATGCTGCTGATGGTGAGGTGCGACAACTCCGCATCGTTGATGATGTCGAAACGCGATACGATGCGCGACAGCGTCATGTTGATGCGTGTACGCGAACCCATGCTGATGTCACGCAGGTCGAGCGCGGGGCTGTAAGAGCCTACCATGGGCAGGGGCGTAAGCAATACGTCGGTAGCTTCGGCGGGGTCAAGCAACGGAGTGGTAAAGGTGAGGAAGTCCGTTTCCGTAGGGACACCTGCCTTGGTCACAACGTTGTAGTCCGTACCCGGTGAATTCTGTTCCAGCGGGGTGAAGTCGGTGTATTCCGCACCTGCTTTCAGCAACGTCGGCTGGTTGGCGATGCAGTAGAACTTGGTGAACAGGCCTTTCTTGGGGCGCAGGGTGGCAATCGCCACGTCCTTTCCCTCCATAGTCAGCACTATCTTGGTGGCGTTGGGCACCGTAGAACCGTCCGAACGGTAGCAGAAGCGCTCCTGATAGGTGTACGGGCCTTCCTCCTTGTCGGAAGAGAATACATAAATGTCCAGTGACGTGATTTCATTCTCTTCGGTGGTGGCAATGGCATCATCGGCACGGGTGTCGGCTGTCTTTATGTTCAGCTTGTTCCGGAAGCCGAGTACGACCTCGCGACGCGTCGGGTCATTTGCCTGCGGGTCATCGCCCGGCGTGTTCGGCGACACTACTTCCGATTCACCGCAACCGGCCAGTGACAGGGCAAGCAGCCCTATCACCCATGCGGAAAATTGTTTTCTGTTTTTAATCATAATCTTATTGTTATTGGTTGATTACTAAGTATTAAGGAATAACGACAGCAGCCGGACTTACCAGCACCGTCACGTCTTCCACACCCGAGATATTGTTTTTCAGCACAATCGGGGCGGCAGTGAAGTCGGTCACAGCATCTTTCACGGTCAGGGTGAAGGTCTGGGTACCGGTAGCATCTCCCGGATCGGTTCTTGTAAAGGCGTCCGTCTCTGCAACAGTGAACCAGGACGACAAGGTGCTTGCCGTTACGCCTTGCGGAGAGGTTATTTTCACAACAACAGCGGTTGCGGCCGTGCGGGGCACGTCGGTAATCTTGTAGTCGTTGTAAGTAGCTCCGGCCGGGGTTGTCAGTTCAATCGCCGTGATAGCAGGGTCAAGCAGGTCTACCGTCAAATCCAGCTTCTTGGTATTGTCTCCCAGGCTGATAATCTCAAACTTGCTGTCCGTATCGCTGCTTGCAGTCACATCCTTCAGCATCAGTGTATAGAACTCTTCTACCGGGGTGGTTGCGTGTACATCCGTGTCGGGACCTGAGTCGCTTGATACAGTTCCTTTGTCTGATTTCGATACTTCCAGCCACGGCAGCGTGTTCGCCAATACCAGCTTCGTGCCGAACGGACAGCTTGCTCCGAGCGTGATGCTGCTCTTATTCGTCTTGTACATAGTGATTTTCTTGTCGGTGTCATTGTACAGGTTGAAGTTCCCCGTAGCCGCATCCGGTGTAGCGAAGTCCAGTGCCGGGGCTGTGGCGGGCGGCACAATGGTCAGCTTGGTATATACCGATTCGTCCTGTGAAGCCGATTCATTGGCAAGGGTCAGGGTGACGGGGGCATAAGGAGAATCTGCGGTCAGCGTATATTTGAAAGTCATTGTAGTAGTAGTCACTCCATCCACCACTTCCGACGTATAGCTATCTGCATCATGCGTCAGCCAGTCAATAGGCCATCCGGTTTCGGTGCTGAACTTCGGCTGTACCTTGCCGCTGGCGGTAGCAGTCAGGGTGATGGTTTTCTCCGTACCGTCGGCAGTCACGCTGATTTCTTTGGTAGTGATATCAGTCGGAGTATCTTCTACGGTAAGTTCCGTCACCACCGGCGCCGCATTATCCGGCTTGATGATAACTCCGCCGCCGCTGGTCCAGTCTACGATTTCAAAGAAGGCGGTAATGGTGGCTTCCATCACTTCCTTGATGTGCAGGGTGTAGCGGGTATTGGCAAGTACGTCCATAAATGCGGGATCACCACCGCCTTCGGGGATGCGCTGGATGTCAAGATGGTACTCCACCGGAACGGGGTCTTTCTGCATCGGGTTCTGGTATTTGCCTTTGATGATGAGGAACGCCTTGTCCGAATCCTTCAGCGGATAGGTGTAGAGGGCGCTCTCCGTCACTCCCTGGTTGGCTTTGGGCAACATCAGGAAGCTGCCTTCGGCGGTGGGATACTGAATTAATTTAGCAAGTCGTCCGGCATCGTCAAGATCTGTCATCGTGCCCGGCATCACGGTGGACTGGTTCCGTCCGTTACCCAGGGCGATGCTTTCGATAATCAATCCCGTTTTGGCGGATTCGTTGTCGATGTCAAAGCGGCTCACGCGGCGTTTCAGTTCGATATTCACCGTGGCGATGTTGCCCAGAATCTTCGTGGTGCCGCTTCCGGTCATTACCAGTGGGGTGGTCAGGGCGGTGCCTGCGGCATCCAGTTTGGAGGTGAAGTAGCTTTCGAAAACGGTGGATGTCGTACCTGCGGTGGTGATGGTACCGGTGGCATCGGTTTGCACCGGCGTCAGAGCATCAATCGGATCTCCACCATCCTTGTACAGCGTCGTGCTGTTTGCCACGCAATACAGTTTCAGATTAGGGATGCCTTTCAGTTCCGTAGGGAAGATGGAGGCTTTGCGGGCGGTTCCGGCACCGCTCAGTTTGAAGGTCTTTGCCGTGGTGTCGTCATTCGCGGCGGCTTTCCACGTTTCCAGATACTGGTATTCCCCGCCATCCGCGGCGGCGGCAAATACATAGATGTCCAGATTGTCAATCTGGTTTTCACTCTCGGAGGCGATGGCGCGGGTGTATTCCTGCGATTCTCCTCCGCCACTAAATACGAGACGGACTTCTTTGCCCTGTACCCCGGTCACCGGAGTATCGTCAACACCCAGCTCTGCCTGGCTGCATCCTGAGAGCAGGGCCAGTAAAGCGGACATCCAAAGCATGTTTCTTTTGTTCATCATTTGTTTTACTATTTTAAAAGAATTAATAATGTTGTTGTTTTAAGCGTCGCCGGCGGGTTGTACTGCTACGCTGGTCGTAGGTGGTCGCCTACGTCGGTCATAGGTGGTCGTCTACGTCACCCGTAGGTGACCACCTACGCCACTCGTAGCAGTACGGCTGCCCCGGGGCTATCCCATCGGGTTCTCGTCCAGGTCGCCGTCACTGCCGCTACCGCTGCCGCCGCCCGAAGGGGCTGTGCCGATATAAATAGTTTTCACTACACTGCGCGGGGCTTTCAGCAGCGTTTTGCTGTTGCTGCCGAATTGTGTGGTTACTTTCAGCTCATACGTGCCGTTGGCAAGGTCGGCAGGGATGATAAACGTCAGTTTCGAGGGGTCGTTTGTCACCCATAGGTCCTCGGTCACCTTGGTTTCCGTGCCTTTGCTGTCCGTCAGGGTGATGCCTACTGCCGGATTGGTTCCCATTACTTTCAGTTTGCCGCCCGCCAGGGTAAAGGCACGGCCGGCGGTAGCCGAGGCGTCTTGTGCGCGGGTTGCGGCATCCTGTACACTGCCGATGTACATGGCGCTGCCTTTTTCGCCGATGATGCCCACGGTGGTCTGCTTGATGGCTTCCCGAAGGTCGGCGCCTACGTTGAAGTTCACCACGATGGAGTTCTTCGCCGGGTTCCAGGTGGAGTTCTCCACTACGCCACGGAAGCTGACGGAAGCGTAGTACAGCCCCGTATTCACACTCATTCCGGTCATCAGCAACCGCTTGATGACGCGCTTCTGCAGGTCGAACACGTGGCGGATGGTTTCCTCGCGCAGGCCGGAGTCTTCCGCTTTCAGCTCGGCGATGATGCGATTTTCATCAGCGCTGCCGATGGAGACCGGGACGAGGATCATATCCTCTTTGTTGTCCACAGTCACCGTGTTGTCGGCAAGCTGCCCGTTGATTTGATACTTAATTTCGTTTGCCATAATCTATAATTTTTTAGTTTGAATAATGTCGGTAAAACCGGAGTTCTGCCGGGTTAATAAATTCAATAAATAAGGGCATGGGGAATGATTTTATATTAGCGCAACTATAGGCTGAAAGCCTTTCATTATATAGCGTAGGGCAACGCCCTACGTATTGCGTACGCCACCGTAATAAGCCCTGAAAGGGCGGAACAGGATACACAAACACAGGTTATGCCCTTTCAGGGCGCAAATTCAGGGGATTACTTTAACGTAGGGCGTTGCCCTACGCTATATAATGTAAGGCTTTCAGCCTTAAGCAGCATAATCCCTTACTCCAGCAGATTACAAATCCGGCGAGGCGGGAATTTTTCATTTTACCTAAACGTACTTCGGTTAATTTGCGATTTTACCTAAATACGATTCTGTAAATGGATAGATTTTACGATATAAAAAATCATTCCAACATGTCAAAGAACGAATGTGCTGTTGCCAGCGATGCCCAATGAAGGGATGGTCTGTTCAAAAGTTCGTTCAAGCGGATTTGTAATCCGCTTGTTTTAGTATGAGGATTTGTAATCCGTAAGAATTGATTCTTGAAACGGAGACGGATTACAAATCCTTGAGAGGGGATACCGGCGGATTACAAATCCGCCGGGACGGGACTCACGTTCGTTTTAGTTATGAACAAGGATGTATACTTGAGTCTCTGCTTTATCCGGATGCCCATAATATCCTACTGTCGATGACTCTATATCCAATGTCCTTTTATATTGATCATTATAGGCATCTGTAGACCAATGGCGATTCTCATTAGACGACGTTTTAAAAATGCGGCTGACATACGTTGCATCAGCATTTAAAGTACGATGTGAATAATTCTCATAATCATTATAATTGCTCCCTGTCCATCCCACAAGTTTACGATAATCCGCCATACTTGCCAGCCGCCAACCGCTTCCTGCATTACTTCCCGCGCTCACAGCGGTATTCCAAGTTCCTGAATAATAAGGCATCGCATAAAGCCCATTCAATTTATAGGGGGTTTTTCCCTTATAGACAGGCATATACATATATAAGTCAATATTATACTCAGGAAAACGGTTATCTTTAGCAGCGAAATAGTAATAATACAAATTAGTACTGTTGCTAAGTGTCGTCGAACTATTAAATGAAAGAGTGAATCTATTATTTATGCTACCGGTGCTTCCAGTTTGGCTTCCATATGTCGAAATTGTTGTGCGAGTATTAGCATTACCACCTCCACTTATAGATGAAAAATTATATCCTACTGGAGATATGAAGGTAAATACAAACCCGGTTTCGCCATAAGTGCCCCAATCATCACGAACATACACAACTACTCCCCCACTGCTCTGGCTGCAAGTGATACCTTGTCCATCCCGATTACTGGTTACTTTAGGCAATGATGACTTAAAAGTAACGTTAATCCCTTTACTCTTCTCTTGATCCGATAGATTCTTGACGTAGAGCACTCCACCATTGACATCGGTTAATGAGTAACTGGTATTTGGATTATTATAGCTAATCACATAACTTTGTTCTTTTGTATTGGCCTGTGATACGTCAGCCGTCACGTTCCCAGGGAACTGCAATACACTTCCTCCCAAAGAATAAACTTTCAATGTAACCTTGGACGGGTTATTTTGTTTCAATTGATACAGGTTCAATGTCCCGTTATACGAATTTACAGATGGATCCGAACTAACATACGTAACCGTAGGCACCTGGAATTGTCTTGCAATATTCACCGTCATTTCCTTACCTCCGGAAGCATTGGCAAACACCAGTGTCGTATCATCAAAATTCGCTGCGTCCTCATTCAGTTTGAAGGTGAAGCTCGCTGTTTTACTCTCCGGTGTGCTGCGTGTAGAAGCCGGTGTGACGTCTGTCAGCCACGACGGGCACTTGCTTACGGTAGGCTTACTATAATTATCCATCGTGAGGGTGAATTGTTTGTCCTTGATGATGGGTACAGTGAGGGTTGCAGTAGTAGTTGTTATATCCGAAAGCTTGATGTCCGAAGGCGCGGTCGTTAACTTTAAGTTGTTGATTCGGTTGGGCAACAACTTCACCTTGATATTCCCTACTTTCGTGTGATCGGAGTTGTTCAGTACATTTACGACAATTTCCTTTTCCGCCAGATCGGCAGCATCCGTAGCATCCCAGTGGAAAGTATACTCTTGTGTAGTATGCATGCTTGAAGTGGGGGTAACAGTGATGCCTGAATTTGCCGGAAGTTCTATCTTACTACCACCTGCAGAGGTGACGGTTATCTTGCCTGTGGAGGATGTTCCGGCATCGGCAGTCTGTACCAGATAAAGCGTATTTTCCGCTACATCCCAATTGTTCACCCCGGCCGGACTCATTTCACCGCCCGTGGATTCCACCTCAGGAATGCCATAGTTAATATCTATCAGTACAACTTCCTCACCGCCTCCTGCCTTGTCCGTCAGGTGGAGGATGCCGCGAGGATAGCTATCACCCGTGTAGTTTTCATTGAAAGAGACTTTGTATTTCACCTGCTTCGTGGTTCCTGCACGTGTGGGGGTTACAGGTATTTCCTCAAATTTCAGCCATTCAGTGTCCGCAGTGCCGCCGTAATAGGTCAGCTTTGCATCTACCCCGGCATTAGAACCGGTGGCAACGGTGAAACTGCTACCAGGCTTGAGTAACAACGTAACAATATTGGTGTTGCCATCATAAGTAGTTTCATCTACGGGTGTCAGGTCATCTACAACAATGGTTTCCAGTCCGTTGTCAGGTACATAATCCTCTATATAGTCTCCCGTCTCCCAATCCACCAACCGAATATTGGCTTTCAGTTCAAATGGGTCGGCCTCGGTTATCTGCACCGTATAGCGGTGATTGTGATTTATCTCGATGCGCGTTCCGTCCCCGTCGGTCACACGTTCGAAAGGAATACGATAGGACACCTCTTCCTTTTTGTCGGTCAGATTCACGGCATATAGTCCCTTCAGTATCAGGAAACCGTCGTCCACAGCCTTGCACGGATAGCAATAGAAGGCTTTGGTAGTAACCCCTGCATTGGCATTCAACCCGTCGAAAGGGCGGTAGGGGTAGGTAATCAGTTGCCCGGGCGTGGCAGGCACATCGCCTACGGGACGGATAGGGAACAGCGTCACCCCTTGACGCCCGTTGCCCATAGCTATATCTGTAATGGTGAAATGGGACTTGGCCTCATCATTCACCACATCGAAGCGCGCCACAGCACGGACCAGTGAGATATTGAGCCGTACGTAAGTTCCCATGCTGTACTCGCGCAAGTCGGTGGGCTGTACATTGGCTCCCGACATGGGTAGCGGGGCAAGCAATACGTCATTGAGGAAACCGGTAGGTTGCAGCAGTGGGGTGCTCAGCTTAACGAAATCGTTCTCAGTGGGTATGCCGGGTACCGTTACCACGTCTCCCGATATGCCTGCCTGCGAGGTTTGTTGCAACGGCTGATAATCTGTGTATGCCATTCCCGCAGCATCGGTCAGCCCACTCTGGTTCGCCACACAATAGAACTTGGTGAACAGTCCCTTGCGGGGATAGAACACCACATTCACTTTCCCGGCGGCTTCGTCCGCTTTCAGTTCAAGGGGCGAAGCGCCTGCGGGCAGTTTTCCGGCCTCCGACCGGTAGGCAAAACGTTCCTGGAATGTATAAGGCCCTTCCTCCTTGTCGCTGCCGAAAGCATAGATATCAAAACTGCCGATACGGTTTTCATCGTCCTCGGCTATGCCGTCGCGGGTCACCGCACGGTATTCCGGCATACCTTTCACCAGAATCAGCTTGTTTTGCAGGGAGATTACCACCGAACGGCGGTTGGGGTCATTGGCCTGCGGGTTCTCCGGTTGTCCGGGAGTCTCGCCGGGTGTTGTTTCCACTTCCGAGGTACAGCCTGCCATAAGGCATAGCAGTATCACTCCCGAAAGGCACAGACAGAATCTTGCTAATGTTTTCATTTTCTGTTATGTTTTAGTTGGTTATTATTTATTTTCATTCTTCATTTCTCAATTTATTCAAATTCTTCCTCGCCTTCTCCGGCTCTATGCCCAGCGCCTTGCGGAACCATTCTTCGGCTTTCTGCCTGTCTCCTTCCAGGTAGGCCAGTACGCCCAGGTCGTTCCACGCCCGCGGGTCGTCCGCCACCTTTTCCAGGTATTGGCGGGCACCCACCGGGTCGCCTGCCATGATCACCGCCGAGGCGGCATTGATATTCGCCAGCGCGTCGTCCGGGAAGTGATAGGCGGCTATCTCGTAGACTTCGCGGTATTGCTCCGTGCCGGGGCGGTAGAAAGCCGCCACCCGGTACATCTCCTGCAACGACAGCAGCCGCGGATGGGTATATATCAGGCTTGCCGCCTCCCCGATGTTGAAGGCGCGGGCTTCATAGCCCACCGCCACGCGGATGCGCCTCAACTGCGGGAAGTAATATCTCAGCAGTTCGCGGTACACCGTGCCGCCGTGCATATCCATCAGCTGCTTTTCGCGCCCCTCGAAGATGCCCACCCGGGCAATGAGCGACAACACCTCCGCGCTATGCTTCATGGGGTTCTGTTGCAGCAGTTCCACCAGCCCGTCCCAGTCCTCGGGTACGAAGGATACCTTATACAGGTCGCGGTCCAGCGCATACACGCTACGCATATATTCCCCGAAACAGCGGGCGCGGTTGGAAGCAAGTATCTCATTATCCTTGTACATCCCGTCGGGCGAAGCATAACCGCATATCGAGATACCCGATATGCTTGCCAGGTTTCCGCCGGTAAGCGGGCGCAGCAGGCTGTCCAGCTTGTCCAGTTCGGTGCGGTTGTTGCGGAACTCCCGGCGGACGGCATATACTCCCGTGGGATAGTCTATATGCAGGGTAGCGCTTTCCGAACGGTGCTTCTCGGTTTCCACCTCGGGAGTGAGGTAAGTCACCATAGCCGTACACTCGGCACAGGGCATACAGTCCGCGCGTCCCTTCGCTTCGCGGTGGGGGGCAGCGCCCGTTTCCTGCCTTTCCGCCACCGCCTGCGGAATGGGTGCCTGTCCCTGCACACCCGCCGCCTGTCCCTGCGGCACCCGGAAAGGGCTTGCCAGGTCAAGGTCCGCCATCAGCGGCTCCACACCGAGAATCTTCATCCGGCAGCAGTCCCGCTGTTCGCGCATCAGCACCAGCGAGGCGTGCTCCATCCACGGGCTGTATGCCACAGCCACCCTGTAGGCAATGCTGTCCTTCGGGCTGCGGGCATAGAGCGTGCGATAAGGCGGCACATAGCCGGGTGCAGGTTGCAGCGCCTGCAGGCGGTGGTCGGCCCGTGCGCGGCGGCGTCCGCTCACCACCACTGCCGGCAGCTCTTGCAGCCGCCCCGCACTGCGCAGCACAGGCGTAAAGAGATAAGCCTCCGCGCCTCCCGCCTTTGTGCCGCTCAAATCCAGCAGCAGCTCAATATACAGGCTGTCCCCTCGTGTAAAAGCGTACGACCTGCGGATTATCCCTCCGCCTGCCCACACCTCCGTCGACAGCAACAGCCCTATCAAGCCTCCTATCATATACTTCATCATTCCCTCATTTTTCATTTTTCATTTTCCATTATTCATTATCCCAGTCCGCCCCCTTCTTCCCAATCGGACGAGTTGGCCTGTGCCACCACAATCGTCTCGCCGATGGTCACCAGCAGGTCGAATTCCTGTTCCGTGTTCTCGTCCAGGCTGACGGGCAGCTTGCGGAAGAACAGTTGCAGGTCTATCTCCTTCATGATCCGTTCGTCCCCCCGGTAGATGCTCAGCAGCGGATGCGAGCCCGACGTCAAGCGGTAGGTCACCAGTTCCCCCGTCAGTTCATCATTATAGTTCATCGCCGCCTTTGTCCGGTGCCACGTCACGGGGCTGCCGATAGTGGGGAAGGAGAATGCCCCGTCACCCACTGCCAGCGGTATGTCATATCCCATCGGGAACCCGTATTCGGAAGGGACACCCCGCAGGCGGAGCGTATATCCGCCCGTGCCTTCCGCCGGGCGGTACCCTTCTTCCCAGCGGACGGTGAACCGGAGGGCGGTGTGGCAGTGCGTCAGGTACATGGTGCGGTTCACCGAGGCGCCCGTGGCGGGAACCTCGAATGTGCCGTACCCGTAGTAGAGCCGTTCGGTGTTGCCGCGGTAACTGCCTGCGGGGGTACGGGCGGCGGAGGTCATCATCAGTTCGCGCAGTTGCGTCATGCCGGGTTCGGGCGCCGGCAGCACGTCGCTTTCCGTTCCCGGGTTCCCCCATGCCACCAGGGTGTAGCGTCCGGGGGCGAGCTCGCCCTGCCAGTATTCCAGGCTGTCGCCTTTCAGCATCCGCACGTCCACCAGCACCCCGTCCTCATTGAAAAGGAACTGCCGGATATTGTCCACGTATACGGAGAGCTGGCCGGCATCGGGCTTGCCGGCATAGCGGTAATTCAGGCGTACATTGTAGGGGCACACTTCCGGCTCGTCGAAACTGAACGTGCAGGAGGTGCAGGACCATAGTATGCAGCAGAGAATTACCATAACTTTCATCGGATAAAGTAAATGAGTGACACACCCGCCCGGGTAGGGCCGAAATAGTTCCTTATATAATGTCCCATGCGCTCGCCGCAGCTCGCGCACCGGTACTTGTCGTATTCCATGCGGGCATACCCGCCGCCTATCACGGCTTCTATGGAGAAGCGGTCGCCCAGCACCCAGTGATAGCCGTAGGTAAGACCTCCGCCGTAGAGGTCGCCCCGGTATATGATGTTCTCCATGCCCGGCAGGAAGGGTATCTGCCCCACGTTGTAGTAGGCGTAATGTCCCTGCAGCCCGAAGAAGTGCCCTTCGAACTTGCGGCAGGGCCAGTATCGCAATTCCGGCTGCAGCAGGTAGAGGTTCAGCTTCATGTCGTTGCCGAACTTCCAGGCATTGTAGGCGCCGTTCAGTGCCATTGTGAAATGGCGCTGGATACTGACCTCCACTCCTGCGTTGGGCGTGGTGGTCCCCCACAACAGCAGGTCGGTGCGCAACGCCACGCGTTGGGCAAGGGCAGCGCTGCTGAGGGTGCAGAGTAAGAGAACCAACAGGGAAAGTCGTTTCATGGCTATATTTGAGGGATTTCGGCAATGGATATTTCCTCCAGGTAGGAGCGGGTCATCTGGTTGACAACGCCCAGTTTGCGGGCAGTGGTGCCGTAGCGGGAGTAGAAGTTCTCGTCGCTGGGATGATTGAAGTAAACACCTTCACCCAGGGTTTCGAGAATGGAGAGAAGACTGATTTTATGATATTCGCAAGCAAGGCGGTAGGATTCGGGCAAGTCGCAAGGCTGATTTTCCATCAGTGTGATAAGATGCCCCTGGGAGAGGGATTGCAATAAACAAGCCATTTCGGAAGGGGGATAATTGAAGGAAGTGCTCAACCGGTAATCCTCGTGCCGGATGTCGTGCAATATTGCCAAGGCAAGTTTTGTCCTGAGTGTTAACATAGCGTTTTGTTTTAAATGTAACTATTGTCTGTTTGTTAAGGATGTTCCGTTTCCCGGTAGGAAACGGAACGGACGACATTTCAACCATAAATCAGGAGGATAACGGCTGGCTACCGGTACAAAAAGACAAACAAATGCCGGTTCTGCCCCTTCCGTTTTCTTCCATTTTATAATAAGATGCGCCCGTACCGGAATATGGGTAGGGAAAGTAGTGCCTTCAAACAAAAAAGCGGGGCGCTTTGAACGGATATATTATATTATTACAGGAATATCGTATTTCTTGACATGACTTTTTTAGACAAAACCTAATTTTCAGAAAAAGAGAACAGATTTTATCATGCAAATTGTTATGAATGGACTGAATTTTTACAGAAAAGCAGGGAAATACGATAAAAAATTCTTGCTTTCCTTGCTTGTTTCAATGGAAAATTGTTCCTTTACCGCCGTAAGTGTTCCGTTTCCTACCGGGAATCGGAACGTCTTTATGAGGCCTTTTTTTTACCTTTCCCCTCTCTTTTTCTTTCCATTCTTTTTCAGCTGCCGGATTGATTAATGATGCCATCTGCAGGTTTACGACTGCGAGTTGCTCCGCTGTAAACGAGCGCAGGTAGGTATGCGTAATTTCCTCCGAAGCATGGCTCAGCCCCGCACTGATTTTAGACACCGGCACGTCTTCATTATACGCCAGCGTGGCCCAGGTATGGCGCGCCACGTATGAAGTCAGCTTCACCCCCAGCTCCAGCCTCTCAGACAAACGTTCCAGATGCTTGTTGTAGAGCCGCAGGGCGCTTTCGTACTGCTGCCTCTCTTCGCGGATGGAGCCGGGGCGGCGGATGATTGGCAGCAGATAGGGGGAATCCGCATCATCGGGTGAATAGCGGTTGATAATCTCCCACATCCAGGGTTCCAGGGTGACGGCCAGCGGCTGCCCCGTCTTGCTGCGGTGGTAGCGGAGGATATTACCCTCGATGTCGGTACGGCGCAAGTGCGCCAGATCGATGAAGGGGATTCCCCGCAGGTAATAGGACAGGATGAAGAAATCGCGTGCCATCGCCAGGGCCGGCACCTCTTCCAGGTCGGCATCCGCCAGAACACGGAGTTGCCCAAGGTTCAATGCCCGTTTCCCCGTTTCTTCGTATCCCATAAACACACCGTCGAAAAGGGGGCGGGCATCCGTCAGCAACCCTTGCCTCTCCGCCTGCCGGCAAACGGCACGCAAGGCACGGAAATAGCATGCGGAGGTGTTCCGAGAGCAACCGGAAGACAGCAGATAGTGCTCAAAACTCAGGAAAAGCCCTGCCGTCAGGTCGGCAAAGCCAAGGACTTCCATGTCCGTGAAACTCTCCAGGCTGTGGAGCAGGCTGCGACAGGTATGCTCCGCCGAAAACCGGAACAGATTGTCCAGGACATCGGCATGAGCCACGATAAAAGACTTTAATGTTGTCATTACAATATAATTTTAGGGATGATTCTTTTTCATTCCAAACCACAGATGTCACAAAATAGTTTATTTAAGTAAAAAGATTCGCTATCTGAAAAATGTTTCGTACTTTTGCCTCCAAATTGAGTGAATTATAGCGAAATGAACGTATTAGAACTAAGTGAACAGGAAATTATTCGACGCAACAGTCTGAATGAACTTCGCGCGATGGGCATCGAACCCTATCCCGCAGCAGAGTATGTAACCAATGCTTTCTCTACCGATATTAAAGCTGAATTTAAAGACGAAGCAGAGCCTCGCCAAGTGTCCGTAGCCGGACGTATCATGAGCCGCCGCGTCATGGGGAAGGCATCCTTCATCGAATTACAGGATTCCAAAGGACGCATCCAGGTGTACATCACCCGCGATGACATCTGCCCGGGAGAGGACAAGGAGATGTACAACACCGTGTTCAAACGTTTGCTCGACTTAGGCGACATCGTCGGCATCGAGGGCTTTGTATTCCGCACCCAGATGGGAGAAATCAGCATCCATGCCCAGAAATTGACCGTACTTTCCAAGAGCCTGCGTCCGCTGCCTATCGTAAAATATAAGGACGGCGTAGCCTACGATTCCTTCGATGACCCCGAATTGCGCTATCGTCAACGCTATGTAGACCTGATTGTGAACGACGGCGTGAAGGAAACTTTCATGAAACGTGCCGCCATCATCCGCACCATGCGTGCCGTACTGGACGAAGCTGGTTATACGGAGGTAGAAACCCCCACCCTGCAATCCATCCCCGGTGGTGCCAGTGCACGCCCCTTCATCACCCATCACAACTCGCTGGATATGGACCTCTACCTGCGCATCGCTACCGAACTTTATCTGAAGCGGTTGATCGTAGGCGGTTTTGAAGGTGTTTATGAAATCGGAAAGAACTTCCGCAACGAAGGTATGGACAAGAACCATAACCCGGAATTTACCTGCGTAGAACTGTACGTACAATATAAGGATTATAACTGGATGATGAGCTTCACCGAGAAATTGCTGGAGCGCATCTGCATCGCCGTAAACGGTGGAACGGAAACCGAAATCGACGGCAAGACCATCAGTTTCAAGGCTCCCTACCGCCGTCTGCCCATCCTGGACGCCATTAAGGAAAAAACCGGATACGACCTCAACGGCAAGAGCGAAGAGGAAATCCGCCAGATATGCAAGGAACTGAAAATGGAGATAGACGACACGATGGGTAAGGGCAAGCTGATAGACGAAATCTTCGGCGAGTTCTGCGAAGGTACTTTCATACAGCCTACCTTCATCACCGACTACCCCGTGGAAATGAGTCCGCTCACCAAGATGCACCGCAGCAAGCCGGGCTTGACCGAACGCTTCGAGCTGATGGTAAACGGCAAGGAACTTGCCAACGCATACAGCGAGTTGAACGACCCGATAGATCAGGAAGAACGCTTCAAAGACCAGCTGCAACTGAGCGAGAAGGGCGATGACGAAGCAATGTTCATCGACCAGGACTTCTTGAAAGCACTGCAATACGGTATGCCCCCCACATCGGGCATCGGTATCGGCATCGACCGCCTGACCATGCTGATGACGGGCAAGGCATTCATCCAGGAAGTACTCTTCTTCCCACAGATGCGCCCCGAAAAGGTTATTCCGAAAGACGCTCCCGCCAAATTTATGGAACTGGGCATCGCCGAGGATTGGGTACCCGTTATCCAGAAAGCCGGCTACAACCTGGTAAGTGACATGAAAGACGTGAATCCGCAGAAATTGCACATGGACATCTGCGGCATCAACAAGAAATATAAATTGGAACTGGCAAACCCGACCGTTAACGACGTGGCTGGCTGGCTTAATTCAATTAAAGATTAATAATGAAAAATGAGAAGGGGATAGGAAGACATATACCTTTTCACTTTTCATTTTTCACTTTTCATTATTAATTCAATATGAAACTACCCGGTAAGATAGCCATCATGGGCGGAGGAAGTTGGGCAACAGCCATTGCAAAGATGGTACTCGCCCAAGCAGAGTCGATAAACTGGTATATGCGGCGCGACGACCGTATTACCGACTTCAAACGACTGGGCCACAACCCTGCCTACCTGACGGGCGTCAAGTTTGATATGCAGCGTATCAACTTCAGTTCCAACATCAACGATGTGGTGAAAGAGTCTGATACGCTCATCTTCGTAACCCCTTCTCCTTATCTGAAGTCGCACTTGAAGAAGTTGAAGACCAAGATTAAGGACAAGTGCATCATCACAGCTATTAAAGGTATTGTGCCCGACGACAACCTGATTGTATCGGAGTACTTCACTAAAGAATATGGCGTACCGGCTGAAAACATCGCTGTACTGGCAGGCCCCTGCCATGCAGAGGAGGTAGCCCTGGAACGCCTTTCTTATTTAACCATCGCTTGCCCCGACACCGACAAGGCATGTTCCATCGCCCGCCGGCTGGCAAGTTCGTTCATCAAGACTTCGGTCAGCAACGACGTTGTGGGTATTGAATACAGTTCGGTATTGAAGAATGTATACGCCATTGCCGCCGGCATTTGCAGCGGATTGAAGTATGGCGACAACTTCCAGGCTGTGCTGATGTCCAACGCCATACAGGAAATGAACCGTTTCTTGCAAACGGTGCATCCGCTGAACCGGAACGTGAGCGATTCTGTTTACTTAGGCGACCTGCTGGTGACGGGATATTCCAACTTCAGCCGTAACCGTACGTTCGGTACGATGATTGGCAAGGGATACTCCGTGAAGAGTGCGCAGATAGAAATGGAAATGATAGCCGAAGGCTATTACGGAACAAAATGTATCAAGGAAATCAATAAGCACTTCCACGTCAATATGCCGATAGTGGATGCCGTTTACAATATCTTGTACGAGCGCATCTCGCCGATGATTGAAATCAAGCTGCTGACGGACTCGTTTAGATAGCGGCCTCTCCCCTAACCCTTCCCCCGTAGGGAGGGGAATAAGGATAGAACTGTAATATAATTATAAACTGAAGTAACTTCAAGCCTCCCCTCCCTACGGGGGAGGGGTCGGGGGAGAGGCTACTAAAAACATTGAATATTATGATTAGTTTGAACATTGAAAAGACTCTTGGATTCATTTCCAAAGAAAATGTCTTCGCCTACGAAGCCCAAGTAAAGGCTGCACAAGAAGCATTAGAGAATGGTACCGGCAAAGGTAACGATTTCTTAGGCTGGTTGCACCTCCCCTCTTCCATCACCAAGGAACATCTGGCTGACCTGAAGGCTACTGCACAAGTACTGCGTGACAACTGCGAAGTGGTAATCGTTGCCGGCATCGGCGGAAGCTACCTCGGCGCACGTGCGGTAATCGAGGCATTGTCAAACAGCTTCACCTGGTTGCAGGACAAGAAAACCGCTCCGGTCATTCTGTATGCAGGACACAACATCGGTGAAGATTATCTGTACGAACTCACTGAATTCTTGAAAGACAAGAAGTTCGGTGTTATCAATATCTCCAAATCAGGAACAACTACCGAAACGGCTTTGGCTTTCCGTCTGCTGAAAAAGCAATGCGAAGACCAGCGCGGCAAGGATATGGCAAAGAAAGTAATCGTTGCCATCACCGATGCCAAGAAGGGTGCTGCCCGCATCACTGCCGATAACGAAGGCTACAAGTCTTTCATCATCCCCGACAATGTGGGCGGTCGCTTCTCTGTACTGACTCCGGTTGGTCTGCTGCCTATCGCAATTGCCGGTTTCGATATCGAGAAGCTGGTGGCAGGTGCAGTGGCTATGGAGAAAGCATGCGGAAAAGATGTTCCGTTTGCCGAGAACCCGGCTGCTATCTATGCCGCTACCCGCAACGAGCTTTACAAGAATGGCAAGAAGATTGAAATCCTCGTGAACTTCAACCCCAAACTGCACTACGTAAGCGAATGGTGGAAGCAGCTTTACGGAGAATCGGAAGGTAAGGAAAACAAGGGTATCTTCCCTGCTGCCGTAGACTTCTCTACCGACCTGCATTCCATGGGACAATGGATTCAGGAAGGCGAACGTACCATCTACGAAACCGTGATCTCTGTAGAAAAAACACAGCACTCCCTGCAAGTGCCTTCGGATGCAGCCAACCTCGACGGTCTGAACTTCCTCGCCGGCAAGCACGTGGACGAAGTGAACAAGATGGCTGAACTGGGAACTCAACTCGCCCACGTAGATGGCGGTGTACCCAACATGCGCATCGTAATCCCCGCATTGAACGAAGAAAGTATCGGCGGTCTGCTGTATTTCTTTGAAATTGCTTGCGGTATCAGCGGTTACATCCTGGGCGTGAATCCTTTCAACCAACCGGGCGTAGAGGCATACAAGAAAAATATGTTTGCATTGCTGAACAAGCCGGGTTACGAAGAAGAATCCAAAGCTATCCAGGCAAGACTGTAAGCATGAAAATACAAGAATCTATTGCCCGCTATCTGCAAGGTAGCGGGCATTCTTTTATCAACTTGAAGGCTGTACTGTTCGACATGGACGGTGTTTTGTTCAACTCCATGCCCTATCATGCCGATGCATGGCATAAGGTGATGGAGCGCCACGGCTTGCACCTGAGCCGCGAAGAAGCCTATATGCACGAAGGTCGCACGGGAGCCTCGACGATTAATCTTGTCTATCAACGGCAATATGGCAAGGATGCCACTCCCGAAATGATCGAAAACATCTATGCCGAGAAAAGTGCAGAGTTTGGCAAGAACCCGGAACCGGAGCGTATGCCCGGTGCCTGGGAAGTATTGCAAAAGGTAAAATCGGCAGGGCTTACTCCTATATTAGTCACCGGTTCGGGGCAGCACTCACTACTGAATCGGCTTGCCCATAATTTCCCCGGCATGTTCGAGCGCGAGCGCATGGTAACTGCTTTCGACGTGAAATATGGCAAACCGCATCCCGAACCTTATCTGATGGGATTGGAGAAGGCGGGCGTCAAAGCCAACGAAGCCATCGTAGTAGAGAATGCCCCTATCGGCGTGCAGGCCGGAGTAGCGGCAGGCATCTTTACCGTTGCCGTCAATACCGGTCCGCTGGATGGACAAGTGCTGCTGGATGCCGGTGCCAACCTGCTGTTTCCCTCTATGCAGACGCTGTGTGATAACTGGGAGAAATTGTGCGAAGCACTCGCCACAAACAGTAACGAAACAACATAGATTTTGAACTGATCAAGCATATATAGAAAAACTCCCCTTGCAAAGTATTCATGCAAAGGGAGTTTCTCTATTTAGTGACCCCGCTGGGACTCAAACCCAGGACCTTCAGAACCGGAATCTGACGCTCTATTCACTAAGCTACGGAGCCTTAATGCGGATGCAAAAGTATAAAAAATCTCATCACATTCCTAACGTTCAAGCGTTTTTTCTATCGTATTGTTTATGTATTCCCTTCTATTATTTTGAGACCATCAAAGGAGAATAAACAAACAATTTGTTATTTTTCAGTCTAAAACAGAAGCAAGTATTGATATTATTCATATCTTTGCCATGCAATTTAATATAAGATAGATACTATAAACTTATGAGCTACCTGATAACACCGGAAGGTTATAAACCTTTATTGGACTTAAAACAGACAGAATTAGGGATTAAACAGATCAAAGAGTTCTTTCAGTTGAACCTTTCTTCTGAACTGCGCCTGCGACGTGTCACCGCTCCGCTTTTCGTTTTGAAAGGTATGGGTATCAACGATGACCTCAACGGGGTGGAACGTGCCGTTTCTTTCCCTATCAAAGATTTAGGCGATGCACAAGCTGAAGTAGTGCACTCCCTTGCCAAGTGGAAACGCTTGACGCTTGCCGAATATCACATAGAACCGGGATACGGTATCTATACAGACATGAACGCCATCCGTGCCGACGAGGAACTGGGCAACCTGCATTCTCTCTATGTAGACCAGTGGGACTGGGAACGCGTCATTACTGCCAAAGACCGCACGGTAGAATTCCTCAAAGAAATCGTAACCCGGATCTATGCCGCCATGGTGCGCACCGAATATATGGTATATGAAATGTATCCGGAAATCAAGCCATGTCTGCCTTGCCCGCAGAAGCTGCACTTCATCCATGCCGAAGAACTACGCCAGCTCTACCCTAACTTAGAACCCAAATGCCGTGAACATGCCATCTGCAAGAAATATGGCGCTGTATTCATCATCGGTATTGGCTGCGAACTGGGTGACGGGAAGAAACACGACGGACGCGCCCCGGACTACGATGACTACACCACTCCCGGACTGAACGGCCTGCCCGGACTGAATGGCGACCTGCTGTTGTGGGACGATGTATTGCAACGCAGCATTGAGCTTTCGTCCATGGGTATCCGTGTAGATAAAGAGGCCTTGATACGCCAGCTCAAACAGGAAGGTGAAGAGAAACGTCTGGAACTTTACTTCCACAAACGTCTGATGGACGACACACTTCCGCTTTCTATCGGTGGTGGTATCGGACAGTCACGCTTGTGTATGTTCTACCTGCGCAAGGCCCACATCGGCGAAATACAAGCCAGCATCTGGCCGGAAGATATGCGCAAAGCATGCAAGGAGCATGACATCCATCTGATTTGATAAATACGAACCCTACTCATATTAAAGTTCAACCCTTCAAAAGGTTGGACTTTATTTTTTATTTTGTACTTTAGCATCCGAAACTACTAACCCAACAATTATGAATGTTCAAATAGAAGAAAGTTGGAAAGCACATCTGCAACCCGAGTTTGAGAAAGATTACTTTCGCACATTGACAGACTTCGTGCGAAACGAATACACTACATGTGCCATATATCCCCCGGGAAAGTTGATATTCAATGCTTTCAACCTTTGCCCTTTCGACAAAGTAAAAGTGGTAATTATCGGTCAGGACCCTTATCATGGCCCGGGACAGGCACACGGACTTTGCTTCTCTGTGAATGACGGTGTTCCATTCCCACCTTCTTTAGTCAATATTTTCAAGGAAATAAAGAATGATATCGGCACAGATGCCCCTGCTACCGGCAACCTGACTCGCTGGGCAGAACAAGGCGTACTGCTACTCAACGCTACACTCACCGTACGCGCGCATCAGGCAGGTTCTCACCAGAACCGTGGTTGGGAAACGTTTACGGATGCAGCCATCCGTGTACTTGCCGAGGAGAAAGAACATCTTGTTTTCATTCTTTGGGGAGCTTATGCACAGCGTAAAGGCGCTTTCATTGACCGTAACAAGCACTTAGTGCTGACTTCCGCACACCCTTCTCCCCTCTCAGCCTATAACGGTTTCTTCGGCAACAAGCATTTCAGCAAAACAAATGATTATCTGAAAGAACATGGAGAAAAAGAAATAGAGTGGTAAGAACATTACCACTCTATCACTTTATCTTTTTTATCACTTTACCGTTCTATCATTCTATTAATACCACCGGATATTAGTCTGCGTCTGGCTTCTCTGCTCCCACTTCAAGTCTTGCAGAATCTGTGCAGTAGCACGGATGGTGAAGTTATAGTACTTATATCTCCCGAAAGGAGAAAGAGCAGCGGTCATGGTAAAACAGTGCAGGTCGCGGGTAATATTGAAAGCAGTCTGCGTAATCTCCTTCGCGTTGAAGTCATAACCGGAATTGAAGCTGACAGCCCATTTATTGGTTAGCTTGATATTACCGTTAATATTAAGGGAGTTCAAACTGAACTTATACGGATAGCGCATGCTCTCTCTATTGATAGGCTTCGTCCTATCCTCTGTGATGTTGAAACCGGTGCTGATGTTTATAGACCAAGGCATCTTGAATGCCTGATACCCATCGGCATCGGCAGTAGCCTTCTCCACTTTCTTCTTAGGAACACCGCTGTCGTCACTACCCTCTTCAGTGTCACTATCCTCTTCGCTTGAAGCATCCTTGTTCTTATCCTTATCTTTATCTTCTTCCTTCTCTCCGGTAAAGAAACCTCTTATCTTTTTCCAGCTATCATTATTCACCGTCCAACTGAAAGAGGTGCCATAGCCCGACCAACGTCCGAAACGTCCATAAGACCATTCCGTGCGATTACCCGTCACAACATTTCCACTACTATCGAACTCATAGGCATAGGTGGCAAAGGTAGACGCCATACTAAGGGTATAGCTCTTGCTCAACTTCATACGAAGATTGAAAGTCAAATCACTCCATGGACGAACCTCGGCAGCAGTATTATAGCTGATACCCATACTCAGGTCGTCAATCAGACTCACCTTACGGATAGAGTCATTCTTATCCTTATACTTCATCTCCAGGTTATTGGAGATATTGAACGAGATAGTTCCTTGTTTTCCTCCACTTGGCGGACTGAACGCCTGATTGGCATAATAGGAATAGCTCACCGTATCACGCACTCCATTGCTCATCTCTTTGATATAAGAGCCATTATAACCATAGTTTGGAGTAGTAAAGTCCGGCGCAGCACTGATACTTACCGAAGGCGTAATGACGTGGCGAATCTGTATCTCTTTCTTAGGAAGGAAGATAGGCTTATACATGCCATAAACCTTGGTATTGATACCCAGACTGGCACTATAATTATAGACACGATGGAAACCGTAAGTAGTATCATTCACCACTTCCTGGTTCTGCACATCCCAATCCTGCTTTATCTTGCGGGTGTACCAACGTTCCGTATAGTTGACCGTCGGCGTCAGGTTGAAGTACTTGAACAATGTAAAAGTAGCACTGATCGGTACATCGTGCTGCATACCATTCTGCCAATCTTTCACCAAACTGGATTTGAACAACAAATTATCCTTGGTCTTGATGCTGTTCTTCATACGGCCTGTATAGCGAACGGATATCTTTTCATACCACTTCTCATCACCTACCGGATGTTTCCGTTTGAAAGGAAAAATCGTGCTCAAAGAAATCGTCAAGTCGGGCAAGGTCACAGCAATGGAGGAATCCGCCATCGTCTGGGCAATGTTACTTGATGCAGCAATACTCAGATGCTGGTCGGGGAAGTTGCGTGAATAGCTGACACTGGAAGTCTTGGTATTCTGCGACATGGCCTGCGCATTATACAGGTTACCGATGTTAGTCCGCTCGTAACTACTGGTTGCAAAGTTTACACTGGCAGAAAAAGTAGAATTAGGACTGGCTTTGGGGTCCTGACGGTGCGACCACACAACCTTGAAGTCCTTGGCTACCGTATAGTCCGGCAATCCCTTGTCACCTGTCTTTGTCACCTGATAGTTGGCCTGCAACATACCGGAATACTTGTAACGCTTCATATAGTTCGATTCTGCATTCAGCGCCCACGAACCTTTCGTGAAGATATCTGCTCTCAACTTCAAGTCCATCTCATCGCTGATGGCAAAGTAGTAACCGCCGTCCGTCAAACCGAAACCACGGTTGGAGTCGTCCATATAGGTAGGCATCAGGAAACCTGATTGATAACTGCTTGAGAATGGGAAGAAGAAAAACGGAACGGCCAAGGGTAACGGCACATCTTCCACCACCAGATAAGCAGGTCCTGTCACCACATTCTTCTTGGGGCGTACTTTGGCATAGGTCATCTGCATATAGAAGTGAGGATGCTCATGATGGTCGCACGTCGTGTAGCGCCCGCTTCGCATATAAAGCTCGTCATTATTCCCTTTCTTCGCATTGTTTCCGGTCACATAGCCTTCGCCCTGCTGGCTGACCACATTACTGATAATACCTCTCTTACTCTTGAAGTTATAGCGGATAGTATCTGTTTCATAGGAAGTATCTCCGTCTTTAAAGACCGGGCGACCTTTCACCGTACCCACAGAATCCGCCACGCCACGGGCA
Organism: Bacteroidaceae bacterium; assembly: GCA_030843315.1. Taxonomy (GTDB): domain Bacteria; phylum Bacteroidota; class Bacteroidia; order Bacteroidales; family Bacteroidaceae; genus Bacteroides. Next base: position 7,776 of record JAUUPT010000003.1, on the reverse strand, counting down.
AAAACGGTACTGTTATCCATATCCATAGAAATGACATCAGCCTCCAGGTCAGCGCCGGGATAAGTCACCTTGCCTTGTCCGTAGAGATGGGCATAACCGGCTTGTGTAAATACAATGGAGTCATTGGCTTCATAAGCAACGGGAGCATCCAATGCTTCCTTTTTAGGAGCAGGTGCTGCTACCGTATCATGCTGCAAAGAGTCATTCGGCAGCGTCGTCCCCGGTTGCAGAGAGTCTGTCTGTTGAGTATTGGCAGGCGTGGTTCCCCTTCCGCGACGCTGAGAAACAGCCTCATTGGAAAGAAGAAGCAAGACGAATAGTAGTATGAATGATATGAATGTATTTGCTTTCAATGGCGTCATTAACTAATAGTTTACGCTTGAAGGGGCAAAAGTACGTATTTTATACGGATAATCTCCCTTTTTAAAGAAATTTAGATTGCTACAAGAACTGTTCGCACCAATGGTTAAAACGTTGCAAACCTGCATTGCTGAAATAGGCAAGGCTCTTCCGCGCCTTTTCTACTGTCTTCTCCCGTTCCAGATGGGTCTTGGAGTAAAACTTATCAGCAAAGCAGACTACTTGCTCTTCCAGACTTACCGGAAGCATATCCCGATGGGGTACAGGCAGGTTCTGCGACATAATATCGTCCAGCGAAAGTCCGGCACCGGTATGTCTTTCGCATACCAATGCATGGCGTGGATACCCCTCGCGCCGCATCAGGTCGGCTCCCAAATAGCCGTGGCAGATGTAAGGCTGGTCGCCAAAGCAGGAGATGGCCGGAGCATTGGTCAGGAAGATACCGATATCGTGCAACATACCGGCTTCATATAAAAAGTCTTTATCCAGATGGAGTTCAGGGTGGCGTTCGGCAATCCAGACAGCTTTCTCGGCCACCAGGCGACTATGCACCAGCAGGATACGTTTCTGCTCGTTATCCTCCGGATAATATTTATCAATGATTGCAATAGGTGACATTTATTTCTCTTTAAACTTAAACATATAAATTTCATCACGTAAGTCGCAACTGCGCTTCGTCGTAAAGAATATCTCTTCGAACTCGTATTTATCACCGAATTCTTCAAACAACGAATCCTTCTTTTTCTCCGGCAACACTACATACCCTTCGCCGGACGGAAGATCCTTCTCAAAGTGCCGCATCTGATCGTTCATATAGAAGTTGGCACCATAAAAACTCATATCGGCATACGAATAAACCGTTCCCTGAGGCACCTGCTCCCTAATCTGTCTAACCAGATGCTTATCCGACTTGACCGCCAATACCGTAGGCTGGTATACCGCATCCAAAGAAACAAACAGGCAAAGCATACATCCGGCAATGCTATATAATAAGGAATAAGCACCGGACCGTTTGGCTACGGACATCCATGTGCACAAGGCTGCTATCAGAGGAAGCACTACCAGGCACCACTTGGGGATAGAAAGGGCGGTTTCTTCCAGGGCATGCAGAAAAGCCACGTTTTCAGCCGCATGGCGTCCACTTCCGAAAACACTATCCGGTACCAGGCCGAAGCGCACGGCCATAAAGACTGCCGTAAGTATCAGGCACAGAGACGCAAATAGATTTGCAGAAACCTTGAACACCTTTGCCCCACGCTGCACCAATGCCAACAGATACTCGGCTATCAGTACCGCCATAAACGGATAGATAGGAAGCAGGTAGACACTGCGCTTGCTCTTGGGAATGCAATAGAATATAAAGATGAACAGAATGACCACCCACGTGAACAGTTGCAAGGGCGACTGTGAACGGAACTTATCCCAGGCCTTCCTGATGCGTTCACCAAAAGATGCCCCCTCGGGCAACCAACTGATAGTCTTCCACTTCAGTCCGAAGAGGGAAAGAAGCAGAACCAGCGTCCAAGGTATCCATCCCCAGATAACGGTCAGGAAATTATACCATATCGGATTCTCGTGCGAGTCGTAGGACATCTTGCCCATGAAGCGTCCCGTATTTTCTTCCAGCACCAAATCCAGGAAGGACTGTCCTCCCTGCGCGTAGGCGGCACCGGCCCAAACTGCGTAAGGAATCAGAGAAAGCAACCCCACAGGCAGCAACAAGAAGAATGTTTTCCAGAAAGCACGCCCGCGCAACAACTGATAAAGACCGATGCAGACGCAAGGGAATATGGAACCTACCGGCCCTTTGGTCAGCGTAGCACATCCCATCAGTAGAACAGCCAGCCAGGGAATGCCCCGGCATCCCTTCTCGTCCCAGCGGAACAGCAAGCATAGGGAGATGACAATGAACGACACCTGTACCATATCCACCCGACATGCCAACGCGGCACGATGCACTTCAAAAGAAGATAAAAGAAGAATCGAAGCAAGAAAAGCTGTCTTTACATCTTTACGCTTGGCTATAAAGGTAAAGAACACCAGTTGCATAGCCAGAAATGCAAGAGCGGACGGCAGGCGGGATGAATATTCCGTCACTCCCCCTAAGAGGGAAGAAACAGCGGCAATCGCCCAATAGAAGAAAGGGGGTTTATAGGCAATATCAGTACCATAATTCACCGGAAGTATCCAGTTGCCACTTTCCAGCATAGAATAGGCTACGATAGCCTCACGCGGTTCTCCTTTAGAATAAAAAATCGTTTCTCCCAGGAAAGGGAGTATCACAAGCACACTGAGTAATGCGATAAACCAGAACGCTTTCTTCCTATCATCCGACATATATTTCTGTTTTTAGTGATTTCTGTGCGCAAAAGTACAAATTATTCTGTAACAATCCCTAACTTTGTCATCTCAATTCTATGAATATGGAGAGACTGAAGCAATTACCGGAGTTTATTCGTTTCGCGATAGTAGGCGTTGCTGCCACCGCCCTGCACTATGGACTATACTTTATGCTCCAGCAGGCTGTCAATGTCAACGTAGCCTACAGCATAGGATATATTGTTAGTTTCATTGCCAATTTCTATCTGACAGCCTTCTTCACTTTCCGAAAGAAGCCATCCTGGAAGAAAGCCATTGGCTTCGGCGGCGCCCACCTGGTCAACTACCTCCTGCACATGGGACTACTGAATCTGTTCCTTTGGTTAGGACTGTCCAAACCATTGGCTCCCGTACCGGTATTTGCCATCGCCATCCCGGTAAACTTCCTGCTGGTGAGATTTGTTTTCAAATACAAAGGAAGATAATTTGTATTTCTCACGATTTCTTACGAATATTGCAAAAAGAATAATTGATTATGGAAAAGACTCCAGTACTTGCCGTCGTAGTGCCTTGCTATAAAGAAGAAGCCGTATTATGCGAAACGCACAAACGATTGTCTCAACTGCTCGACCGCCTGACAGCCGAAGGGCGCATAGCTCCCGAAAGCTACATACTATACGTGAACGATGGTAGTACCGACCACACCTGGAGCATCATCAAAGATCTTCACCAAAACACCCCTTATGCCTGCGGCTTGAATCTGGCAGCCAACGTAGGACATCAGAATGCACTCATGGCGGGACTGAACGCCGTCAAGGAACGGTGCGACGCCGCCATCTCCATAGATGCCGACTTGCAAGATGACATCAACGCCATCCCCGAGATGCTGGAACACTACATGGAAGGCTGCGATATCGTTTACGGTGTACGCCGGGAACGCAAGACCGATACTCTCTTCAAGCGTACCACTGCCCTCGCCTTCTACCGGATGATGAAAATAATGGGGGTAAAGTCTATCTATAATCATGCCGACTACCGGTTGATGAGCCGTCGTGCCATCCAGCAGCTCTGCCGCTTTCGCGAGCGCAACCTCTACCTGCGCGGAATGGTGCCTCTCATCGGCTATCAGACAGCCTGCGTCTATTACAACCGCGACAAACGTTTCGCCGGAGAATCGAAATACCCATTCAAGAAGATGCTGAACTTTGCCATCGACGGCATTACCTCTTTCTCGGTAAAGCCGGTACGGATGATTTTCTGGCTGGGTTGCATCTTCATCCTGATAGCTTTCTTCGTTACGCTTTGGACACTGCGCGTTTACTATCTGCACGATGCCGTGCCCGGATGGGCATCTTTGATAATCTCCATCTGGCTGGTAGGTGGTGTAGTATTGGTATCCTTGGGTATTGTAGGCGAATATATCGGTAAAATTTATATTGAAGTGAAGGATCGTCCCCGCTACAACGAAGAGGAATTGCTGCTGCGCTAAAGGCCGATTCCGCCATTTTTCTATTCAGTACCCCACACGGAATTTTGCAACTTCCTTATACACCCTACACCCGGCGAGTAATCCGCTAATATACCAGCGATTACGGGTGTATAAGAATCCGCAAGGGTGTACAAGGATTATTTACTCCTTATACCCCCTTGCCGCTATATTGGGTATAACAATCTTATTATCAGCCGATAAACTTCACGTTGCCACTTATGTTAAATTCAGACTTTACTGCCCCAATTAGCGTCATTTCCCAGGAAATCCCATTGCATAATGTCCATTTGCCTCATACTTTATCCCCAAATGGACGGCACATAATGCAAATATGCCTCATACTTTATTTCGTTTTGCAGCTGCGGGCTCTTCAGCCCGCAATTGAAAAACGTAGAGCCCGCAACAGGAAACCCTTCGGCCCGCAATTGAGGGACGAAGAAAAGTAACGTTCAAAACGGCAAAAACAATAAGTCTTTACCCTATTTCCAACGAAAGATTTCTCTATTTCCCACTAAGTATAGCCCACCTGATAGCAGACAATGAAGTTAGTTGTACAATTCGAACTCTTCAAAAGCCTTTAAGATTCGTTTTACTGCTACCTTCATTTGGGTTTCTACCGTATTGATAGAAACTCCCAAATGAGCGGAAACATCTTTGTATTTCATTCCATCCTCCCGGATGAGTTTGAAAACCATTTTAGTTTTGGAAGGCAGTTCTTCGATGCTTTTATTCACTGCCTGAATCGTTTCTTTTGTAATACATTCGTCTTCGGGGGTGGTCGTAGTATGATAAAAAAGATCTAATGTTAGTTCCTCCCAATTCATGAGTGTATCTTTTCGGGTATCACGAATATAATTGAATACTTTGAACTTGGCAATGGTAAACAGATATGCATCGAAGCTCTGAACTTCAGGCATCTTCTTTCTGTTCTCCCATAGTGATACAAAGATATCCGACACCAATTCTTCCCGTATTTCACGGGATTTGACAAACATTTGTACATATCTTATTATCTTTTGATAATAAGCAAGATATATTGCTTTGAATGCTGTTTCAGAATCATCCAAAGCCAGCCTATCCAGTAGATAATGGATATGTGCTTGTCCTTCTTTATACATACGCTTTTGTAGTGAGTTTCTTGACCTCAAATATATAGTAAAATACCTATTGTGATAAATATTATCTACTTTTTAACCTTGGTCTTTATTTCCTTTCTATTTTCAGATTGGAAAAGCAGGCTGTATTCCAGCCAGTTCCCCATCCTGCCAATCCTTTCTCATAAGACATATCTTTGATTTGGGCCAACTTTTTGCCATTTAAATAGAATATAATCTTATCTCCTTTCATTTCGAGTTTGGCTCCATTCCAGCATCTGGCTTGGTAATCAACTTGTCCTTGAGCCAATACAACTTCTTGATGGAGTTCATAATTGCCCCATCTGATGATTTCGAAATAAAGAGATTCTGGATTCTTTGTAGTGGCAACAGTTTCAACAATACCGGGAAGATGCTTCATCACAGAATCCGGGAATTGTTTGATCTGCTGATAATCAAACCGTAAGGCATTCTTGGTTTGTGAAAATAGAGGCATTATTTCTCTCCACTTCTCTCCATACTCTAACTTACCCCATTGTAATGCGTTCAACTGTTTGCACAATGCCCAGTTTCCTTTACCGTCCCATTTCACATAGTATGATAACGGATATGTGGTGGTGTTTTGATACACTTTATTCACCCTCCCATACAAATAGGCCATATTTTCAGGCTGTTCCAACCAAACATCCATGCTGATGGAATAGTCTTTCAGGTCCATATCTCCGATAATGGTATAAGGATACGGATTTACATGAGAAGGCCATTCGACCCCGATTTGTGGTACAACTTGAGCGAGTACTTTTTGATTGTTTTTTTCTACAATTTCAAATACTCCTGCTTGGTCCATGGTATAGCGGGGAAGTTCTCCTACCTGATAGCTTGCAAAGTTGTCTTTATAGGGCAATGGGAACTTTTTCCGGACAGGAACAGAAACCGGACTGTTCTCATTTCCTTTTTTCTGACCAGTAGTCGTAGAAAGAGTATATACTGTGCCTGGCTCCAGAACGAAAATTAATTTATCCTTCACTGGTTTTATACTATTTGCCTTAGTGAACGAATGAATTGAATCCGTGGTCCAAACGCAAAACTCCTTGTTTGCATACTTCCCGGGCAGATTAATCTCAATGTGTTGCCGTTCACGGGCATCTATCGTTTCAAAAACGACAGAGATATCATTTAGGTCGGGCGAAACCAAGGTGACATAGCTACCTCCTTTATCCAAATACCCCAATGCCTTTCCTTCCAGGTATTTCCAGCCGGGTTGAGTAAACTGTGTATAGTGTGCCGTGACCCACAAAGCTGGTTGGGTTTCGTAGAATCCCGACCACGGTTCATTGGCTTTCATCAGCCCCGAGCTAGGTAGAGGCAATATGTCGCTATACGAAGTGATGAGACTCCAAATGATGGTTTTCGTCATCTTTCCTTCAATATAGTTACGATTATATTGCTTAATAATTTCTTTAGCACCTGTCCAGTCTCCTCTCCAAGGACCATCTTCACTTGACCAAAGGCTCTTTCCGATTGATTTGGCTGAAGAAGAACTTTTGTATTTCGGATAGTGGGTGCCCACATGTGACACTGCATCGTACAGTTCTGCATTCCCTTCCATCTGGTCGACAATTGTCCATTTTTCGATTTCGTCTGCTGCCACGATTTTCACAGCATGTAGATTACGCTGGTTCAATGTATTCCTTAGTAGTTTGATCCACTCCACATCGTACCCGATTTCGTTCCATATCCCTACGTAATTGATGTCTAGCCCATGCTGCTGCTTCCCAAGTTCCAGAAAATCGGCAATATACTCTGCATTATCCTGTGAAAAGAATTGTCCGTTTCCTATCCAAAAAGGGACTCCCCATTCCAAAGCATCCAAATAAATATCCGGATTACGTTTCTTCGCTTCTTTCATCAACCACCACTCGTATCCACGATTCCCATTCAGATCATTGCGCAGATGGCGATGGCTAGGCTCTGTCCCACAAGTGGAATTGATATCGCCAGGGATCTCTACCTTTAAATGGTGCAAGGAGGCACCAAATTGAGGCTTAAACAAGTAGTCCAGAATGATCTGCTTTTCTTTTTCCGGATAGTCAGGCAACAGCCTTGATGAAGCCCCAGCACTCAAAGCACCGATACCTTCGAAGGTTCGTCCTTGAATAGCCAGATTTATGAAGATATCCTGATTAGAGACCTGCCCTGACATCTCTACATTCACAAGTATAAAAATAAGTATAGATATTATCTTTCGCATTTTCTTTTTATTAGTTATGCGAATCAGTAGTTGAATATCAACCTCCTTTTCGCTTGTTAAAATGTTATTATTCAGTTAATTATCTCATCAAGAAGCTTCTCAACCCCTTGAAAATCAACATATTAGAATAATAAAACTATTCATTTTTCTAATTATGATTTCCAAGGAGAAAGAATTAAAACTTATAAAACTATATATGTATATCTGCGATGTTTATGAATCTTCACTGAGGTTCTACTGTCAGAGGTTCAGCAATAACATAA